>JAUIEF010000187.1 GCA_030428785.1 bacterium
GGCCGCGAGGGCCGGGATCACCGCGAGGACGGCGGCGAGCACGGCGCCGGCCGCGCGTCGAGCACGCCCGGGCGCTCGGGAGCGGGACGCTGCGCCGCCCGCCCGCGCCGCGGAGCCCGGCCAGGGCGGATCGGTGGTCGCGACGAGCGGCGAGCGGGCGCGCATCGCCGAGATCATAGCGGTCCGGCCGCGTCCTCCCGGGCGCCGCATCCGGCCCGGCACGGGTGGCGATCCCCTCGCGGAATGAGCGAGAATGCAGGCTTCCACCCCAGGAGTCCCGAACCGTGACCACCACCCCCATCCGCGTCGCCGTCACCGGTGCCGCGGGCCAGATCGGATACGCCCTGCTCCCCCGCATCGCCGCCGGCGGCATGTTCGGCCCGGATCAGCCGGTCATCCTCCACATGATCGAGATCCCGGCGGAGAAGCCCATGGAGGCGCTCAGAGGCGTGGCCATGGAGCTCGAGGACTGCGCGTTCCCGCTCCTGCAGGACATGGTCTGCACGAGCGACCTGGACGAGGGCTTCGCGGACGTCGACTGGGCCCTGCTCGTCGGCGCCAAGCCGCGCGGCCCGGGGATGGAGCGCAACGACCTCATCAAGGAGAACGGCCCCATCTTCACGGGCCAGGGCAAGGCGATCGCGAAGAACGCCAAGGGCTCCTGCCGGACGGTGGTCGTCGGCAACCCCTGCAACACGAACGCGCTCATCGCGGCGGCGAACGCCGAGGGCATGCCCAACACGCAGTTCACCGCCATGACGCGCCTCGACGAGAACCGCGCGAAGGCGCAGCTCGCGGCGAAGGCCGGCGTGCACCACACGCAGGTCACCAACATGACCATCTGGGGCAACCACAGCGCGACGCAGTACCCGGACTTCGAGAACGCGAAGATCGGCGGCAAGCGCGCGACGGACGTCGTCACGGACCGCGGGTGGCTCGAGGGCGAGTTCATCAAGACGGTGCAGCAGCGCGGCGCGGCGATCATCAAGGCGCGCGGCCTGTCGTCGGCGCTCTCGGCGGCCAACGGCCTCGTCGATCACGTGCACGACCTCGTGACGCCCACGCCGCCCGGCGACTGGCGCTCGGTCGCGCTCTGCAGCGACGGCAGCTACGGCGTGCCGGAGGGTCTCATCAGCTCGTTCCCCGTGAGCGTCGACGCGAAGGGTGAGTGCAAGATCGTCACGGGCATCAGCCTGACCGACTTCGGCCAGGAGAAGATCGCGGCCTCCGTGGCCGAGCTCGAGCACGAGCGCTCGGTCATCGCGGACCTGCTCGGCTGATGAGCACGCTCGACCGCATCGCCCGCCGGGCGATGATCCAGACCACGGCGATGATCCACATCGCCAACCACCGCCCGACGGCGCGCAAGACCGACCCGAAGGTTGGCGGTCACCCGGCGTCGTGCAGCAGCTCGGCGCACATCCTCACCGCGCTGCACTGCAACGTGCGGACGGGGCACGACTTCGTGTGCTGCAAGCCGCACGCGGCGCCGCTGGACCACGTGCTCAACGGCATGATGGGGCTGTTCCGGCACCCGAAGCAGGGCGACTGGTTCTCGCAGGAGCAGATCGAGCAGGCGCTCCACGGGCTGCGCGCGTTCAGCGAGAACGGCGAGCCGGTCTTCCAGAGCTACCACTCGCGCTTCGACCCGGACAGCTGGCACTTCCTGCCGTCCGGCAGCGTGGGCATCCCGCCGGTCGCGTCCGGCTACCTGGCGCTCGCGTACCGCTACGCGCGCGACCACGCGGTCGAGGTCCCCGAGGTCCCGACGGACCTGCACTTCTGGTCGCTCATCGGCGACAGCGAGCTGCGCGAGGGCAGCCTCATGGAGGCCATGCCCGACTTCGCGGAGCGCGGCCTCGGCAACATCACCTGGATCATCGACTACAACCGCCAGAACCTCGACGGCGCGCGCATGCCCAACATGCACGGGCTGCACGGGACGGACGCGCACCGCATCGAGGCGATGGGCGAGGCGAACGGCTGGGAGGTCATCCAGGTCCGGCACGGGCGCAAGCGGCTCGCCGCGTTCAAGAAGGCCGGCGGCGCGGCGCTGCGCAAGGTGCTCGAGGAGGGGCTCAGCGACTACGAGCTCCAGGGTCACCTGCTGCTGCGGCAGATGGACGAGACGCGGCGCGTGCTCATCGCGCGCGACAAGAAGTGCAAGCCGCTCGTCGACTCGCTCGACGACGGCCAGCTCGAGACGCTGCTCTGCGACCTCGGCGGCCACGACACCGAGGTGCTGTCGAAGGCGCTCGAGAAGAGCAAGCAGGACCAGGACCGGCCGTCGCTCGTCATCGCGCACACGGTCAAGGGCTGGGGCCTCGACATGTACGCGGCGCCCGGCAACCACAGCGACCTGCCCAAGGAGGACGAGGTCGTCCAGCTCCTCGAGGACGAGGGGCTGACGCTCGAGCGGCCGTTCGCGCCGTGGGACGAGTCGACCGAGGAGGGCGCGCTCGTCGCGGCGAAGGGCGCCGAGTTCCGCGAGGTCATCCAGGCGGACCGCGCGTGGCGCAACCGCAATCGCGAGCACGTGCGCCGGCGCATCGAGGACGCGGGCGGCGTGCCGACGAGCCTCGACATCGACACGAAGCTCTTCCCGCGCGCGCACACCCAGTGGATGTGGGGCCAGCTCGCCGCGAAGCTCGTGCGCATCGGCACCTCCGCCGAGATGCGTCGCGAGGACGGCAAGGGCATTCCCGACCTCTCCGACAAGGAGCGCCAGTGGGAGCCGTCCGCCGACCTCGTGCTCACGATGAGCCCGGACGTCGGCACGTCCACGCAGCTCAACCCGGTCATGGACGACCGCGTGTACGGCAAGCACGGCGAGGGCGAGAAGGAATCCGCCGACTACGAGGTGCGCACGGGCCACAAGAAGAAGCGCCCGGGCCTGCTGCCGACGAGCGAGCCGTGGACGCGGCACATCCGCTTCGAGATCGCGGAGGCCAACTGCATGTCCGCCGTGGGGTCCTTCGGGATGATGGGCCACTACGCCGGCGTGCCGTTCTTCCCGATCATGACGGTGTACGACTTCTTCATCAAAAGGGCGCTCGACCAGCTCTTCTACAACCTCTACTGGGGCGCCGAGTTCGTGATCCTCGGCACGCCGTCGGGCGTCACGCTCTCCAGCGAGGGCGCGCAGCACAGCTGGAAGTCGGACATCCAGATCCCGAACCTCATCACCTGGGAGCCGATCTTCACGCTGGAGGTCGACTGGATCCTCTGCGAGTCCATCCGCCGGCACTTCGCCGACGAGAACGACGGCCGCAAGGGCGTGCTCATCCGCGCGGTGACGCGCGGCATCGAGCAGAAGGAGCTGCTCAAGCGGCTGCGGCGGCACCCGCGGTTCCGCACGAACCCGGCGGACCTCGAGTCCGACCCGCTGCCCGACGCGACCGTGCTCGAGGCGGCGCGCCACGACTGCCTGTCCGGCGCGTACTACCTCGTCGACTTCCGCGGGCGGCCCGACTACGAGCCGGGCGTCAACGTCGTGAACGTCTTCGCGATGGGGTCCGTCGCCACCGAGGCGCTCCAGGCCTCCGACGAGCTGCGCGAGCAGGGCGTCTACGCGAACGTCATCGCGGTGTCGTCGCCGGAGCTGCTGCTCGGCATCCTCGCCGCGGACAACGACTTCCAGCACCTGCGGCACGGCCTGGGCCTCGACAGCAACCTGCACCTCACCGACCGGCAGCCGGTCGACACGGGCGCCGACCTCGTCACGCTGGCCGGCCGGCGCGTGCCGGTGGTCTCCGTGCACGACGGCGAGGCGGGCCTGCTCGACAACATCGGCAGCGTGCTCGGCGTGCGGCAGGAGGCGCTCGCGGTGCGCAAGTTCAGCAAGTGCGGCCGCCCCGACCAGGTCTTCGGGTACCAGGAGATCGACGCGGCGGCGGTGAAGCACGCCGTGGCCAAGGTGCTGTCGGAGACCGCCATGGAGGAGGTCGTCGTGACCCGCAAGGCGCTCCAGGAGCTGGCGGAGCGCGACGGCTCGCCCGTCGGGGACTGGACCGAGCTCTGGGATTCGCCGCAACCCGGCGCCCGGGGCTCCGGTTCCTGAGCGCCATGGACGGGAACGACCAGGTCCTGGCGGCCGAGGACCTCTACAAGTTCTTCGGGACGGCCGCCGGGAAGTTCGCGGTCGTGCGCGAGGTGAGCTTCTCCGTGCCGCGCGGGAAGCTCGTGACCATCATGGGGCCGTCGGGCTCGGGCAAGTCGACGCTGCTCCACATGGTGTCGGGGCTCGAGCCGCCGTCGGGCGGCACGGTGCACCTCGCGGGGCACGACCTCTACGCGCTGTCCGAGCGGGGTCGCACGCTGCTCCGGCGCGACACGATCGGCTTCGTGTTCCAGTTCTACAACCTCATCCCGAACCTCACGGTGGCCGAGAACATCAAGCTGCCGCTCATGATCGGGGCGGGGGAGCACGCGGTCGTCGCGGCGGGTGGCGGCGAGGCGGACGCCCCGGGCGAGGACCACTTCCGGCAGCTCGTCGCGGACTTCGACCTCGAGGCCAAGCTCGGCAGCTACCCGCACCAGCTCAGCGGCGGCGAGATGCAGCGCACGTCCATCGCGCGCGCGCTCATCGCCCGGCCGACGATCGTCATGGCCGACGAGCCCACCGGGAACATCAGCACGTCCGCCGGCGAGGAGGTCATGCGCCTGTTCCGGCGGAGCTGCGACGAGCTGGGGCAGACCATCCTGCTCGTGACGCACAACCCGCGCGACGCTGCCTTCTCCGACGAGGTGCACTTCCTCAAGGACGGCGAGCTCCACGAGGAGCACCGCCTGGCCGGCGACGCGGTCACGCCCGACGGCATCGCGCACTCCCTGAACACGCTGGGCATCTGACGTGCGGCTCGTGCTGCTCATGGCCTGGCGCCAGCTGGTCTTCCGGCCGGGGAAGACGCTGGCGTCGGTGCTCGGCATCGCGGTGGGCATCGCGACGGTCGTCTCGGTGCTCGTCGTCGACCACAACACGCTGCTCACTCAGGAACAGGGCCGCCCGCGCGTCGACCCCGACGCCGACCTGCTCATCCAGCCGGACCTGAGCAGCGCGCTCGAGCTGGACCTCGTGCGCGACGACCTCGGCTCGCGCGGGCTGCTCAGCGGCGTGACGGCCTTCGTGACCGGCAACCTCACGGTGCGCAAGGACGGCAAGCCCGTCTCCGGCGTCGAGCTCATGGGGCTCGACCCGGGCGCGTCGACGTACCACGGCGCGTACGTCGTGAGCGAGGGGCGCGACCTGGACCACGCGTCGCCGAGCCCGCAGCTCCTGCTGAGCGCGAAGCTCGCGGAGCGGTCGGGGCTCTCGGTGGGCGACGTGCTCGAGCTGGCGGAGCCGCCGCGCAACCGGGCGCCGCGCGTGCACTGCGTGGAGGGCGAGCTCGTCGCGGAGCCGGCGCGGCCCCCGCGCGCGCCGCGCGCCGCCGACGCGCCGCGGAGCTGGCCGTTCGAGGTCGTGGGCATCCTCGCGCCGACGCGCCTCGGCTTCGCAGGCAGCCGCGCGCTCACGACCTTCGACCGCGGGATCGAGGCGCTGGGCCGCCGCGGCACGGTGCGCTTCTGGGCGGACTTCGACGCGTCGTCGACGGACCTGCCGGGCGTGCAGCGCGCGCTCGACGACCGTTTCGTCGTCACCGCGCCGAAGCGCTCGCTCGCGGGCCTCGCGCCGGAGGAGAAGGCCTTCCGCAGCGGCGTCCGCTTCTGCGGCTTCCTCGCGCTCTTCCTCGGCCTCTACATCATCTTCAACACGATGTCGATGTCGCTCGTCGAGCGCGTGCGCTCCATCGGACTGCTGCGGGCGCTCGGCCTGACGCGCGGCCGGCTCGGCGCGATCTTCGTCGTCGAGGGGCTCGTGCTCGCGCTCGCCGGCGCGGCGGTCTCGCTGGGGCTCGCGAAGCTCATCATCGACTTCATGGTCGAGCAGCAGATCACGACGCTCGGCATGGGCAAGCCGCTCGAGATCACCGAGTGGCCGGTCGTGCCGGTGATCTCCGTGCTGGCGGCCGGCGTGGTCTTCTGCCTCGCGGGCGTGCTCTACCCGTTCCTGCGCGCGTCGCGGCTCTCCGTCATCGACGCGCTGCGGCGCGGCGTCATCGAGCTGTCGCGCGACCCGTTCACGGGCGTGCGGCGGTCGATCCTCGCCGGGCTGCTCGCGCTCGTGCCCGTCGCGTGGATCGTCGGCGCGCCGGCGGACGAGTACGTGCCGGCGCCGCTCTACGAGGCGCTGCTCACGGCCTTCGGGCTCGTGGGCGGGCTCTTCGCGCTGCTGCTCCTCGCGCCCGGGCTGCTGCCCGCGCTCGCGAGCTTCGTGACGCGGCCGTTCCGGGGCGCGTCGGCGAAGCTGGCCCGCGCGACGCTCGGCGCGGCGCGGCACCGCGTGTTCGGCACGGTGTCCGGGCTGCTGCTCGTGTTCACGGCGGTGTTCCTCATCGTGTCCGTGCTCGAGAGCCTCAAGGCCGAGACGCGGCACTTCGGCGAGCGGGCGCTCTCCGACCGCCTGTTCATCAAGGTGACGGCCGACGGCGCGACGCGCATGGCGGCGCTGCGCGCGGCGGAGCCCGAGTTCTCGACGCTCCTGCCGCTCAACGCGGAGGTCACGAGCTCGTTCCTCGTGCGCGGCCTCGAGGACCGCCAGCTCAGCGTCGGCTCGCTCGCGCGCAAGCACCGCGACCGCGCGGCCTTCCGCGACGAGCGCACGATCATCCTGAGCACGCGCTGCGCGGACGACCTCGGCAAGCAGCCCGGCGACATGATCCGCCTGGCCACGGCGTCGAGCGGGCTCGTGGACTTCGAGATCCTCGCCGTCACGGACGAGTACGGCTTCGCGCCCGACGACCGCGTGTTCGGCGTCGTGTCCGCGGAGAACATGCTCAACTACTGGTGCATCGAGAGCGCCGGCCTGGGCGACCACTACGTCGCGTGGTCGCCGGGGCTGAACGACGAGCGCGCCGCGGAGCTCCGCGCGGCGGCCGTCGCGCTGCTCGGCGAGGACAACGTCACGGACTTCCGGCGCGGCGAGGAGATCACGCAGGACTACGTCGACGACCTCGACCGGAACTTCGCGATCTTCTACGCGATCCTCGTGCTCACGATCCTGCTCGCGGCGGTCGGCATCCTCAACGCGATGGTCATCGCGGTCATGGAGCGGCGGCGGGAGATCGGGCTGCTGCGCGCGGTGGGGCTCACCGGGCGGCAGGTCGCGGGGATGCTGCTGCTCGAGTCCGGCTCGCTCGGCGTGCTCGGCGGCCTCTTCGGCCTCGTGCTGGGCGTCCCGCTCGCCGTCGTCACGGCGAAGGCGCTCACCGCCGTGAGCCACCTCGACCTGGCGTTCGAGCTGAGCCCGCGCGCCCTCGGCGGCGTGCTCGGCGGCGCGGTCCTCGTCTCGGTGCTCGCGGTGCTCCTCCCGGCCCTCCGCGCGAACCACCTGCGGCTCAGCGAGGTCATGAGGTACGAGTAGCCTCGACGTTGCATCCACCCGCATCCGAGGTGCCGTCCCCCCGCTGAACTCCTCGAGCACGCGTCGAGGCATCCCGACACCGTCGCGAAGCGACGGGATCCGGATCCCGATCCGGACCCGGTTCCGGATCGCCACCGGGATCGTCGGTCGCGCCCTCCACGCCCCGAACGCCCCCGCTTCCCCCGAAAACGGGAATTCCCTCCCACGCCCTGACACCTCCCGATTCGGGGGTACTCTTCCCCCGTCAGTCGTCGGACGGTCGTCGCGGGGCCCGCCCACCCCTCGCGCCCGACCTCCGCGCACCCCCCGCGGCTTGTCCAGAGGAGCGCATGGAGCACCCGAAACGGATGGTGGGCGTCCCGGCCGCCTTGCTGCTCATGGCGGCGATCCTGGTGCCGGCGCCGACGATCGCGGAGCGCCTCGCGCCCCCCGCGGAACCGGACGTCCCGGTCGACGCGCGGCCCGCCGGCAGCGTGATCACGATCGGCGACGGCCTGCAGAGCGAGGGCGACTTCACGGGCTCCGACGAGATGCCGTTCGTCGCGGCGCTCGCCGCGCTGCCCGAGGGCGGCGAGATCGTCGTCCGCAAGGGGACCTACGCGTTCCGCACGCCGGTGGTCGTCCGCGCGGACGACATCACGGTGCGCGGCGAGGGCGCGACCCTGCTCTCCTCCGCCCAGGTATCCGTGGGCCTCTTCGACGTGACGGGCGACGACGTCCGACTCGACTCGCTCGAGATGGTGGACCACCTGCCGATCACCGGGCACTCGCTCGTCCGCGTGCACGCGCGCCGCTTCCGCATCCAGGGCTGCACCTTCCGCGGGCGGGACGCGCGCCGCGCGTTGCCGTCGTTCCTCGAGCTCTCGTCGCACTCGCTGGGGCCGCGCACGAGCGCCTGGGTGACGGGCAACGAGTTCCACCCGCACCGCGGCTGGACCATCGTGCGCGCCAGCCACCTCTCCGAGCTGCACGTGACCGACAACGCGGTCATGGGCAACGCGGTCGGCGAGCGGCGCGGGCGCGGCTTCCTCGCGTACGGCGTCCAGGTCGAGGACGTCGGCCTCGCGCGGATCCACGGCAACGTCTTCTTCGAGCTCGGCGACGCGCGGACGCCCGTGCACGCGGCGATCGTCGCGCGCGGCGAGGAGGTCGGGCACCTGCTGTCCGTCGAGAACAACGTCTTCCACACGCTTGCGGCCGAGCGGGCCCTGCTGCTCGAGGGCACGCGGCACCAGACGGTGAGCCGCAACGCGTTCGGCGCGCTGGCCGGCTCGCACGTCGTCGCGACGGTCGACGTCGATGCGCCCGCCGGTGCCGACGCGGGCGGGCTCCACTCGACCTTCGAGGGCAACACCTTCGAGAGCCACGGCGGCGCGCCCGCCGTGCGCATCAACGGGGGCAGCGGGCACGTCGTCGTCGACAACTCCTTCGAGTCCGAGCTCGTGTCGGTGCTCGCGGGTGACCGCACGCCGGCCGACGCCGTGAGCGTCCTGTCGAACGCGTTCCAGGCCGTGGGCGAAGACCGCCTCGCCTACCCCGCGGTGCTCCTGCTCGGCGGCTCGCAGCACGTCGTGCACGGCAACGAGCTCACCGGGCACCCGACGCCCGGCATCGTGCTCTCGGGCTCCGCGACGACGGACGCCCACGTGAGCGACAACGAGGAGAAGTAGTCCTCGGGCGTCCCGTGACCGGCGGCGCGTGACCGGCCGCCTCCAGGGCGCGGCGCGCCCGACCCTCAGCCGTCGGCGGGCGCGAGCTCGAACGCGAAGTCGAGCACGAGGCGGCGGTTGCGGGGCGGGTCGCCGACCGGCACGTCGACGGACCAGGGCGGGCCCAGGTCGAGGCCGAACGCCCCCGTCGCGAGGAGCCGCGGCGCGCCGTCCGGGCCGGCGACGGGCTCGAGCTCGACGCGCACCTCGAGCGGCACGCGCTCGCCGCGCATCGTGAAGGTGCCGGCGCCGCGCGCGGGCGAGAGGCGGCCCCAGCCGAGCGGCGCGTCGAGCGTCAACGACAGGAGGTCGAAGCGCGCGGTCGGGTGCGCGGCGATGTCGAGCACCGCCGGGCCGTGCACCCAGCGGTCGAGGTCCGGGTCGCCGAGGCTCACCGTCGTCGGGTCGACGACGACCTCGCCGGACGGCGCGTCGCCGAGGGTGAGCGCGCCGGAGAGCCCCGTGACCTCGCCGCGATAGCTGTCGAGCGGCGCCTCGAGGTGGAAGAGCAGCGAGGGGGCGGCGGGCGTCGACGTCGCGGTGGACGACATCGGTCCGCCGGAGCTCGCGTCCGGTGTCGGCCTCGCCGCCGCGGCGGGCGCGCCCGTCCGCGCGGCGACGTCCGCGGACGTCCCGCGCCCGAGCACCCAGGCCGTCGGGATCGCCCCGAGCGGCGCGGGTCGCTCCGCGTCCTCGGGCGCCTCCGGCAGCGCGAGCCCGAGCGCGTCCCAGGCGACCGTCGGGTGTCCGGCCGGCAGCGCGTCGAAGCCGTCGCCGCGCGTCGGGTCCGCGAGCTGCGCGAGGACCGCCGCCTCGAGGCCGCGCGCCGCGCGCGCGAAGAGCCGCGCGCGATCGTCCCACCCGCCGGTGAACGGCGCGTCGGGGGGCGTGCGGAACACGGGCTGCTTGCAGTGGAACTGGCTGTAGAGCGCGGTGGAGACGTAGAGCGTGTCGCCGTCGCGGTACGGGTAGACGTCCATGTAGAACGCGCGGTCGCCGCGGCCGGTCGTCACCGCGTCCTCGAGCCGGAAGCGCTCGAAGCCGGCGAGCACCGCGGCCTCGGCCTCCTGCCGGAACGCGTCGGCGTCGTGGTCGCGCGGCACCTCGCCGGTGAGGTCGCCGAGCTTGAGAGGCGCGGTGAGCGTCGCGCGGCCGAGGCGCAGCGCCGGGACGCGCGTCTGCTCGAGGCGCGCCTCGCCGAGCGGCGCGCGCCGCGCGGTGCGCAGGAAGTTGCGCAGCCGGTCGAGGGAGGCGTAGCGGCCCTCGAAGACGGAGCGGCCGCGGTGGTTCTGGTAGACGAGCTGCGGCGTGAGCGTCGCGCCGTCGGGCGCGGCGGCCGAGACGTCGAGCAGCGTCGGCTCGACGCCCAGCCCGCGCGCGAGCCCGACGATCTCCGGGAGGTCGTCCGCCAGGAAGCGCCGCGCGAGGGGGGAGGCGTCCGCGCGCACGAGGACGAGCAGCCGCCCGGCGTCGGGGTCGGCCGGCGGGAGGTCGAGCGGGGTTCCCGTGGGGGAGACCGCGAGCAGCGGCAGGCCGGCGACGACGGCGGGGGGGCCGGCCGCGTCGCGTGTCACCGGAGCGCCGGGCGCGCCTGACGGGTCGTCGCGCGCTCCGTCACCGGACGCGCAGCCGACGAGCAGACCGAGCGCG
>JAUIEF010000188.1 GCA_030428785.1 bacterium
GTCGTCGCGCGGGCGGTCGGCAGCGCCCTCGACGTCCGCGAGGTCGACGCGCGCGGCGTCGCCGCCCGCGAGGAACGCGTCCGGCGCGCGGCGCGACGTCGCCTCGCGTCCGGCGGCCGGCGCCGCGGTCTCCCGCGACGTCCCGAGCGAGATCAGCCCGGCACCCGCGGCCTCGCGCGCCGCCTCCGCCGCGCGCCGCTCCTCGAGCCGCCGCAGCTCCGGCGAGATGGGCGGCGCGCCCGAGTCGAGCGTCACGGTCCACTCGAAGCGCGGCATGGGCACGACCGCGAGCACGAGCCACGCCATGACGCCGACGAGCGTGAGCTCGCCGATCCGCTGCACGTGGATGGGGCCCTTGTGGAGCGCCATCGCGAACGCGCCGAGCGCGAGCAGCGCCGTGCTCCCGAAGAGCAGGTCCATGCCGTGCTCCGTGAAGAGCTGCACGAGCGTCATGGTCATCATGGGTCGGTCCCCGTGTCGCCCGAGTCGTCCCCCCGCTCCGCCCGCTCCACGAGCTCCTTCAACCGCCGGAGCTCCTCGGGTGTCGGTGCCTTCACCGAGAGCGCGCTCTCCACGAGCTCGTCGACCGCGCCGTCGAAGACCCGGTCGAGCAGGCCGGACACGAGCCGCTCGCTCGTCGGCTGCCGCTGGGTCGTGGGCCGGTAGAGGAAGGTGCGGCCCTCGGTGCGGTGGCTCACGAGGCCCTTCTGCTCCATCGTGCGCAGGAAGGCCTGCACGGTGTTCTGGACGATGGGCAGCTCCTCGCGGAGCACCTCGTAGACCCGGCGCACGCTCGCCTCGCCCTCGGCCCAGAGGACCTTGAGGATGGCGAGCTCGCGCTCGGTGGGGTCGGGCACGTGGTCCGGGTCGCGCTCGGTCATGGGGTCCTCTCCGGCGGTCGTCGGTCCGGCCGGCGGCGGCGCGGACCCGGGACGACCCCGGGGGGCCGTCCCGCTGCTGAGGGCACTACACTTACTCGACTAAGCGTAAGCCGTCAAGCCTCGCGCCGGGGGCGTCACACGGGGGCCACGGCGCCGGTTCGGGTCGCGGGGCCCGGGGCCGACGGGCTTCGGGCCGCGGGGATCGGGTCGGCGAACTCCGGGCCGCGGGCCGCGCCGAGGTGGCCGTCGGGGACACGCGCACCGGCCGGGGCCCGCCGCGGCGGGCCGCCCGGCGCCTCGCGTCGAGGCGCGGCCGGGGGAGGGAAAGGAATGGTGCCCAGAACAGGGTTCGAACCTGCACCCGGTATCACCCGGACTAGGCCCTCAACCTAGCGTGTCTACCAATTCCACCATCTGGGCACCGGTGGAGCGCAGATTGCATCCGACGGAGCCCCTCGGGGTCAACCCCTCGCAGGCACCGGGTGTTCGCGACGCGTCGGATCGGGCCCCGCGCGCCCGGCCCCCTGACGCCCCGCGCGCCTACTTCCCGAGGAAGGTGTCGAGACGCACCTCGAGGTTCGTCGAGCGCTCGCCCAGCCGCAGCGCCACGGCCGCCTGCTTCACGAGCGGCAGCCACGCGTAGCCGTCGCGCCAGGCCGCGGCGAGCTGCGGGATCGTCTCGGAGCGCCGCTTCGCCTCCTGCGCCGCGAGGATCTGGTCGAGCTTCCGGTCGACCTCCTCCTCCACGCCGGCCGGCAGCTCGTCGGCGCCCGCGAACTGGCGGTACTCCTTGTTGATGAGCGCCTTGCGCTGGCGAATGCGCTCGGCGCCCAGGTCGATGATCGTCTCGAGGTCCGCGATGTACTCGCCGTAGGGCTCGAGCACGGACCACACGCCGCCCGACGACGCCCACACCGCGGCGTTCGCCTGGGCGACGTCCGCGCCGGGGCGCCGGAAGCCGTCGACGAGGCGCGCCACCTCCGGCGTGCCCGCGAGCGACATGCGCTGGTCCGCGTAGACCTCGACGATCTCGCGCAGCAGGTCGTTGTCCGTCGCGATCACGAGCGTCGAGCCGTCGAGGACGATGTACGCGATCTCCTCGATCGGCTGGTTCACGAGGCCGAGCCACTTGCGGTCGCCGACGCCCTCGTCGAGCTGCTTCATGCGGTCCGACGGGATGCCGAAGAGGTCGTGCGCGCGGAGGAAGCTGTCCTCGACGGCGGTCCACGCGGCGAGGTCGTCGACGGGCAGCACGAACGCCATCGCCGGCAGCGGCTGGCTGCCCTCCGGGATGACGTGGTCGAGCGGGCGCACGACGATGGTGATCTCGTTGCCGAGCGCGCGCGCGAGCTCCGCCGTGAGCTCGGGCAGCGTGTCGACCTGCCAGCCCGCGGTGAGGCTCGCGACCTCGCGCAGCGTGTCGTTGAGCAGCTTCACGACGTCCGGCGAGAAGCCGCGCGTGACCGTCGTGAGGAAGCGGTTGAGCGACACGTTGAGCGTCGCGACGGCGGACACGTCGGCGGGCACGAGGCCCAGCACGTCGCGCAGCCGCTCGTGCACGGTGAACGGCGTCTGTCCGAGCAGGCCGCCCTCGTCGCTGGCCGCGCGACCGACGTCGATCTCGCCGTGCATGCGGAGGCTCGCCTGCGAACCGTCCAGCTCGAGCCGCCCGACGACGTCCCCCAGGAGCTCGACGTCGACGAGCCCGCGCAGGATGTTCTCCGTCGCGTCCGCGCTCGGCGTGCCGCGGTCGGGCGCCAGCCCCCACGCGTCGAGCAGCGCGCCCGCCGTCATGGTGAAGCCGAGGCTGAACATCTCGTGCGCGCCGCGAGACGGCGCCGGCATGTGCTCGCCGTAGGTGCGGCTCAGGCCGACGGTGTCCTCGCTGTCGCCGGACGTGCGCTTGAGCACGTCGCGCAGGAGCGTCTCGTCGTCCGACACGACGAGCAGGTCGGTGCGGCGCGCGTAGTAGTACGCGTCGCCCTCGGCGGCGCCCGCGTCCGCGGGGTCGCCCTCCGCGGCGCCGCCCGCCGGCAGCACGACGCGGTGGTAGGTCGCCTCGGGGAGCGTCTCGTCGTGGAGTTCCTCGCGCGTCGCGCCGGGCAGCGCCTCCTCGAACACGGAGTCGAAGCCGAAGAGCTCCACCGCGAACTTCGCCTTGTCGCTGAGCCGTCCGAGGAACGCCCAGTGCGCGTCGTCTCGCTCGAGCCCGCGCGCCACGACGACGACCTCGCGCCCGAGCACGTCGCCCACCGGGTCGAGCGGCAGCTCGCGCAACTGCGGCTCGAGCTCGCCGACCGCCGCCGTGAGATCCCTCGGCCACTCGAGCTCCTGCCAGAGCGCGCTCTCCGTGAACTCCTTCCACGTGGACGTGATGCGGATGCGGTCGTAGAGGCGCGGCACGGGCAGCGCGCCGTCCGCCGTGAAGTCCGACGCGAGGGCCTCGCGGCGCAGGTAGAGGTCGACGTCGCGCGGCGCGAGCAGGTGGAACGGCTTCTGGCCCTCCTCGAACGGGCTGAAGAAGACCCGCGTGAACGCGAAGTACAGGAGGGCGAGCGCGAGCCCGGCGATGAGCAGGCCGCGCCCGAGCCGGCGCTGGGAGGTCCGCCCCCGGCTGCGGGGCCGGCGGCGCTTCCGGACCTTGCGTGCCATGCGACGGGCTCCTCGGGGCGGGGGTGACGGGTCGGGGGGAGTCGGCGGGCGGCGCGCGGGACGGATCGCGGGGGCCGGAGGCGGCGGTCCCCGAGGCCCTTCGACGGCCCCACAGGGTCCCGACGTCCCGGGGGGATCGCAACCCTTCTCCCGTGCGCGCGACGCGCGCCCTGCGGTATCGTCGACGGACATGGACATCTCGTCGCGCGCGCGGTCGATCCCCCCGTCGCTGGTCTTCGAGCTCGACGCCCGCGTCGGCGAGCTGCGACGCGCCGGCGAGGACGTCGTGAGCCTCGGCGCCGGGCAGCCCGACTTCCCGGGCCCCGAGGAGGCCGTGCGCGCGGCCCAGCGCTCCGTCGAGGGCGGCAACGTGGGCTACACGCCCGCGTCCGGCATCCCCGACCTGCGCGCGGCCGCCGCCGAGCACGTCGGTCGCGTGAGCGGCCTGTCGTACGAGGCGAAGCAGCTCGTCGTGACGAGCGGCGCGAAGGAGGCGCTCGCGCTGGCGCTCGCCGTCGCGTGCGATCCGGGCGACGAGGTCATCCTGCCGAGCCCCGGCTGGCTCAGCTACGGCCCCATGTGCCAGGCGGTCGACGCGGTGCCGGTGCCCGTGCCCGGCGACCCCGACCGCGGCTTCCGCTGGGACCCGGCCGCGCTCGACGCCGCCGTGACGTCGCGCACGCGCGCCGTCATCGTGAACAGCCCGAGCAACCCGACGGGCCTCGTCTACTCGCGCGACGAGCTCGCCGCCATCGCGCGGGTGTGCGCCGACCGCGACCTGCTGCTCGTGTCGGACGAGATCTACTGGCCGTTCGTGTTCGACGGCGCGTTCGTCTCGCCCGCGAGCCTGCCGGGCATGGCCGAGCGCACGATCGTCGTGAACGGGCTGAGCAAGTCGCACAGCATGACCGGCTGGCGCATCGGCTTCCTCGCCGCGACGCCCGCGATCGCGAAGGCGGCCGGCAGCCTCAAGAGCCACCTCTCGAGCAACGCGGCGACGCCCAGCCAGCACGCGGCGCTCGCGGCGCTGCGCGCGGGCGACGCGCACGCCGAGATGATGAAGGACGCGTTCGAGCGCCGTCGCGGGCTCGCGCTCGCGGCGGTCGCGGAGATGCCGGACGTCGTGCTCGAGCCGCCGGCCGGCGCGTTCTACGTGTTCCCGCGCGTCGACGCGTACTACGGCGGCGACATCACCGGCAGCGTCGCGCTCTGCGCCTCGCTGCTCGAGCACGAGCGCCTCGCGGTCGTGCCCGGCGCGGCCTTCGGCGAGGACCGCTGCATCCGCCTCTCGATCGCCGCGGCGGACGAGGTGCTCGCCGAGGGACTCGCGCGGATGGCGCGGCACCTCGCCGCGCTCCGCGAAGGCGTCGCCGGCCGCACCGCCTGACCGTGCGCCGAGGGCGGGGAGACCGCGCCGTCGGGGGACGGCTCGTCGCGGCGGCGCTCGCGCTGCTCCTCGTGCGCTGCGGCGAGGCGCCGCCCGTGCCGCCCTCCGTCGTGCGCCTCGACCTCGCGCCCGCGCCGACCGACGAGCCGTACGCGCCGCCGACCGTGCACACCGTGGTCGGCATCCCGGTGGACCCGTCGCCGGACGCCCCGCGCTGGAGGACGAACGCCGACACCTACGACGTGCGCCGCGTGCGGTTCGAGGCGCGGCTCGGGCCGCCGGCCGTGCACGTGCAGCGCGACGACACGCTCCGCGTGAACGTCCCGGGGAGCGGCTTCGACCCGCGCCGGGTGAACGCCGTCGACGTCTCGCTCGTCACGCGCCACCCGCAGAAGGTGCGCGTCGAGCTCGTGCGCGACGGCAAGCCCGCGTGGCGCTCCGGGACGCGCAGCAGCGAGGGCGGGTGGGTCCCGGAGGAGCTCTCGATCTCCGTGCCGCCGCTCGAGGACGACCGCCCCGTCGACGGCATCCTCATCGAGTTCCCGGCGCGCTACCTGCGCGGCGAGCGCGTCCCGCCGAACAACGGCCAGGTGCTCGCGATCATGGGCGTCGCGGCGCGGCACCGCCCCGCGGCGGCGCGGCTGCCGGACCCCGCGTCGGGCCCGCGCATGATCACGGTCGGCGGTGAGTCGCGGCCGTCGCTGGGGCTCGTCGACGGCCGGCCGCTCGTGTCGCGCTGCGTCGCGCCGCCGGACTGTCGGCTCGAGCTCGAGTTCGCGCGGCCCGAGTGGGCGGACCCCGGCTCGGGCCTGCGCGTCGTCGTCACGGACGTCGGTCCCGAGGGCGAGGGCGAGCTGCTGGGCCTCGTCTTCGACCGCTCGGAGGTCGCGGAGGACGTCGACACGGACTCCTGGTCGCGCGCGTCGCTGAACCTCGCGCGCTGGGCCGGCCGCGAGCTCGAGGTGCGCTTCGAGGCGGTCACCGCGCAGGGCGAGCCCGCGCTGCTGCTCGCCGTGCCGCGGCTCACGCGCATCCGCGAGGGGCCGCGCACCGTGCTGCTCGTGACCTCGGACACGCACCGCGCGGACCACGTGGGCGCCGCGCGCGACGGCGTCGGCGTGCGCACCCCCGCGCTCGACGCGCTCGCGGCGCGCGGCCTGCTCTTCGAGGACTGCGTGAGCTCCGCCAACCTCACGAACCCCGGGCACATCGGCGTGCTCACCGGGCTGTCGCCCCGCGACTCGGGCGTGCTCGACAACGTGACGCCCGTGTCGACCGCCGCCGTGACGCTCGCCGAGCGCTTCCGCGACGCCGGCTACCTCACCTGGGCGGCGGTGAGCGCGCACCACCTGAGCGACCGGCTGTCCGGGCTCGGCCAGGGCTTCGACCGCATGACCGCGCCGCGCGACGTGCAGCGCACCTCCGCCGAGACGCTCGCCGTGCTCGACGACTGGTGGCCAGACGCCGAGGGCCGGGACCTCTTCCTGTGGGTGCACGTCTTCGACGCGCACGGGCCGTACGAGGAGCACGCGGAGGTCACGGGCCTCTACTACCCGCCGGACAGGGACCCCTTCGACCCGGCGCTGCCGCTCCCCGACCCGCCCGTCCCGCAGGCCGGCCTCGAGGACGTGCGCGACCCGGAGTTCCCCGCCGCGCTCTACCGGGGCGAGGTCACGTGGCAGGACGCGCGGCTCGCGCGGCTGCTCGGCGCGATGCCGCGGCACGACCCGCTCATCGCGTTCACCGCCGACCACGGCGAGGCGCTGCTCGAGCGGCGGGCGTGGTTCACGCACGGCGAGCTCTTCCCGGCGACCCTGCGCGTGCCGCTCGTGCTCGCCGGGCCGGGCGTGCCGCGCGGGCGGTCCGACGCGCCGGTGAGCACGCTCGACGTGGGGCGCACGCTCCTCGACCTCGCCGGGCTCGAGGACGCGCCCTTCCCCGGGAGCAACCTCGTGACGCGCGCGGACCGCACGGCGTCGGCGGCGTCGCCGCGCTTCGCGCTCGCGTCGGCCGGACAGGTCGCGGGCGTGCTCGCGGACCGCTGGTTCCTCGCGCTGCACCTCGTGGGGCACCTGCCCGGCAACCTCCCGCCGCAGGTGCCGCGGCACACGGTCGAGCTCTTCGACCTCGAGGCGGACCCCGACTGTCGCGACGACGTGAGCGCGGACCACCCGGACGTCGCGCGGCGACTGCGCGCGCTCGTCGTCGGCTGGCTCGGGGAGGCGCAGCCGCTCGCGTCCTCCGGCGCGGCGGTCGACGAGAGCGCGCTCGCGGGACTGCGCGAGCTCGGCTACGTCGGCGCGGAGCTCGGCGGTGCGGAGCTGGCGCGCGTGGAGCCGGACTGCCCGTGCCCGCGGTGCGCGCGCTGGCGTTGACGTCGCGCACGTCGCGCGCGCGGCGGTCGTTATCCACCGCCGGTGGATAACTTTCGGGGGTTGCGCGAACGGTCCCGGATCGCGAACGTGTTCGCGTTGCGGACGGTGTGCACGCACGTCGTCACGGACACCGCGCGCGACACCCACCGACACCGGCCGGCTGCACCGACCCCCTCGAGGAAAGCCCCCACCACCGTGAGCGTCACCAAGAAAGGCGGCGATGTCGCCACCCGCGAGGCCTACGGCAAGGCCCTCGCCGAACTCGGAGGGGAGCGCAGCGACATCGTCGTGCTCGACGCCGACCTCTCCGGCTCCACCAAGACCGGGCAGTTCGCGAAGCAGTACGGCGACCGCTTCTTCAACATGGGCGTGGCCGAGGCGAACATGATCGGCGTCGCGTCCGGCCTCGCGTCGACCGGCCTCACGGTCTTCGCGTCGTCCTTCGCGATGTTCGCGGCCGGCAAGGCGTTCGAGCAGGTGCGGCAGGAGGTCGCGCTGCCCGTCGCGAACGTGAAGATCTGCGCGACGCACGCCGGCATCACCGTCGGCGAGGACGGCGCGAGCCACCAGGTGCTCGAGGACGTCGCGATCATGCGCGTCCTGCCGAACATGCGCGTCTTCGTGCCGGCCGACGGGCTCGAGACCGAGCAGGTCATCCGCGCCGTCGCCGCGAGCCCGGGCCCGGCCTACGTGCGCCTCTCGCGCATGAAGGTCCCGATGTTCCTGCCCGAGGACCACGTGTTCGAGATCGGCAAGATCTCCACGCTGCGGGCCGGCGACGACATCACGATCGCCGCGACGGGCACCTGCGTGGTGCACGCCGTGCAGGCGGCCGAGCTGCTCGCGGAGAAGGGCTACTCGGCGCGCGTGCTCAACGTGTGCAGCATCAAGCCGCTCGACGTCGAGACGCTCGTGACGGCCGCGCAGGAGACGGGCGCGTTCGTGACGGTCGAGGAGCACCAGCGCGTCGGCGGCCTCGGCAGCGCCGTCGCGGAGGTCGTCGCGGAGCACGCGCCGTGCCCCGTGCGTCGCCTCGGCATGGACGACCGCTTCGGCGAGTCCGGCAAGGGCGAGCAGCTCATGGAGCACTTCGGCCTCACCGCGCCGTCCATCGCCGGCGCCGCCCTCGAGCTGCTGGGGCAGTCGTCATGACCACCACCGAGAACCCCACCCCGAGCACCCGCATGGCCCCCGACTTCCAGGACCTCGCGAAGATCGCGAACGAGATGCGGGGCGACGTGCTGCGCATGCTGCAGCTCGCCGGCTCGGGTCACCCGGGCGGCTCGCTCGGCATGACCGACGTCTTCACGACGCTCTGGTTCGGCGGCTTCATGAACGTCGACCCGAAGAACCCGACGTGGGAGGACCGCGACCGCTTCGTGCTGAGCAACGGGCACATCTGCCCGATCCTCTACGCGATCCTCGCGCGCAAGGGCTACTTCCCGCGCGACGACCTCTGGACGCTGCGCACGCTCGGGTCGCCGCTGCAGGGACACCCCGACTTCCACTTCACCAAGGGTGTCGACTGCTGCACGGGCAGCCTCGGCAACGGCGTGAGCGTCGCGCTCGGCATGGCGCTCGGCGCGCGCGCGCAGGGCAAGGACTTCCGCGTGTACGCGGGGACGTCCGACGGCGAATCGCAGGAAGGGCAGGTGTGGGAGATGGCGTCCGCGGCCGCGCACTACGGCGTGGACAACCTCACCCTGCTCATGGACAGGAACGGCATCCAGATCGACGGCTTCACCAAGGACGTCATGGATCAGGGCGACCTCGGCGCGAAGTACGAGAGCTTCGGCTGGCACGTGCAGTCGGTGGACGGCCACGACATGAAGGCCCTCCATGCGGCGCTGGTCGAGGCGCGCGAGGTGAAGGGCAGGCCGCAGATGATCGTCTGCAACACCGTGCTCGGGAAGGGCGTCTCGTTCATGGAGAACGAGCCCAAGTGGCACGGCGTGGCGCCGGACGAGGCGCAGCTCAAGAAGGCCCTCGTCGAGCTGGGACTGGAACAGGAGTAGGCGGGCGCGCGGGACCCGCCGGCCGGATCGGGCCGGGACGCGTCGGGGACGACGCCTCCCGGAGCCGGCGGCGGGCCCGTGCCGGGGGCTCCCCGGCGCACGCGCGACGCGTCTACGGGAACGTGAACGCGTCGACGTTGCTCGTCGTGCCGAGCGTGCCGTCGGGCGTCGTCGCGACGGCCTGCAGGTACGCCGTGATCCCCGACGCGCCGGGGAACTGCGGCACCGCGATGCTCGTCGGCGCGAAGCCCGCGAAGCGCAGGATCCACGGGCCGCCCAGGTCGACGAGGAACGTCCCGTAGGGCTCGACGCAGAGCACGTCCGTGCCGAGCGCGAGGAACACCCAGGTCGGCAGGCCGGGCGTGCCGCTCGTCGTGAAGCCGATGGGGTCCGCGGGCGTCGACGGCTGGAGCGCCGTGATCCGCGCGTGGCTGAACTCGAACGCGCCGCGGTCGACGCGCGAGCCGCCGTCGAGCAGGCCGTCGACGCGACGCCCGCCACCGACGACGTCCGTGCCCGCGACGAGGTCCTCCGGGTCGCCCGTGTCGATGCACGGCGAGCCGGCCGAGAGCGCGTAGTCGCCGCCCGGCGCGTCGAGGAAGAGCGGGTCGGCGCCGTCGTTGCCGGCGCCCGGCCAGCCGCCGGGGGTCGTCGAGTACGTGACGGTCAGCACGCCGCCCGCCTCGACGAGGTCGAGCGTGCCGTTGCCCCAGGCGACGCAACCCGTGACGAGGTTGTTGCCCGAGTCCGCGGAGATCCCGGTGAACGCGTTGCCGGCGACCGTGCAGCGCAGCACGACGCTGTTGTTCCCGTCGATGCCCGCGTCGTTGTCGACCACCGCGCTGTCCGTGATGCGCGCGCCGCCCGAGAGCCGCACCGCACCGCCGAAACCGCGACTGCCTCGCACGACGGCGCGCCGCACGAGCACCGACGCGCCCTGCAGCCACAGCGCGCCGCCGGCGCCGCTGAGCGCCGTGTTGCCGTCGAAGACGTCGTCCGTCCAGTCGTCCTGCGACGAGCCGTAGCAGGCGACGGCTCCCCCCTCCGACGCGACGTTGCCCGTGAACACGTTCCCGGACCAGGTCACGTCCGAGAAGAACAGGGAGGCGACGGCGCCGCCACGGAACCCGGCGCCGTTGCCGTCGAACGTGTTGCCGGAGGCGACTCCCACACCGTTGAACAACCCGACCGCGCCGCCCTCGTCGGCCGCCGTGTTCCCGGTGAAGACGTTGCCGATCAACTCCAGGCCGCTGTTCTCCGCGTAGAACCCGCCGCCGAAGGAGGCGAGGTTGTCCTCGAACGTGTTGCCGAGGAGCACCGCCGACGCGTTCTGCAGGAACACGCCCCCGCCGATCGTGTCGACCGGATCGCCGTTGAGCCGGAAGATGTTCTCCTCCAGATGCGGTGAACCGGCCAGGCATGCGAGTCCGGCGCCGGAGAACGCCGTGTTGGCCACGATGAGGTTGTGCGAGATCGTCGG
>JAUIEF010000189.1 GCA_030428785.1 bacterium
CGTCTCCGAACCAGCGACGACCCCGACATGCCCCTCACCGTGCCCCGATCGCGCCTCGCCCCGGTCCTCGCGCTCTCGCTCCTCGTGCTCGCCTGCGGCGGGGGCGGCGGAGGGGGCGGCGGCGGGGCGAACAACCAGACCGGGGTCAAGGGCTTCGGGGTCATCGCCGGGCCCATCGGGACCCAGCTCGCGGGCCTCAACCAGACCGTCATCCTGGGCTTCACCCGGGCCGTCGACCCGGCCACCGTCGACGAGACGACGATCAACCTCGTCACGGTCGACGACGCGAGCGGCCAGTCGAGCGCGCCGCCCGGCCTCCAGGCGTCCGTCGAGTTCTCGGTCGACGACAAGCGGATCATCATCACGCCCACCCTCGAGTTCGACGCGCAGAACGTGACCTTCGGGTTCGTCGCCGACGCGCTCTACGAGATCAGCTTCGGCGACCCGGACGTCGGCGGCACGCCGCTGTCGGTCAACGGCAAGCCGATGACCAACGCGAACAAGACGTTCTTCTTCCGGACGCCGACGGACGCGCTCGACACGAAGGTCGGGTTCCCGGGCGTGCGCGCGTTCTTCGTCGACGACACCTCGGGCCTCGTGATCGACGAGGTCACGGACGACGACGCCGACCTCGACCTCGTGGACGACGCGCTCGCGTTCTTCTCGAACCCCCAGGAGATCGTCGAGGACACGACGCTGACGATCCCGTTCAGCCCGATCCGCGAGATCGTGTTCATGTTCGACGACGCGGTCATCCCGCAGTCGGTGTTCAACACGGTCGACGGCAGCAGCCCGGCGATCCGCGTCCTGCTCAACTCGGCGGCGCTCCCCGACTTCGTGCCGATCATCGCGCCCGCCACGCTGGGCTTCCTGCTGCAGCAGGGCGACTTCACGATCGTCCGCTGGCGCTCCGACCTCGCCGCGCTCCCGCCGGGCAACTTCCTGCTCGTCGAGGTGAACTCCGGCGTCGAGGACCTCGCCGGCAACTCGAAGCTGTCGCTCACGGGCGACTTCACGCCGCTGATCAGCGCGCCCGTGCGGTCGGCGTCGGGCGTGGACCCCGTCGTGTACGACATCTTCGAGGGCTTCGACGACAGCAGCCAGAAGGCGAACTCCGGCAACTCCGCGAACTGGGCGTCGCCGACCGGCGTCACGACGACCGGCATCGCCGGCGGCCTGGGCCTCGACGGCAACCTCGTCGTCGACCCGCTGGGCTCGGACAGCGATCCGCGCGACACGGACATCCCGCTCCAGTCGTCGATCGACTTCGCGGCCCGCGTCGTGTCCCTCCCGACGGTGCGCCAGGTCTCGCCCGGGGTCTACGAGCCCCGGACGTGGGAGTTCCGGCGTGTCGTGCTCCCGACCGACTGGACGCTCGCGGTGCTCACCGACCGCGACGGCGACGGCATCGACGAGCCCGACGAGTACATCGTCCAGAGCGCGGGCCACCCGCTCGACGGGCTGCCGGCGCCGCTCTCCGTGCGCGCCGTCGCCGACATCGACCTCTCCGGCACCGTGAGCGTCGAGGGCGTGGCGGGCGAGACGCGCGTCGTCCCCTCCGGCCCGGGCGACCCCGCCTACGCGAGCTACCTCGGTCAGGGCGGGCGCGGCGCGCTGCCCTTCGGCGCCGCCGGCGCGGGCGGCGACGGCGGCGACGTCCTGCTCGCGATCGACACCGACCTGGACGAGGTCGAGGACCTCTCGCTCGTGGACCTCGTGTCGCCGACCGTGCGCCCGCAGGGCAGCGCGTTCGAGGCGGCCGACCCGCGGCGGCGCGGCGTGACCGGCCGCAGCTCGGTCCTCACCGCGACGACGCTCACCGACGACGCGACCGACCTCTCGGTGCTCACCGACCCGATGCTCGGCATGGGCGGCGACCCGACGCTCTTCGCGCAGCTCCAGGCGGGACGCATCCGCGTGCAGCCCAACGTGGGCGTCGGCTCCTCCGACGTGCTCAACGCCGGCACCCGCAACCAGCTCATCGACGAGAACCACCCGACCTTCGTCGTCGAGGAGGTCACGGTGTCCGGCGGCTCGAGCACGCTCGCGATCGTCGCCGCCGACGGCGAGTCGATGCTCGCGGCCTCCGACAACATCGCGAACGGCTACGCTCCCATCGCGTCGGCCGGCGACAGCTACGTCGTGGGGCGCTTCGAGGGGCTGCCCGGCGACGACCCGTCCGGCTTCGACCGCAGCGGCGGCGGCGCGCTGCCCTTCCTCGTCGTCAACGAGGGCGCGCTCGGCGTCACGACGACGGGCGGCGGCGGCGGCGGCGGCGGCGGCCTCGGCGACGGCGCGCCCGGCGGCGAGAGCGGCCCGGTCGGCGACCCCCTCGTGGACCAGCGCGGCAAGGGCTTCGGCGGCGTCGCGCTCGCCGACTCGCCCGGCGCCGCGGCCGGCACGGGCGCCGTCCGCGGGACGGGCCGCGCCACGAGCGACACGGCCTTCGAGTGGGTCACGCAGACCGCCGGCGCCTCCCTCGCCGACCTCGACCCCGCGGACGTCGTCGGCGGACACCTCGTCCCCAACGCGCCGAGCGACGGCTGGATGTTCGAGGTCGTCGCCTTCGACGGGCTGACCTTCGACCTCGCGCGCGTGGAGTCCTTCGGCGTCGACATCGGCCTCACGAGCGGACCCGCAGGCGCCTCCGGCCCCGCGCTCTCGCTCGGCCAGGAGGTCGGCTTCCTGCTCCTGCCGCGGGACGGCGTCGGCGGCTCGGGCGGCGGCGGCAGCGGCGTGTCCGTCACCGGCACGCTCAACGCGCAGCCCACGGCGCTCCCGCTGCTCTCGCCCGGCGCGGGCGGCGGGTCGGGCGGCGGCGTCGCCGAGTTCGAGACCGCCGGCACGCTCACACTGCGCGGCACGTCCCGGCTCTCCGTGAACGGCGGCGACGGCGGCGACGTCGCGGCGCCCGTCGCGGTGCTCCCCGGCGGCGGCGGCGGCGCGGGCGGCTCGCTCACCCTGCGCGCGGGCCTCGGCTTCCTGCTCTTCGGCGGCGCGACCATCGAGGCGCGCGGCGGCATCGGCGGCGGCACGGACGGGTCGGGTCGCGGCGGCGACGGCGGCGACGGCTGGCTGCGGTTCGAGAACCTCTCGGACTCGCTCGTCCCCACGAACTTCCTGGGATTCACGGACCCGGTCGTCGGCGCCGAGAACGTCGGCCGCCTCGTCGGCGAGCCGCGCTCGGTGGCGGAGAGCCGCTTCTACAACACGGGCCTCGCGAACCCCGAGTACGAATCCATCACCATCAGCTACGCGGCCGACACGGACGGCGACGGCACGCCCGAGACCGGGCTGACCTGGGCGTTCGACGGCACGGGCATCTCCGGCGGCGTCGAGGGCTACACGCGTCCGCCGTTCCGCTTCCGGTTCAACCCGACCGAGGTGGACATCAACGGCCAGCTCGACGTCGCGGGCGCCTCGCCCACGTACTACGAGCCCTCCGACCTCCTCAGCGCGCGCGCGGGCTTCGTGCACGACCCGCTCGAGTCGGCGCTGCTCTACAGCATCGGCGAGGACACGACGATGGTGCACGACCTCGACGGCGACACGGACCTGGCCTTCCCCGACATCCCGCCGGTGGGGGGCAGCGAGGTCGACATCGTCTCGATGACCGTGGGCGGCGCGACGAGCGAGCTCTTCCTGCTGGAGCGCGGCACGGGCCGCGTGCTCGTCCTCGAGCGCGCCACCGGCCTCTTCCAGCGCACGATCTTCCTGCCGGAGATCATGGAGGGCGCGCTGGCCTACGTGCCCGGCGCCGTGCCCGCCGACGACCGGCTCTACATCGCGAGCAACCGCTCGGACCTCGTCGTGACCTTCCGGCCCTCCGACCCCGACGCGGCGGCGCCGCTCGTGACGGACTACCGCCCGACGCTGCCCGAGTCCTTCTTCCGGGTGCAGCGCGACGGCGAGTACCTCGACATCGAGTTCACGGGCCTCGCGCTCGACGCGGTCGCCGGCACGCTCTGGGCGGTGGACCCGCTCGAGGGCACGCTCATCGAGTTCGACATCGCGCCCGGCTTCGAGGGCGTCTCGTCGAGCGGCGCGCACGCGTTCGCGCGCATCGTCGACGGCGGCGTGCCCGTCATCCCGTCGGCGGTCGCCCACGACGGCACGATGCTGCACCTGCTGCGCGCGACCGACCCCGACGAGACGACGCGCGTCGCCGTGGACCCCGCGACCGTGAGCCTCCTCGGCGGCGACCTCGAGCTGCCCGACGCGACCGAGACGCTGCCGGAGCTCGCGCGCTCCATCGCGGACGGCAAGACGTTCCTGCGCTTCCGCCTCGCCATCGACGGCACGACCGTCGACGAGGACCACCTCCCGGCGCCGGTGTCCTTCACGGACGTCGCGATCGAGTCGGTGGAGCTCGAGGCGCGGAACGTCGCGTTCTGACGCGGTCCGGACGGCGCGTCGCGCTCCCCGTCCGCGCGGCGCTCGATGCGGACGGCCGCGTGCGACGGCGGGTCGCCTGGGTGCACGCCGACGGCCGCACGGTCGGCTTCGAGCCGGCGGCCCGTGACGAGGAGCTCCTCGACGTCGTGCTCCTGCCGGGGCTCGTGAACGCCCACGCGCACCTCGACCTCGCGGGCTCGGGGCCGGTGGACGCGGGCGGCACGTTCCCCGACTGGCTCCTGCGCATCGGCTCGGTGCGCGACGCGGGGCGCGACGTCGGCGGCGAGGCGGCGCGCGAGGCCGACGCGCTCGCGCGGCGGGGCGTCGTCGCCGCCGGGGACGTCGACGGCTCGCGGGGCGAGGGCACGCGCGGCCGACGTCGCGGTGGGCTCGGCGGCCGCAGCTACCTGGAGATCGTCGGCGTGAACGCCGCCTCCGCGCGCGCGCGGCTCTCCGAGGCCCTGCGCACGGTGGACCTTCTCGGTCGCGGCGCCGACGAGCTGGGCCTGTCACCGCACGCGCCGTACTCGCTGCACGAGGACGTCGTCCCGGAGATCGTGCGCGCGGCGCGCGCACGCGGGCTGCCGCTCGCCATGCACCTCGCGGAGACCGAGGAGGAGACGCGCTACCTCGTGCACGGCGACGGTCCCTTCGTCGGCTTCCTCGAGACGATCGGTCGCGGCGCGCCCTTCGCGCGCGCGCCGGGCGTGCGGCCGATCGCCTACGCGGAGGCGACGGGCTTCCTCGCGGCGGGCGGCGTCGTGGTCCACGGCAACGACCTCGATGACGAGGACGTCGGACGCCTCGCGCGCCACGCGGCGACCGTCGTGTACTGCCACGGCACGCACCGCCACTTCGGCCGGCCCGCGCACCGCCTCGTCGAGCTCGTCGACGCGGGCGTCGGGGTCGCGTTCGGCACCGACTCCGGAGCGAGCAATCAGGAGGTGGACCTCTTCGCGGAGCTCGTGCGTCTGCGACGCGACCGTCCGGACGTCGGCGCGCGGCTCGTGCTCGAGGGCGCGACGCGCGCCGGCCGACGTGCGTTGCGCCTCGACGACGGGCCGAGCACGTGGAGCCCCGGCTCCTCCGCGGACGCGTGCGCGCTCGGCCCCGTGCCCGAGGAGGCCGAGCGCTGGGACGCGGAGGAGCTCGCCGCGTGGGCGTTCTCCGGCGACGCGACGCCCCGCTTCACCGTCCACGGAGGACGCGTGCGGCTGCCCGAGGAGGCGTCACCGGACCGTCTCGTCGCGCAGCTTGACTCCTTGTGCGGCCACGGCTAGGTTCCGCCGGATGGACGCCCTGTCTGACCGGTTCGATCAGCTCCAGGATCTCCTGTCGAGCGCGGACTCGGTCGTCGTCACGGGCCACGAGAACGCCGACGGGGACGCCGTCGGGGCCGTCGCGGCGCTGCGGCGACACCTCGAGCTCGCGGACCGGAACGTCACCGCGCTGCTCTCCGCCCCGCTGAGTCCGCGGTACGACTTCATGGAGTTCGGCCGCCGCTACGAGGTCTACGCCGACGACCGGCACCGCGAGCTCGTGACGGGCGCGGACGTCTTCGTCATGTGCGACCTCTCGACGTGGGGGCGGCTCGGGCCGCTCGAGGAGCCGGCCCGCGCGGGCACGGCGACGACGGTCTGCATCGACCACCACCCCTGCGAGGGCGACGGTCCGGCGGACCTCAACCTGCTCGACCCGACGGCCACCGCGACGGGGCGGCTCGTCTACGACTACATCCGGCACGTCGACGGACAGGTCGACCGCGAGATCGCCGAGAGCGTGTTCGTCTCGCTGTCCACCGACACGGGCTGGTTCCGGTACCCGAACACGAGCGCCGACGTCATGGAGCTCGTCGCGGACCTCTCGCAGCACCGCCTCGACCTGCCGGCGATGTACCGCGCGATCTACCAGTCGAACAGCGTGCCCATGCTGCGCCTCATCGGGCAGGTCGCGCGCACGGTGAACGAGGAGTGCGGCGGGCGGTTCGTGTGGGCGACCGTGCGGCGGCAGTTCCTCGACGACCTCGGCGTGGAGCGCTACGAGTCGGACCCGGTGCTCGACCTCCTGCGCTCGGGCGAGGGCGTCTCGGTCGTCGCGCTCTTCACCGAGCTCGAGGACGGGCGCATGTCCGTGAGCCTCCGGTCGCGCGGCACCCCCGACATGAACGAGGTCGCGCGGAAGTTCGGCGGGGGCGGCCACGTGTACGCCGCGGGGACGACGTTCCCGGCGGACGAGGCGGAGCGCTACCGGCGGGACATGGTCGCGATGATCCGTCGGATCGTCGGGAGGACGTGACGTGACCCGCTTCGCCATCATCTCCGACCTGCACAGCAACACAGAGGCGCTCGGCGCCGTGCTGTCGCGCCTGGAGAAGGAGGGCGTCGACTCGATCGTCTGCCTCGGCGACGTCGTCGGCTACGGCCCCGACCCCGAGCACTGCATCGACCTCGTCATGCGGCACTGCGAGCTCACGCTCTGCGGCAACCACGACGAGGCGCTGCTGCGCGGCGCGCAGGACTTCAACCCGGTGGCGCGCCAGGTCATCGAGTACAACCGCCGCACGCTCAAGCCGTCGTTGCTGTCCAGCTCGCTCAAGCGGTCGCGCTGGCGCTTCATCGAGAGCCTCCCCGCGCGCCACCAGATGGGGGAGTTCCTGCTCGTGCACGGGTCGCCGCGCGACCCGATCCACGAGTACATCATGAAGACCGACGTGATCTTCATCCCCGACAAGATCCGCGACATCTTCGACCACCTCGACGGGCTGTGCTTCGTCGGGCACACGCACTTTCCCGGCGTGTTCACCGAGGACCTGCAGTTCCGCGACCCGGCGCAGCTCGACTACACCTTCACGTGGGACGGGCAGGGCAAGGCCATCGTGAACGTCGGCTCGGTGGGGCAACCGCGCGACGGCGACCCGCGCGCGTCCTGCGTCATCGTCGACGGGCACGAGGTCCGCTTCCTGCGCACCGACTACGACATCGCGACGGTGCAGCGGAAGATCTACGACAACCCGAACATCCCCGACCTCTGCGCCGCGCGTCTCGAGATCGGGAAGTGAGGCGGCACCGCCGCGCATGAGCCTCTTCGACCGCCTCGTCCTGGCCTCGTTGCCGCTGGTCCCCAAGGCGGTCATCTGGACCGTCGCGAAGCGCTACGTCGCGGGCGCCGAGCTGTCCGACGCGCTCGACCGCATCCGCGCCGTGCGCGCCGAGGGTTTCGGTTCCATCCTCGACGTGCTCGGCGAGGGCGTCGCGGACCTCGCGGCCGCGGAGGGCGCCGTCGCCGAGTACGAGCGTGCGATGGACGCGCTGCCCGACGTCGACGCGGGGACGACGGTCTCGGTCAAGCCGACGCACCTCGGCGCGATGCTCGACGCGGACGCGTGCGAGCGCCTGCTCGGCCGGCTGTGCGAGCGCGCCGCCGAGCAGGGTCGCCGCGTGCGCTTCGAGATGGAGGACGCGCCGACGATCGACGTCACGCTCGACGTGTTCCGCCGGGTCCGTGAGCGCCACGACAACGTGGGCTGCGTGCTCCAGGCGCGCCTGTTCCGCACGGCGGCGGACGTCACGGCGCTCCTGCGCGACGTCGACGGCCTCGACGTCCGCCTCGTGAAGGGCATCTACCTCGAGCCGCCGGACATCGCCTGGACGGAGGACGCGGACATCTCGCGGAGCTACGTCGAGCTCGCCCAGCAGCTCGTCGAGGGCGGGGCGTTCGTCGGCTTCGCGACGCACGACGACGCCGTGGCCGACCGCTGCGTCGCCCTCGCCGAGCGCGCCGGCCTCGTGACGGGCCCGGCGGACGCGCGCCGCTACGAGTTCCAGCTCCTCATGGGCGTGCGCAAGCGCGAGGCCGAGCGGCTGCGCGACGCCGGCCACGCGGTGCGGATCTACGTGCCCTACGGCCGGGACTGGCACGCCTACACCCAGCGCCGCCTCCAGGCGAACCCCGAGATCGCGCGGCACGTCATCCGGGCCTTCTTCCGGCGCGGCTGACGCTTGGAATCGGGCCGGGCGGCGGCCACACTCGACGGCTCCTCGCGCCTCCCGGAGACCCCGTCGTGAGCTCCTCGCTCGAAGCGGCCCGCCAGGGCTTCGCGCAGCTCGACTTCGACCCCGCCGCGCGCGCCCGCGCGCTCGCGGCGCTCGAGCCGTGGCTCACCGAGGAGCGCTTCGCCGCCTACCGCCCGCAGCTCGAGCGGCTCGTGGAGAAGGGCGCGTTCGAGACGCTCTTCGACGCGTTCTGGCAGGTCATCCCGTTCGGGACGGGCGGTCGCCGCGGGCCGGTCGGCATCGGCACGAACCGCTTCAATCCGTGGACGCTGCTCACGTCCGTGCAGGGGCACGCGGAGACGCTCAAGGAGACGTACCCGGGCGAGGACGTGCGCGTCGTCGTCGCGTTCGACGTGCGGCGCTACGAGGACAAGCGCGGCGTCTACGACCCGGCGCTGCCGAACCCGCTGCTCGGCACGTCGTCCGCCGACTTCGCCGCGCAGGCCGCCGGCGTCTACGCCGCGAACGGCATCCGCGTGCTCGTGCTCGACCCGAACGGCGGCGACTACATGTCGACGCCCGAGCTCAGCCTCGCCATCCGCCGGAACGGCGCGCACGGCGGGCTCAACGTCTCCGCGTCGCACAACCACCCGGACGACAACGGCGGGAAGTTCTACAACCGCCACGGCGGCCAGGACGTGCCGCCCGACGACGAGCTCCTCGCGCGCCGCGTCGAGGGCATCGTCGAGGTGCAGCGCATCCCGTTCGAGGAGGGGCTCGCCGACGGCCTCATCGAGCTCGTCGGGCCCGAGGAGAACGAGCACTATCTCGCCGTGAACCGGCGGCTGGCGCTCGCGCCGGACGCGCGCGGCGGCCGCATCGTCTACACGCCGCTGCACGGGACCGGCTCGGCCACGGTGGGGCGCCTGCTGCGCGCCGAGGGCTTCGACGTGCGCGCCGTCCCCGCGCAGGAGCCCTTCGACGGCGGCTTCCCCGCGGTGAAGTTCCTCGCGCCGAACCCCGAGGTGCCGAGCTGCTACGACCGCGCCGAGGCGATCGCCGACGAGTGCGACGCCGACATCATCCTCGCGACCGACCCGGACGCCGACCGCATCGGCCTCGAGGTGCGCCGGCCCGACGGCTCGTGGCGCTTCGTGACGGGCAACGAGATCCTGTTCCTCGTCACGCGCTACGTGCTCGACCGGCGCCGCGCCCTCGGGCAGCTCCCGGAGAACGCGTTCGTCCTCAAGACGATCGTCACCTCGAGCCTCGTGACGACCATCGCGCGCTCGTACGGCTGCAAGGTCGTGCCCGACCTGCTCGTGGGCTTCAAGTACATGGCCGACATCCTCGCGCACCTCGAGGACCGCGGCGCGTGGCGCGAGCTCCGCGCGTCGCCGGAGAGCTTCGTGATCGGCGTCGAGGAGAGCCACGGCCTGCTCATGACGCCGGCGGTCCGCGACAAGGACGCCGCCGGCCCCGCGCTGGCGCTCGCCGAGCTCAACGCGACGCTCGCGGCGGAGGGCCGCACGATGCTCGACGAGCTCGACGCGCTCTACGCCCGCTTCGGCTACATGGCGAACCGCCTCTTCACGACGGTCATGACGGGCGCGGCGGGGCTCGATCGCATCCGCTCGATCCAGGCGAGCCTGCGCGCGGACCCGCCGACGGAGGTCGCCGGCCGCAGGGTCGTCGCCTTCCGCGACCTCGCCGACGAGGAGGGGCCGCTCGGTCCCATCCGCTCCGGCACGGACGCCGCCGCGCGCAACATCCTCGAGGTCGTGCTCGACGACGACGCGCGGCTGGCCATCCGCCCGAGCGGCACCGAGCCCAAGAACAAGATCTACGTCGAGGTGCCGGGCGCGACGCCGACCGCGGACCTCACGCGCGAGGAGCTCGACGCCGAGCGCACGCGCTGCGAGGACGCCGCCGAGGAGCTGGGCCGCGCGTTCGAGCGGCTCACGCTCGCGCGCGTGGGCATCGAGCTCACGCCGGCCGCGTCGCGGGTGAGCAACCTCCTCGGCCTCGACGAGAAGGTGCACTTCGGCACGGTGTTCCTGCCCTCGCTGAAGCGCGCGCTCGAGGACGGCTCGGTGGACCTCGACGCCTTCGTCGACGACGCCCTCGAGTCCTACGGCGGCGAGCCGCGCGAGCTCGTGGCCGAGGGCGTCGCCGCGTGGCTCGCCGCGGACGCCGGGCTCGCGCCCGCCGACGCGTCGCGGGTGCGCGAGCTCTTCGGGCTCGGCGGCGTGCCGGCCGCCTGACGGCCGCGCGTCCGGCGGGCATCGCGGCGCGCCGGCCGCCCGG
>JAUIEF010000190.1 GCA_030428785.1 bacterium
ACCGGCTGGGCGGCGCCGAGCACCGGGTCTCCGGCGACCGCGTCGAGGCCGGCACCTTCCTCACGGGCGCCGCGATGACCCGCGGCGACGTGACCATGGAGGGCGTCGACCCGCAGTCGCTCACCGCGGCGCTCGAGACGCTCGCCTCCATGGGCGCCGAGGTCACGACCGGCCGCGACTGGATCCGCTGCCGCGCCGACCGCCGGCTGCGCGCCGCCGACGTCACGACGCTCCCGTTCCCGGGCTTCCCGACGGACCTCCAGGCGCAGCTCATGGCGGCGCTCACCGTCTCGGACGGCATCTCGGTCGTCGCGGAGCGCATCTTCCCCGACCGCTTCATGCACGTCGCCGAGCTGCTCCGCCTCGGGGCGCGCATCAGCAAGGAGGGCGCCCAGGCCATCGTCCACGGGCCCGCCGAGCTCTCCGGCGCGATCGTCATGGCGAGCGACCTGCGGGCCAGCGCGGCGCTCGTCCTCGCGGGGCTCGTGGCGACGGGGGAGACCGAGGTCCGGCGCGTCTACCACATCGACCGGGGCTACGAGCGCATCGACGCGCGCATGGGGGAGCTGGGCGCCGAGATCGTCCGCGAACGCCAGCCGGATCTTGAAACGGCGGCCTCCGCTTGATAGACCGAGGGGTTTCTCCGCGCACCGCATGTTCGAATCCCTCACCCAACGTCTGAGCAAGGTCTTCTCCGGGCTGACCGGCCGCGGTCAGCTCACCGAGGAGAACATGGAGGAAGGTCTGGCCGAGGTCCGGGCCGCCCTCCTCGAGGCCGACGTGCACTTCCGCGTCGTGCGCGACCTCATCGACCGGGTGAAGGCCCAGGCCGACGGCACCGAGGTGCTCAAGTCGGTGAGCGCGGGCCAGATGCTCGTGAAGCTCTTCCACGACGAGCTCGTGGAGATGATGAGCAGCGAGGGCGAGCCCATCGCCTTCCGCGGCGACGCCAAGCCCACGGTCGTGCTCATGGCCGGCCTCCAGGGCTCGGGCAAGACGACGAGCACCGCGAAGCTCGCGGTCCACCTGCGCGACGAGCGCCGCCGGAAGCCGCTGCTCGTCGCCGCCGACGTCCAGCGCCCGGCCGCCGTCGACCAGCTGCGCCAGCTCGGCGCGCAGATCGACCTGCCCGTCTTCCACGTGCCGGGCGAGCCGCCCGAGCGCCTCGCGGAGCTCGCGCTCGCGGAGGCCATGAAGACGGGCCGCGACACGGTGCTCGTCGACACGGCCGGTCGCCTGCACATCGACGACGAGCTCATGGAGGAGCTCAAGCGCATCCGCGCCGCCGTCACGCCGGACACCACCTTCCTGGTGTGCGACGCGATGACCGGCCAGGATGCCGTGCGCAGCGCGTCGGCGTTCCGCGAGACGCTCCCGCTCGACGGCGTCATCCTCACGAAGCTCGACGGCGACTCGCGCGGCGGCGCCGCGCTCTCCGTGCGCCACGTGACGGAGACGCCCGTCCGCTACGTCGGACTCGGCGAGAAGGTCGCCGACCTCGAGCCGTTCCACGCCGACCGCCTCGTGAGCCGCCTGCTCGGCATGGGCGACGTCGTGAGCCTCGTCGAGAAGGCCCAGAAGGTCGTCGACGAGGAGGAGGCCGAGGCCCAGATGAAGCGGATGATGGAGGACCGCTTCACCCTGGACGACTTCCTCAAGCAGCTGCGCGCCATCAAGAAGATGGGCTCGCTCGGCGGACTGCTCGGGCACCTCCCGGGCGTGCCCGCGGGCATGGCCGACCAGATCGACGAGAAGCAACTCGACCGCACCGAGGCGGTCGTGCTCTCCATGACGCCGCAGGAGCGCAAGCGCCCCGAGATCATCGACGCCGGTCGCAAGCGCCGCATCGCGCGCGGCAGCGGCACGGCGGTGGACGTCGTCTCGCGTCTGCTCAAGCAGTTCGAGCAGATGCGCAAGATGATGAAGCAGATGAAGAAGGGCGGCCTCTTCTCGCGGCTCAAGGGCGCCTTCGGCGGCGGCGGGGGCATGGGCCTCGGCGACATGCCCGACATGGAGGGCATGATGTCGGGCGGTCCGGGCGGCATGCCGGGGATGCCCGGCGGGCCGGGCGGCGCCCGCACGACGAACGCCTCGGCCGACGCGCGCCGCAAGAACCGCAAGGCCGAGAGGAAGCGCCGCAAGCAGGGACGCAAGCGGCGCTGACGCCGCGCCACGAACACACAGAACCGAACAGATCGAGGTCGCGTCGGGTCGTCGCGTGGACGACCGGCCGGCCGAGACGAAGGAGCCAGCCGACCATGGCAGTCAAGATTCGCCTGAAGAGGACGGGCCGACGCAACCGGCCGTTCTACCGCATCTGCGTCTTCGACGGACGCACGCGCCGCGACGGCAAGCCCGTCGAGGAGCTCGGGTCCTACGACCCGCGCGCCAAGACCTGGGCCGAGAAGATCACGCTCAACCGCCAGCGCGCGCACTACTGGCTGACGGTCGGCGCGCAGCCGTCCGAGACGGTCGCGTCCATCCTGCGCAAGTTCGAGGTGCGCAAGGACGGCCCGGTGCCCGAGGGCGAGCCGGCGGTCGTGACCGCCGCGGCCGCCGCGACGCCCGCCGCCGAGCCGGCGAAGACGGCCGCGCCCGCGGCGACCGCCACGGCCGTCGCCGAGCCCGCCGCCGAGGCGGCGCCGGCGGACGAGGCGCCCGCGGCCGATGACGCCGCCACGGACGACACCGCGGCCGACGACAAGGCGAGCTGACCGGAGCCTCCATGAGCGCGGCGAGCAAGACCGCCAAGAAGAAGACCAAGGCGTCGAGCGCCAAGAAGACGTCGCGGAAGACCACCGCGAAGAAGACGTCGAAGGCGGCGACCCGGTCGAAGACGTCGAAGTCCAAGACGTCGCGCAAGACCACGTCCAAGACGTCGTCGTCGGCCAAGCCCGCGGCGAAGGCGCCGCGCAAGCGGAAGTCCTCGCCCAAGGCGAAGCTCACGGCGCTGCTCGAGAAGCTCGAGCGGGCCTACGGCGTCGTCAACCTGCCGGACGAGACGCACAGCACCGTCGAGAAGGCCGTGTACCTCGTGTTGCGCGAGGGCGGCAGCCAGGCATCGACCGAGCGGGCGATGAAGTCCATCCACGAGGACTTCGTCGACTGGAACGACGTGCGCCTCTCGCGCCCGTCCGAGCTCGCGCGGCTCATGTCGAACTCGACGAAGGCGAACGTGCTCAACCGGCTCGCGCCGCGTTGCGTGCGGCTCCGCGAGATGCTCGACCAGATCTACAACGACCGCAACGAGGTGAGCCTCGAGTTCATCCTCGACGAGCGGGCGAAGGGTCAGCTCGAGTACCTCGAGGACCTCGACGACCTCGGCATCCACAACGCCTACGCGCTCGTGCAGTGGCTGTCGGGCGACGACAAGCTCGTGCTCGTGTCGCCGGAGATGGCGCAGGTCTGCAAGCGCTTCGGCATCACGGACTCCGCGGCCGTCACCAAGGTGAAGAAGGAGCTGGGCGACCTCATCGACGCCGGCCAGGCCGTCGCCGTGCAGGCGCACCTCAACCAGCTCGGCTCCACCGAGGAGGCCGACTGGCCGGGGGCGCTCAAGGAGCTGCTCGACTGACGTCCTCCGACCGGGCACGACCGCGCGGCTGCCCCGCGCGCCTCGCGCCGCTCGTGCTGGCCTCCGCCTCGCCGCGTCGCCGCGACCTGCTCGCGGCCGCCGGCTGGGTCCACGCCGTGAGGCCGGCCGACGTCGACGAGTCCGTGCGTCCGGGCGAGGCGCCGCTCGCGTGCTGCGAGCGACTCGCGCGCGACAAGGCGCGGGCCGCCGTCGACCGGCTCGACGGGACGCCAGCGGGCGGCGTGCTCGCCGGCGACACGATCGTCGAGGTCGACGGCCGCGTCCTGGGCAAGCCCGCCGACCGCGCCGAGGCCGAGGTCATGCTGCGCGACCTCTCCGGCCGCGTGCACCGCGTCGCGAGCTCCGTCGCGCTGCTCGAGGTCGCGACGGGCGAGATCGTGTCGGGCACGGCGGTGAGCGAGGTGCGCTTCGACGCCCTCGACGACGCCGTCCTCTCGGCGTACCTTGACGGACAGGAGTGGGCCGGCAAGGCCGGCGCCTACGCGATCCAGGGCGACGCGGGCGCGTTCGCCCACCTCGTGTCGGGCGCCCTGGACACGGTGATCGGACTGCCGATGGGACTCGTCGAGACGCTCGCGGACGCCTTCGGGGACGACCGGTGAACCGGAGCGCGGCGAAGAGCTCCGCGGCGCGACGCCGCACGCCGGCGCTCGCGGTCTCCGTCGCGCTCGTCGCGGCGCTCGCGTGCCTGCTCCCCGCCGGCTGCGGCGGCGACGAGCCGCGCCTCACCCCCGTGAAGCCGAGCTCCGGCGCCACGCGCCGGGCGACGCTCACGGTCGCGGGCCGGGAGGTCACCGTCGAGCTCGCGTTCACCCAGGCGGCGCGCTCCCAGGGTCTCATGCACCGCACGCGCCTCGAGCCGGACCACGGCATGCTGTTCCTCTTCGTCGACGAGCAGCCGCGGGGGTTCTGGATGCGGGACACGCTCATCGACCTCGACATCGCGTTCCTCGACGAGGACGGCCGCGTGCTCAACATCGAGCACGGCCGCCCGGGGGTCGAGAAGCCGGGCTACCGCAGCGCCGGCCCCGCGCGCTTCGTGCTCGAGATGGCGCACGGCTGGTGCGCCGAGGCGGGCTTCGGGCCCGGCGACCGGATCGAGATCGACGAGTCGCTCCGGGCGCTCGCCGAGCCCGACGCCGGCCCGGGGCGCTGACCGCCCGCCCCGCCGGGCGGCGGGGGCCTTGATCGATCCCCGGTCCTTCCTAGAATGCAGGGCTCGATTCGGGCCGGCAGACGGCCGCCCCCGGGACGGTCCGTCGGACCGTCGGGCGGCTCACACCCGTCGCGCCCTTCGTCACGCGGCCCCCGCGGGTCGCCGTCAGGAGCGTCATGAAGGCCGAGATCCACCCCGAGTACGTCGAGTGCACCGTGACCTGCGGTTGCGGCAACACCTTCACGACCCGCTCGACGCGCCCGAAGATCAACGTCGAGATCTGCAGCGCCTGCCACCCGTTCTACACGGGTCAGCAGAAGTTCGTGGACACCGCGGGCCGCATCGAGAAGTTCCGTCGGCGCTACGGCAACCGCGGCGGGGACGCGGCCAAGACCGAGGGCTGATCGCCCGCGCCGCCCGCACGGGCCGTCATGTTCGCCCGTCTCAAGCAGTGCGCCGATCGCTACCGCGAGCTGGAGGACCGCCTCCAGGACCCGACGCTCCACGAGCAGCCCGGCGCCATGCAGTCCGTGCTGCGCGAGATGGGCGCGCTCAAGGACAAGGCGGAGAGCTACCGGCGCTGGGAGGAGCTCGAGGCGCGCGCGAACTCCGCACGCGAGATGCTCGAGGCGGAGCGCGACAAGGAGCTCCAGCAGCTCGCGCGTGACGAGCTCGCCGAGGTCGAGGCCGAGCAGCAGGCGATGGCGGACGAGCTCCGCCGGCAGATCGTCGACGACGACCCGGACCGCGGGCGCGACGTCATGCTCGAGATCCGTGCCGGCACCGGCGGCGACGAGGCCTCGCTGTTCGTGGGCGACCTCCTGAAGATCTACACGCGCTTCGCGGAGGCGCACGGCCTGGGGCTCGAGACGCTCAGCAGCCACCCGACGGAGGTCGGCGGGTACAAGGAGGTCACGCTCTCGGTGTCGGGCGCCGAGGCCTGGGACCTCTTCCGCTACGAGGCCGGCGGGCACCGCGTCCAGCGCGTCCCGGAGACGGAGGCCCAGGGCCGGATCCACACCTCGGCCGTCACCGTGGCCGTGCTCGCGGAGGCCGACGAGGTCGAGGTCGACATCCAGGACGGCGACCTCCGCATCGACACCTATCGGGCCAGCGGCGCCGGCGGCCAGCACGTCAACAAGACGAGCAGCGCGATCCGCATCACCCACCTGCCGACGAACACCGTCGTCCAGTGCCAGGACGAGTCGAGCCAGCACAAGAACAAGGCCCGCGCGATGCGCATGCTCCGGACCCGTCTCAAGGACGCCCGGGAGCAGGCGGCCAAGGACGAACAGGACACGGCCCGCCGATCCCAGATAGGATCTGGGGATCGCTCGGAGCGGATCCGGACGTACAACTACCCCCAGAACCGGGTCACCGACCACCGGATCAAGGTCAACTACAGCCTCGACACCGTCCTGCTCGGCAAGCTGGACGACGTCGTCGGCGACCTGCGGAGCCGGGACCTGGAGTTGAAACTCGCAGCGCTAGGTGAAGGAGCCCCCTGAACGTGAGTGACGCCGACAGCATCAAGGACCTGGAGCTGGAACCCGAACTCGAGCTCCAGCCGGACGACTCGCCGGTCGCCGGCGGGGCGGACGCGTCGGGCGCCGACGGGCAGGTCGAGGGCCAGTGGGTGTGGCAGTACGCCGCGCCGCCGCCGCCCCCGTCCTTCCTCGCGGTGTTCTTCTCCGGGACGGCGCACAAGGAGCTCTACCGGTTCTTCGGGTGCGCGTTGCTCGTCGTCATCGGCTGCCTGCTGCCGTGGGGGCCCGTGACCGTCGAGACGCTCGCCGAGGACGGCACCGCGCTCGAGTCGCTCATGCCGATCCCCGACGTGCGCGGCTACGAGACGCCGGCCGGCGCCATCTCGCTCATGCTCGGCCTGTGGCTGCTCTTCTCGTCCTGCTACGGGATCTACACGCGGCGCCAGAAGATCCTGCCCGTGTTCCTCATGATCGAGCCCGCGATCGTGACGCTCCTGCGCACGCTCGACGCGTGGGGCAAGCTCGAGTCGGAGGGCCTCGACAAGGTCACCGAGCTCTTCGAGGTGGCGGGCAGCGGCGTCATGCTCACGCTGTTCGGCTCGTGCGCCGTGGCCGGCGGCTTCTTCTTCCTGCTCGGCAAGGTCTACGCCAAGAAGGACGACAAGGGCGCGGCGCGCCGCGAGGCCCGCGGCGACAAGGGCGCCGCGAAGGCCGACAAGGGCGGCAAGGCCGGCAAGGCGAAGTCGCCGCGCGCGGGCAAGGGCGACACGAGCAAGGCCGACAAGACCGAGGCCGGCAAGACCGACGACGCGGGCGCGCCGGCGACGGACGCCGCCGCGACCGCCGACACGACGCCCGGCGACGACGCGAAGCCCGCGGACGACAAGCCGGCGGACGCCGCGAAGGACGGCGGCGACGCGAAGGGCGAGGGCGACGCGAAGGGCGAGGGCGCCAAGAATGGCGGCTCCGGACGCAGCCGGCGGTCGCGCGGTCGGCGCCGCTGACGCCGACGACCTCCTCGCGGCCGCCACGCGACGGCTGAGGGACCGGGCCGGCGATCGCGCCGGCGCGCGCCTCGAGTCCGAGGTGCTGCTCGCGTCCGTGCTCGGCGTCGAGCGGGCCCGGCTCCCGGGCGTCCGCCGTGTCTCGCCGGAGGACGTCGCGCGCTTCGAGGCGCTCGTCGAGGAGCGCGTCCGCACGGCGCGGCCCGTGGCCTACCTCGTCGGACGGCGGGGCTTCCACGAGCTGGACCTCGCGGTCGACGAGCGCGTCCTCGTGCCGCGGCCCGAGACCGAGCACGTCGTCGAGGCCGTGCTGCGGCTCGCGGCGGAGGGGCGGCTCCCGCCCGGCCCCGTCGTCGACCGCGGGACGGGCAGCGGCGCCATCGCCCTCGCGCTGCGCGGTCGCGTCGGGCGCCCCGTGCTCGCGCTCGACCTCTCGGCGGGCGCGCTCGAGGTCGCCGCCGACAACGGCCGTCGCGTGACGGCCGCGCGGGCGCGCGACGGAGCCCCGGACGGGACGTGGGGGCTCGTGCGCGCCGACGGTCTCGGCGTGCTCGCGGACGGGTCGGTCGCCGTCGTCGTCGCGAACCCGCCCTACGTGACGGCGGCGGAGCACGCCGCGTTGCCGGACGACGTCCGCCTGCACGAGCCGCGGGAGGCGCTCGTGGCCGGCGAGGGCGGACCCGACGCGATGTACCGTCGCCTCGCGCGGGAGGCCGCGCGGGTGCTGCGCCCCGGCGGCTGGCTCGTCACCGAGGTCGGCGCGGGGCAGGCGGGCGGGCTGACCGACCTGCTCGCCGACGCCGGCTGGACGGAGCTCGCCGTGGACGACGACCTCGCGGGGATCCCGCGCGTCGTGCGCGGACGGCGCCCCGCGGACTGAGCGCGCGACGTCGAGCAGGCGCCGATCGGCGCGGACCTCGGGCGCGTACTTCGGGCGCGTACTTCGGGCGCGACGGGCGCGCCTCAGGCGACCGGGTCGCCCCCCTTGGCCTCGATGAAGCTCTCGAGCGCCTTGCGGTTCCCTTCGTCCATGTGGGTGAAGAAGACCGCCACGAGGAACTTCCCGTCACCGTGCGCCTGGCAGCGCACGACCGCGCCGCCCGCCTTGAACTCGATGTCCTCGTCGCCCTCGAGCGGCAGCTTCATGTTGATCTCGAGGATCGCCATCTCGTCGAAGGCGACCGGCGAGAGGCACGCGAGGCCCGACATGCTGATGTCCCGGAGGACCGCGCCGCCCTCGGCGCCCGTGCCCAGGTCGACGACGCCGTCGAGGTCGAAGCGGGTGTGGAGGCGGCGTTCCTTCGGGCGGTTGCTGTCGGTCATCGATCGGTCCTCGGAGCCGGCGCCGGGAGGCGGGAGGTGTCTGCGGTGGAGGTGCGGGACGACGTCGGGGACGCGGCGCCGCGCGACGGCCGACCGTCGGTCGTCGCGGGATCCGGTGTCACGTGCACCCGACCTGCACGTCACGGTACGGCCGGCCCGCCGGAATTCCAGGACGGAGAACGAGGCGGGGGGCGAACGGGGCGCGCCGCGCCTCTACAATGGCCGTCGTCCGTCCCACACACCACCATTCCTGGGTCCGACGGGACGCCGTCCCGCGGGCCCCGCAGAGAGGAACACACCGATGTCGAGCTTCAACAAGGTCCTGCTCATGGGCAACCTCACCCGCGACCCCGAGGTCCGCAGCCTGCCGAGCGGGCAGGCCGTGACGGAGCTGGGCGTCGCGTCGAACCGGACCTACACCGTGGGCGGACCCGGCGGCGAGAAGAAGGAGGAGACGACCTTCGTGGACGTCTCGTTCTGGGGCCGCAAGGGCGAGGTCGTGGCGCAGTACTTCAAGCGCGGCGACCCGATCTTCATCGAGGGCCGCCTGACCTTCCGCCAGTGGGAGAACAAGGAGGGCGAGAAGCGCAGCAAGCTCTCCGTGACCGGCGAGAACTTCGAGTTCATCAACGGGCGCCGCGAGGGCGGCGGCGGGGGAGGCGGCGGCGGCTCGCGCGGCGGTCGTCAGCAGTCCTCCGGCGGCTACGACGACGCGCCGGCCGGCGACATGGAGGGCTTCGACGAGGTCCCGTTCTGACGTGACGGGCCCCGATCGGGAGCCGACCGGCGACGGTCTCGAGGTCCTGCTCTTCGCGGGGCTCGCGGAGGCCGTGGGGCGGTCGCGGCTGCGCGTCGAACCGCCGCTGCCGGACACGGTGGGCGCGCTCGCCGCGCGGCTGCGCGAGGAGTGGCCGGGGCTGTCCCGCGCGACCTTCCGCACGGCCGTGAACCAGCGCTACGCCGCGGACGAGTCCCCCGTCCGCCCGGGCGACGAGCTCGCGCTCATCCCGCCGGTCTCGGGCGGGTGAGCGACCGCGGCGTGACGCGAGCCCGCGGCCCGAGCGGCGTCGCCCGCCTCGCCCCGGAGAGCCCGTGATCGCGGTGACCCAGGAGCCCATCGACGTCGACGCGGTGCTCCGCGCGGTCGAGGGTCCGTCCGAGGGCGCCGTCGCGCTCTTCCTCGGGCGCGTCCGCGACCACGCGCGCGGCCGCGAGGTCGAGCGGTTGGACTACGAGGCGTACGGCGGCATGGCCGAGGCCGAGATGACCGCGCTCGCGGAGACCGCGCGGCGCGAGCACGGCGCGGCGAAGGTGGCGCTCGTGCACCGCGTGGGGCGGCTGGAGATCGGCGACGTGGCCGTCGCGGTCGCCGTGTCGTCGGCGCACCGGCCCGAGGCCTTCGCCGCGTGCCGCTGGCTCATCGACACGCTCAAGGAGCGGGTCCCCATCTGGAAGAAGGAACGCTATGAGGACGGCGAGGAGTGGATCGCCGAGCACCCGTGAGCGCGCGACGCGCCGCCGGCCGTCCGAGCCGACAGCCGACCGCCGCACCGACCGACACCGAGCACCCGGACGCCCCCGCATGACCGACACCGCCTGCCGACCCTCCACGCGCCTCGCCGCGCTCACGGGCTACGCCTTCGACGAGCTCGACCGGCTGCGCGACGCGCGCGTCGCCGACGGCGCGGACGTCATCGACTTCGGCGTGGGGGACCCGACCGAGCCGACGCCCGACGTCGTCGTCGAGGCGGCCCGCGCCGGCCTCGAGCGCCACCGCCGCTCGGGCTACCCGGCGTACAACGGCGGGCCCGAGCTCCGGCGCGAGGTTGCCGCGTGGTTCGCGCGTCGGCACGGCGTGGACGTCGACCCGGACGCCGGCGTCACGTCGACCGTTGGCAGCAAGGAGGCCGTGTTCCACGCGCCCTTCGCGTTCCTCGACCCGGGCGACCTCGTGCTCGTGCCGTCGCCCGGCTACCCGCCGTACTCCCGGGGCACGCGGCTCGCGGGCGGTCGCGTGCGGACGTACGCCGTGTCGTCCGAGGGCGACCCGCTGCCCGACCTCGACGACCTGCCGGCCGAGGACG
>JAUIEF010000191.1 GCA_030428785.1 bacterium
CGACGTCGGTGGTCACCCGGCTGCGTGCTCGACGCACTGGGCGGGACTCCTTTCCTGGAATCGGGCGGGGCCCCCACTGGGCGTCACCCCACCCGATTCCAGGAAAGGAGTCCCTCACATGTTCGATGTGCTCGAGATCGCGATCCGCATGGTGGCCTCACTCCGCTCGCCTCTCGCGACACTCCAGGTGTGCGATCGCGACATGCATCGCCAAGTCAGGCGGGCTGCGGCTTCCGTGACCCTCAACATCTCCGAGGGGCAGCGTCGCGGCGGGAAGGATCGCCGGCATCACTGGCGTGTCGCCGCCGGTTCGGCGGACGAGGTCCGGACGGCGTTGCGCACGGCTGTCGCGCTGGGTGACATGCGCGAGGAGGAGCTCGCCGAGTCCTTCGCGCTGCTCGACCGCGTGCTCGCCATGCTCTGGAAGCTCACGCACTGAACGAGTGCACCCGCCCCGGCGGTCGATCCGCCGGGGCGGTTCCGGTTTCCGATTCGGTCTCGGTTCCGGGTTCGGCTTCCGATTCGGCTTCGGCTTCGGCTTCGGCTTCGGCTTCGGCTTCGGCTTCGGCTTCGGCTTCGGCTTCGGCTTCGGAGCCGAGCGCGCCCAGCGCTGATCGCGGACACCCGAAATCCGAGCCCTCGTCCCGGCACGAGACGCGCCCGGACCGGACGCCCTACATCCGCGCCTCGACCTGCTCCCGCGTCTCGGCCTCGAGGGCCTCCGCCTCGTCGACGAGCGCGTTCAGCTGACCCTCGACCTCCTTCACCCAGGCCGCGTCCGTGATCGAGCCGAGGTTGATGCGCACGTTGTAGACCGCGCCGAGCACGGCCGAGCGCGCCATGAGCGCGCCGACGCCCGCGTCGGTCACGGAGGCGGGCATGCCGATCTCGGTCATGCGTCGGCAGCAGCGCAGCGCGTCGAGGCAGAGCTCCGCGGTGCGCAGCGGGACGCTCGTCGCCTTCTTGTACCCGGCCTGGATCGCCGCATCGCGCGCGGCCGACTCCTCGGGCGTGGCGTGCGGCATGCGCATGCCGACGAGCACGTCGTTGAACGCGTCGGTGTCCGCGTCGACCGCGCGCAGCAGGTCGTCCTTCACGCCCTGCAACGTCATCGCGGTGCGCTCCATCTCGTCGCGGTGCTCCTCGAGGCCCTTCTTCGCGTGGCTGAGGTTCGCGACCATCGAGCCGAGCGACGCGCCGAGCGCGCCGGCGAGCGCCGCGACCGAGCCGCCGCCCGGCGCGGGCGTCGAGCGCGAGACCTCGTCCGCGAAGTCGTTGAGCTTCATCGTGACGAGCGGGCCGTCGGTGGTCGGCAGGCCGAGCACGGCCTTCTCCGGCTCGAACTCGCCGACGTCGCGCAGGCCCATGCTCTGCGCGGCCGTCTCGACGAGGTCCTTCACCGGCACCCCGCGGCTCGCGCGCTGCTTCTCGAGGTAGAACTCGCCGCTCTCCTTGAGCGCCGCCCACGGCACGAGGCCCACGAGCTCGGAGCCCGTGACCGCGAGGCCGCGGTCGCGCGCCATCTCGCGGCTCGCCTCGAGCACGACGTGCGCGGGCGTGACCTTGAAGTTGGTCAGGTTGAGCGAGATCTGCGCGCGGTTGTACTCGGGGATGACCCAGCCCACGCCGCGGCACTCGGTGTACGTGCCGCGCCGCATGACGTTCACGCCCTCGAGCTGCGCGGGGTCGCGCCCGAAGAACTCGAGGTCCGCGTCGAGGTCGCGCTCGTGCGCGGCGACGTAGTGCGCGCCGAGCGCCTCCTTCGACGCCTCGACCTGCTCGCAGTAGGCGCACGGCCAGCGGTCCTTCGACGGCGCGTACTTGATGAGCCGGCCGCTCGCGTAGAACGGGTCCGTCTGCGCGGTGCGCACGGCGCGGCCCGTCTCGCGGAGCTCGCCCGCGATGTCGTCCGCGTGCATCTTGTGCCGCGAGTTGAGGTTGATGTTGTAGGCGATGAGGAACTCGCGGGCCCCCACCGTGACGACGCCCGCCTTCGCGTGGAACTCCGCGGGCCCGAAGTCCGGCTTCCACGCCGGGTCCTTCATCTTCTCGGGGAGCGCCTCGTACTCGCCGGCGCGCACCTTCGCGAGCGAGCGGCGCTGCGGCAGGAGCGCGGCCTGGTCGTACATGTAGACGGGGATGCCGAGTTCCTCGCCGATGCGCTGGCCCGTCGCGCGGGCGATCCCTATGCAGTCGTCCATCGTGACGCCGGAGACCGGCACGAAGGGGCACACGTCCGTCGCGCCGTGCCGCGCGTGCGCGCCCTTGTGCGTCCGCATGTCGAGCACCTCGGACGCGCGCTTCACCGCGCGGAACGCCGCCTCGGCGATGGTCTCCGGCGGACCCACGAGCGTCACGACGGTGCGGTTCGTCTCCCTGCCCGGGTCGACGTCGAGGATGCGCACGTCGGGGACGGCGCGCACGGCGTCCAGGATCTGCTCGATCTTCGAGAGGTCGCGGCCCTCGCTGAAGTTGGGCACGCACTCGACCAGTCGCTCGCTCATGGGTCCGTCCGCTCGTGGGGTGGGCGGCGCATTCTAGGTTTTCGCCGGACGGACTCCACCGCGGCGCGGCAGGGAGCGTCGTGTTGACACCGCCCGCCCGTCCGTTTGACGCACAAAACAAATGTCCGCGGATCGGGGCGACGCGGCCTTGCCGCGTGCGCGGGGCGACGTACCGTCGGGAGGTCGAGCCGCTCCCCGATCGACTCCCCGGCGTCGCCGCGGCGACGCCCCGGCGCCGTGCGGCTCGCGCACGCGAGCATCCTGCCCGGAGGCGTCCCATGGCGGCCCCGTCCTGCCCGGTCCCCCGTCGTCGCGACACGCGTCCCGACGATCCCCTCCCCGTCGGCGCGGCGCGCACCGAGCGCCTGCTGATCCTGGCCCTCGTGATCGTGGCCGTCCTCGCGGTGTGGGCCTCCGCGCAGACCGTGGGCGTCGAGCAACGCGTCGACACCGACCCGCCCGGCGTCGCGTCGTCGACGCAACCGCAGCTCGTCACGACGCAGGACGGCACCGCGCACGTCGTGTGGCAGGACTACCGGCACCCGCGCTGGGTCGTGTACCACCGCCGCGGGGAGACGTCCGGCACGACGTGGACCACGCCGGAGACGCCGCTGAGCCCCGTGACGTCTCCACCGGCGCCCGGCCCCGACGCGACGCGACCGGTCATCGCGACGGACGGCGGGCTGGCGCTCTACGTCGCCTGGCACGCGACGTCGTCCGTCGGGCTCGAGACGATCGGCTTCACGCGCTCGATCGACGGCGGCCTGAGCTGGGAGCCGCCGCGCGTGCTCACGGACGTGGCGACAGGCGTCGGGGTCGTGAGCGAGTACGCCGGCCCGCCGCACCTCGTCGCCGACGACGCGGGTCGCGTGCACGTGACCTGGGCGCAGAGCGACGGGCAGCGCGACCAGGTCTACCACGCCGTCTCGCACGACCGCGGCGCGACCTTCCACGTGCCGCCGATCACCCAGCCCGTGAACGTCGTGCTCCTCGGGCACAGCGAGTCGCCGCGCGTCGCGACCGACGGCGCCGGGCACGTCTACCTCGCGTGGCTCGACCACCGCGACCCGCCCCACCGCGACGTGTGGCTCCGGCGCAGCGTCGACGGCGGCCTGAGCTGGGAGCCGGGCGAGACGCGGCTCTCGGGACACGGCATCCACATCGAGCTCGAGCTCGTCGCGCACGCGCCCGCCGGCGTCGCGGGGCCGCACCGCGTCCTCGCGGCCTGGATCGCGCTGCTCGACGACGGGCAGGGCGTGCCGTTCACGCGGGTCGAGTCGCGGTACAGCACCGACGGCGGGCTCGCGTGGCAGCCGCTCGAGGGCGCCGTGTCGGACACGCACCCCTCGACGGCGGGTTCCGCGCCGCCGACGGCGGGCCCGGCCGCGGGCGGACCGCCGACCCCGGGCGGCGGCCCGGGCGGCGCGGGCAGCGCGTCCTTCCGCAGCGGACGGGGCGGCGCGAGCGTCGCGTCCGGACTCCCCACCTTCGAGACGGCGCGCGACATCGCGTTCCACCTCGACCTCGTCGTGGACGAGGTCGGCGCGGTGCACGCGGTGCACGGCCGCGTGGACCACCCGCTCGTCGGGCAGCCCGTGCGCGTCGTGCACAACCGGCTCGACCCCGCGACCGGCGTGTGGGGCGTCGAGCGGCGCCTGTCGCGCGGCGGCAGCCCGTACCCCGAGAAGGGCCTGCCGACCTTCGCGCGGCCCGCGGTCGCCGCGCACGGCGACGCGGTGTTCGTCGCGTGGTCCGCCGCCGAGCCGGGCTCCGGGACGCGCACCGAGATCTGGGGCACGCTCTCCGGCGACGGCGGCGCGACCTTCGCACCGGCCGTGCGCCTCTCCGCCGATCCCGCGGGCCCCGGGCTCGCGCGCTCCGCCTATCCGCGGGTCGCCGCGACGGCGGCCGGCGCGGTCGTCGTCTGGGACGACCGCCGCGCGTGGACGGACCACACCGTGCTCCCGCTCCCGCCGGGCTCGCCCGTCGGCACGCCGGACGTCTACGTCACGACCCTCTCGCCGTGAGCGCAGAGACCATGCCCCCGAACGCACGCACCCCGCTCCTCGCGGCCGCCGCCCTCGCGCTCCTCGGCGCGGCCGGCGCGCAGATCCCGTCGGACTTCGAGCTCACCGGCAGCCACGTCGGGCTGCGCTTCGCGACGGACGCGAACGACCCCGTCCCCGGCACGAGCGTCGAGCTGCTCGAGATGCAGCGCCTCCAGCCGCCGCCCGTCCCGGGTCCGCTCGTCATGGCGTCCGGCGCCGGCGGCTGGACGATCCGCTTCGTGCTCGACCACGACGAGTACACGGGCGCCGGCACCTGCAACGGGCTCGGCGGTCCGGGCGACCCGCTCGAGTGGTTCGAGGTCTCGATGGACGGGAGCGTCGCGCGCTGGAACCCGGCCGACCCCGATCCGCTGGGCGACCTCGACGCGCTCACCCTCGACTCCGTGGTCCTCACGCCGGGCGCGTTCGGCGCGTCGGGCGTGGAGGTGCGCTGGACCGTGTCGGTGACGCTCGAGGGCGCGTCCGCGTCGTACCGCGTGACCGCCGAGTGGGACGTTCTCGCCGGCCGGGCGCTCGCCGAGACGCGCCTCCGCGTGCGCCGGACCACGCCCGGCGCCCCCGGGTTCTACGTGTCGCAGGTCGTCTACCCCGAGGTCTACGTCGCCGACATGCAGTCGCCCTCGACGCCCGACGACGCGCTCGTCGTGCCGTGGGTCGCCGGGAGCGTCGTCACGAACCCGGCCGACCCGTCGAAGCCGTTCCCGAGCTTCCTCGCCGACGGCCTGAACTTCTTCCCCGTGAACCTCGCCGCCTACACGGACGGCGTCGACGGCGGCAACACGTTCATGGTCTACGCCGACGACGGCGAGTCCCACTGGAAGGACTTGTGGCTCAACGCGGCGGGCCCCGTCGGCGCGCGGTACGTGAGCTTCCGGATGCGGCACGTGCCCGAGGACGCCTTCGCCGCCGACGCGTGGGCCATGCCCTACGCCGTGCGGCTCGGCGCGCTCACCGGGGACTGGTGGGACGTCGCCGACCACTACCGCGGCTTCCTCGAGGCGGAGATGCCGTGGTACGCGGGCCCCGTCGGCTCGCCCGCCAACCCCATGCCGCAGCACGGCAAGGACCTCGTGGGCGAGGTCTACATGATCACGGGGTACCGGGGCGACCGCATGGACCTCCTCGCGCGCCAGAACCTCGACGTCAAGCGCGTGATGGGCACCGACGTGAACACCGTGTGGTACGGCGCGTACCACCCCGACGAGTTCGAGAAGTTCTTCTACAACGGCGGGTACCTTCCGGGCGTGCCGTCGTTCGTCGGGGCGGTGCGCGAGGGACAGAAGGCGGGCCTCGTCGTGTCGCCGTACGTGAACGGCAGCTCCGGCGCGGACTACCTCGACCCCCTCATCCCGGACCCGCCGCCGCCGACGCAGCTGCACCTCGACGTCCACGACGCGTTCATGCTCGACGAGGACCTCGAGGAGGAGTACTTCTGCTACGGCAAGAGCGGCCCGCCGCGCCACGCGCTGCTCTGTGCGGGCGCCCCGTGGTGGCGCCACGCGTTCGTCGACCAGCTCGTCGAGATCGCCACGTTCACGGGCTGCGCGGGCGTCTACCTCGACTTCTGGATGACGTCCGCGTGCTGGTCCGACGAGCACCTGCCGGACGGCGCGGGCGCGGGGCACGCGCCCGGCGGCGGCGACTGGATGGTCCTCCAGCGCCTCGCCCAGCTCGCGGAGGTCAAGGCCGCCGTGCCGCAGGAGCTCCTCGTGAGCCAGGAGTTCCTCCACGGTCGCTGGTCCGAGGAGATCCACCTGCAGCACCACGACACGGTGCTCCCGCCGCTCTCCGCGGAGACGCACCCCGGGACGACCGTGCCGAAGCCCATGGAGAACGCGCGCCTCGTGCCGCTCTTCCGGGCGATCTTCGACAACGTGAAGCTCAGCCGCATCGCGACACAGGTCCCGGACCTCGCGGGCCGGCGCTCCTGGGTCGAGGCGAACAACGCGCTCACCTTCGGCATGATCCCCGAGGTCACGCAGCAGCTCGTGGAGTGGATCCCGACCCTCGGCCAGCGCTTCGCGTACGGCGCGTTCTACGACTTCTTCGCGAGCTGGTCGGGCTCGACCTCCGGGCAGCTCCCGTTCGGCGCGGGGACCGTCCCGCCCGGCGGCGGCGCCGGCAGCTCGGGCGACACGTCCCTCGTCGACTCGATCGTGCCCCAGAAGCACGCGTTCAACTCGCCGTACTACCGCTTCCTCGAGACGCTCACGCGCTCGCTGCGCGACCACGGGCTGCGCACCTGGCACAACGGCACGATCCGGCGGCTGCCGGACCACGTCGTGACGCCCGTGCAGGGCTTCACGGGCGTGCCCGGCGTCGAGACGACCCTCGGCGACCTCCAGGAGAGCACGCCGACCTACGTCGAGGACTTCCTCACGCCCGGCATGTTCCAGGCGCCGGCCGACCTCGACACGCCGGACGCGGGCTCGCTCTGCTTCGTCGTCGCGAACCCGTGGGTCGACCCGAGCCAGCAGGCGACCTTCCCGCTCGAGTTCACGTTCGAGCCCTCGCTCTACCCGGGCTGGACGGACGGCACGACCTACGGCGTGACGCGCTACGACGACGACGGCCTCGTGCTCCCTGTGAACGGCGGGACCCAGGGCCCGCTCACGCTCACGCGCAGCGTGCCGCCGGGCGAGATCACCTGGTGGGTCTTCCGCGACACGACCGTCGTCGTGCCGACGGACCCATGACACATCGCGGCGATCAGCGCGACGGTCAGCGCGACGGCGGGAGCGCGAGGTCGAGCGTCGCGACGGAGCCGTGGAAGGCCTCGACGCCGACGCTCACGGGGAGGTCCTCGGTCGCGCGGGACGGGGACGTCGCCTCGACCAGGAAGCGGCCCTCGTAGTACAGCGACATCGCGTAGCGGCCGTCCGTGTCCGTCCGCGCCGTCGTCTGGAACGGGACGTGGTGTCCGGCCGGGCTGTCCGCGAGCCGTGCGATCACGGACGCGCCGGCGACGGGCGCACCGTCCCGTGTGACGCGGCCGGACAGCCGCGCCGAGCCGGTGTGGTAGACGACCTCGTGCACCTCGCCGGGGACCGCGTCGACGAGCCGCGCCTCGATGTCGGGCAGCGTGACGACGTGCAGTCCGCGCCCGACGCGGTCGAACCGGAAGCGGCCGCGCTCGTCGGTGGTGCTCGGCGGCGTTCCATGCCAACCGGCCCTCGGGTGGGTCCCCCGATCCTCCGTTCGGACGAGCCGGACCGACCTGCCGGGGCTCGGGCGACCGTCCTCGCCGAGCACGACGCCCTGGACGACCGCCTCCGGCTCGAGGACGACGTCCACGAGCGCGTCGTCGCCGGCGGAGAGCATGACGTCGCGGCCGACGGACTCACCGAACCCCGGCGCCGACACCGCGACCCCCGCGCGAAGGTCGCCGACGAGGATCGTCACGCGGCCGTCGGGACCGGTCGTCAGCACCTGCTCGGACGCCGGGACGTCGAACATGCCGACGCGCCCTTGGATCCGGACGCCCGCGCCCTCCAAGGGCAGACCGCGGACGTCGACGACGCGTACCCCCAGCCGGCTCGTGGACGGGACGACGAGCTCCACGCTCCCTGTCGTCCCCGGCGCGAGCCCGGGCAGCCAGCGCCGGACGGACGCGTACCCCGGGAGGTCGACGTCGACGAGCGTCCTGCGCATGCCCGCCCCGCACACCAAGTACCGGCCGGGGCCGGGCTCGAAGGCGGGCTCCCGCCGCGCGGCGGCCTCGCCGACGAGGACCTCGAGCCGGCGGCCGCGGCCCTCATTCGACTCCGACCAGAGGCCGTAGTCGCGGATGGGGTTGGCGACGGCGCGCAACGTCGCCCCGGCGGTCGGCCGTCCGTCGTCGTGCACGACCGCGACGTGCCAGCACGCCTCGTCGGGGAGCACGACCGTGAAGGGCGCGACGTCCGGGCGCACGTCCCCGACGCGGACAGGCGCATGGTGCTCCGCGCGCAGGTAGAGGCGCGCGCCGCCCTCCGGGACGTCGTCCACTCGGAAGCACCCGCGCGCGTCGCTCCGGACGGACGGGAGCAGCGACCGCTGCTCCATGAGCGCGATCTCCGCGGGGACGGTGTCGGGCCCCAGGGCCTCGACGTCGGCGTGGTGATACAGCGACAACGGTTCCGGCCAACCCGGCCGCGAGACGAGCACCTCGGCGCCCGCGATCGGCACGCCGTCGGGCGCGAGCACGACGCCCTCGATCACGCCGGGCGCACGCACCGCCACGTCAACGGCGGGCTCGTCGGAGCCGCCGACGACGAGCGCGGCCGCGAGCGCCGCGACGATCGTCGGGGCGAGCACCCCGCTCACCCGTCCCCGTCGCGCGCCGGCAGCGCCTCGAAGCCGTTGCACCCGATGACGTTGAAGCCGCCGTCGGAGTTGTCCTTCGTGAAGCCGTCGTAGGCGTCGCGGGCGAGGTAGAGGCGCACGCGGTCGCCGACCTCGGGGAGGCCGCGGTGGCCGTTCGTGTCGGTCGGCGGCGTGCCCCGGCCGGTCCAGCGACGGTGCCACGAGCGGACGTAGACGACCGCGCCCGGCGCGGGCTGCGGACGCGACGCCGCGTCGACGCCCTCCGGCGGCCCGCTCGTCTTCTCCACCGCCTCGACGACGACCTCGTGCACGACGTGCGTCGTCTTCCAGTTGCCGGCTTCCGTCGTGCGCGTCGTCATCGCGCGCACCTCGGCGACGACGACGTGCGTCGCGAGCTCGCGCAGACGCTCCGGCGGGAGGTCCGGCTTCTCGAAGGGCGCCGCGGCCGCGAGCAGGAGGAGCGGCCCGAGCAGGGCGAGCGTGCGGGGGATCGTCATGGGGGCTGCCTCCTCGGGGGCCAAGTCATCGTGCCATGCGACACGTGCGCGCCCGGCCGGCCATGCGACGGACGACGACGGCATCCGTTGGACGGCGCGCGCTCGAACCGACGTCCCGCGCGTGGGTCGCGGCGCTACCAGCCGTGCGCGAGCACCGACCGCAGCGCGCTCGACCCCGCCACCGCCACGGGCGTGATGATCGGCCGCGCGAGCGGCAGCTCGCCGTGCTCCATCCGACGGATCGCGCGCTCGTGCGGCCGCCAGTGGAGCTCGCCCAGCGGCTGCGTCGCCGCGAGGTCCTCGCCCGTCGCGTCGCGGTACGCCTTCCAGAGGAGCTCCGAGCAGTAGATCGACTCGTCGTCGAGGCGGTAGCGCATGTCGTACGGCCGGCCGGGGTAGCCGCGCGCCGCCGCGACGATGTCCGGCACGCTCGCCTCCCGCTCCGGCGCCCAGCGGTACACCGCGAACGCGCCGCGCCGCCCGCGCGCGAGGAAGTCGGCGAGCGGCACGACGCGCACGGTGAGCAGCGCCTCGATCACGACGAACTCGCCGTCGACCTCGTCGACGATGCCGCAGTGGCTGAACGGGCTGGCGGTCACGCCCTCGATGAGCTCCACGAGCGGCTGGCGCGGCAACGACTGGAAGACGACGTCGCCCACGCGCGGCTCGTAGCCGGCGGGCACCGCGGGACCGCAGGCCGCGAGCGCGACGACGATCGCGATCGCCAGGATCACGAGCAGCAGGACGCCGGTCCGGCGTCCGCGCACGTCCGCGCCGACGCGCACGACCTCGTCGGCGCCGCGAGCCGGCCGTCTGTCCTCCTGGATCGCCATCCCTTCTCCCGATGCTCCGCGAGCCGCGTCTCCCGCGCGGCGTCCTCTCGTCCAGAACGCCCATTCTAGGCGTTCCCCGGGATCGGGGGGAGACTCCCCCTCGACGCGCGCTCCGGACGCGGCCGGACACCCGCGATCGGCCGCGCACGCGGCGCGGCGGGCGGGAGCGGCGCGGGCGGGCGGCGGCGCGTCGCCGGCCGCGGGACCCGGGCGTCAGGGCCGGAAGAAGAGGAGGTCGCCGTTCGCGAGCTCGAACGGGAGGAGGTCCTTGTACCGGGCGAACTGCCGGGTCGGCTTGGCCATCCAGCCGTCGGCGCCGG
>JAUIEF010000192.1 GCA_030428785.1 bacterium
TACGCGTCCAGCCCGAGCTCCTCGTCGAGGGTGGCAGCGAAGAGCTTCGAGATCCCCGGTCCCTGCGCCCGCGAAGGCTTCAGGATCTTGACGCTCATCCCCATGCTCATCGGCATCGGGATGCTCGGCGGCGACGTGCCGTCGGCGGGGGAGCTCGCGCTGCAGGGCACGGGCGCGGCGCTGCTCTTCGGCCTGCTCGCCGTGCTCGCGCGACGCGGGTCCGTCTCGCTGCCGTTCCGCGACCTGCTCTCCGCGGACCACGAGCTCCAGGTCTTCTCCGCGATGCTCCTGTGCTTCGGCTTCGCGATGGTCGTCGGGCTGCTCGGCCTGTCGACGGCGCTCGGGGCGTTCGTCGCGGGCGTCGTCGTGTCGTCCGCGCGCGAGACGACCTGGGTGCACCGCGCGCTCGACCCGTACCGCGTGATCTTCGTCGCGCTCTTCTTCGTGTCCGTCGGGATGCTCATCGACCTGCACTTCCTCGCGGAGAACGCGACGCTCGTGGGCGGCCTCGTGCTCATCACGCTCGTGCTCAACACGCTGCTCAACGCGGGCATCCTGCGCTGGCTCGGGCGGCCCTGGCGGCGGAGCCTCTTCGTGGGCTCGATGCTCGCGCAGGTGGGGGAGTTCAGCTTCGTGCTCGCGGCGGTGGGGCGCGCGCAGGGCATCATCACGGAGTACGCCTACCAGGTGACGCTGGGCCTCATCAGCGCGACGCTCGTGCTGAGCCCGGCGTGGATCGGGCTCGCGCGGCGACTCGTGGGTCCGGCGGGCTGGACGCCGGCGCCGGGTCGCGACGGGCCCGCCGGCTGACGGCCGGGCCCCGGGCCCGCTCACTCAGACGGTCCGCTCCCGCTCGTCGACGGCGGGCGCGTCCGTGCGGGTCGACGTCTCCCCGGAGGGAGCGTCCTCGACGGCGGGAGGTGTCTCCGGCGCGACCGGCTCGCGGGCCGCGCCGCTCTTGAGCGCCTCGGCCTCCTGCGCCGAGAGCTCCGCCTTCGCGCGCGCCTTGAGCGCACGACGGCGCGCCCAGTCCGCCTCCTCGCCCGCCTCCTGCGCGGTGCGCTGCAATTCCGGGTCCTCCGTGCCGGCCTCGACCTTCTCCGCGAGCTTCGCCGCCTCCCGGGCCGCCTTCTCCGCGTCCTTCTCGGCGCGGCGCGCCTTCTCGGCCGCCTCCGTCGCGACGTCCGCCGCGGCCGCGGCCTCCGCCTGCGGGCCCGACTCCGGCTCCGCGTCGAGCGCGATGTCCTGCGCCGCGAGCACGAGCACGGAGATCTCCAGCTCCTCGAGGCACTGCTCGAGCGAGCCGTCCATGGGGCCGAGCGGGAGGTCGTCCTTGAGGCGGAACGGCAGGAACACGAGCGAGCTGCCCTTCGAGCGCTCGAGGAGCGTCGCGCGGTCGAAGGGCACGACGTCCGGCTCGGCGGGGATGCGCACCTCGTCGAGCATGCGGCGCACGGCGTCGAGCGGCGACTCCTCGGCCGCGCCCTCCGTCGACGTCGCGGCGCGCGCGCCCTCGGGCGGCGCCTCGGCGAAGAAGCGGATGCGCGCGTCCTCCCAGTCGTCGTCGCGGGTCATGAGGTACGCGAGGAGCAGCATGAGACGGCCCGTCGCGTCGCCGCGCGACCACACGTCGATGCGCCGGTCCTTCTTGCGCGTCGCGTCGAGCCGCGCGAGCTCCTCGGTGGACGCCTCGAGGATCACGACGTTGCAGCCGTGGCGCAGCGCCGTGCGCAGCGGGCGGCCGTACGAGCGCCGGCCGAACTCGTCGTCCTCGCTCGGCACGCCGTCGAACCAGTTGAGGAGCACGGTGTTCGTGCGGACGCTGCCGAGCCCGTGCGCCTGGAGCAGCACGGGGAGGCCGGCCTCGAGGTCGGGCATCGAGAGCACGAGCGGGAAGGCCTCGACGTCCTGGCGGTCGATGTCGGCGCGCAGCGCGTCCTCGGCGGAGCGCGCCTCGCGGCGCACGGCCGGGCCCTCGCCCTCGAAGAGCCGCACGGCGGTCGTGAAGCCGGCGCCCGCGTCGATCCAGCTCGCGAAGCGCAGCAGCCGCTCGCGCCGCTGGACCTCGTCCGAGAACGCGAGCACCACGGGGCGCCAGTCGCTCACGTGCGCGGGCTGCGCGTCGATCTGCAGCAGGTCGCCGCGCACGCGCTGCAGCCGGTGCGAGCGGCCGCTGTCCGACCAGCGCGCGAGGGTCTCGCGCCGCCCGAGGTACTGGTGGATCGCGAAGAGCACCGCCATCGCGGCGGCCGCCGCCGTCGGGTGGATGGCGAGCATCATGCCGATGCACGCGAGGCAGCCGAGCAGGCTGAGCCGCGCGTCGAACATGCGGAAGCGCGGGCGGAACGACGGGCTCCGGCTGCGCGCCTCGGCGTAGGTCGCGTAGTTGAGCAGCCCGTACGAGATGAGGAAGAACATCGAGACGACGGGCGCGATGAGGTTGAGGTCGCCGAGCGCGATCGTGCCGAGCGCGAGCGCGCCGGAGAGCAGCACGCCGCGGCGCGGGTTGTCGCCCGGGCCGGACACCGCGAACGGCCGCAGCCCGGGGAACACCTGGTCGCGCGCGAGCGACTGCAGGATGCGCGGCGCGCCGAGGAAGGACGCGAGCGCGGAGGACAGCGTCGCGGCGATGACGCCCGCGTCGACGAGCCAGGCCGCGGGCGACACGCGCCGCATGGCGCCGTAGTCGACGGCGAGGTCGCCGGACGGGAGCGCCGCGGCGAAGATCACCGCCACGGCGAAGTACACGATCATCGAGAGGAACACCGCGCCGAAGGTGCCGAGCGGCAGGCTCTTGCCGGGGTCGCGCAGGTCGCCCGACATGCTCACGCCCTGCGTGAAGCCCGTGACCGCCGGGAAGAAGAGCGCGAACGTCACCCAGAACGGGAGCTCGCCCGTGCCCGACCAGCTCCGCGACAGGACGTCGGAGTCCCAGTGCCGCGCGCCGCCCACGAAGAACGCGACGAGCGCGACCGCGAGCACGGCCATGATGACGAACTGGAACTTCGTCGCGACGTCCGCGCCCTTCCACGCGAGCACGAAGAGCGCGGCCACGGCGCCCGCGGCGATCGCCTGCCCGGCCCACGGGCTCGTCGCGCCGGCGAGCTGCGCGACGACCTCGCCGAAGCCGATCGCGTAGAACGCGATGGACACGGACTGCGCGAGGAAGAGCACGATGCCCAGCGCGCCGCCGTACTCGACGCCGAGCGTGCGGGAGATGAGGTAGTAGTCGCCGCCCTGGCGCACGCGGAGGTTCGTCGCGACGGCGGCGAGCGAGATGCTCGTGAGCACCGACACGAGGTTCGCGAGGCCGATGATGACGAGCGCGTCGCCGAGGCCCGCCACGCCCACGACGTAGCCGAGGCGCAGGAAGAGGATGATGCCGAGGATCGTGAGGATGCTCGGCGTGAAGACGCCCGCGAAGGTGCCCAGGCCCGGGGACGGGGCGGCGCGCGGGTCGGCGGTGGTGGAGCTCATGGAGGAGCCCTCGGGAACGGGGGGAAGCCGGTGCTGATACCAGTCCGGGGGGGCGCGGAGAAGCGCTTTCCGCGCGCGGGCACCGCCCGCTCGCCGCCGACTCCTTTATCCTGTCAGGACCGCGCGGCGCCCCGCGTCGCGGACGGATCCGCCCGCGGGCCCCGACGGGAGCCGCGGTGGGACCCCTGGAGAGAAGAGATGTCGCACCGCCGTTCGTCGTCGTTCGTGTTGTCCTGCGCGCTGCTCGCCGCGCCCGTCGCCGCCCAGGACGTCCAGCTCGTCCTGTCCCCCGCGGGCTCGGGCGCCACACCGCTGGTCAGCCCCTCGGCGCTCGCCGTGGACGGCGCGCGGCTGCTCGTCTCCGGGTCGGGGAGCGACGTCGTCTTCACCGTCGACCTCCACACCGGCGCGGCGGGCGAGCTCGTCGGGCCGGGCCCGGCGGTGCCGCTCGAGGCGCCGGCGGAGGTGCTGCAGGTCCCCGGAGGCGTCCTCGTCGCGGGCGCGGCCTCCGACAACGTGCTCCGGGTGGACGACGGCGGGGGCGTGACCGAGTTCGTCACGCCGCAGGGCGCCACCACGGGCGGCGTCGCGCCGCTCGTCGGTCCCGTGGGCCTGGCGCGCGACGGTCAGGGCAACGTCTACGTAGCCGGCGAGAAGACCGACTCCGTGTTCCGCGTGGACCCCGCCGGCACGGTGACGCGCGTGCTGTGGGGCGGCTTCGAACCGCTCGTCTCGGCGCACGACGTCGTCGTCGACGGGGACGGCAACGCCTACGTGAGCGGCCTCGGCTCCTCCAACGTGCTCCGCGTGACCCCCGACGGCGACGTCACCGTGGTGCTTGACCGCTCGGGCGACTTCCAGGGGCACGAGCTGGGCGGCCCGTACGGCCTCGCGCTCGCGCCCTCCGGCGACCTCGTCGTCATCAGCGCCACGCTCGGCGCCAGCGCCGTGTTCCGCGTCGCGACGGAGGGGAGCATCGAGAACGTCTTCTACGAGCAGTACGGCGCGGGCTTCCCGCTACCGCTCGTGCAGGGCCTGCGTGGCGTGGGCGTCGACGCGGCGGACAACATCTACGTGACCGGCACGGTCACGGACAACGTCGTGCGGATCGCCCCCGACGGCACCACCGACGTGGTCGTCGACGCCTCGGGCGACGGCGTGCATCCGCTCACCGCGCCGGAGGGGCTCGTGGTGATGCCCGACGGGACGCTCTACGTCTCCGGGCTCGCGAGCCACAATGTGTTCCGCAGGGACCCGGACGGCACGATCACGCAGATCATCGACATCCTGGGCGGGGGCCCGCCGGGCGCGCTGACGCTCATGGGCCCGCAGTCGCTCGCCGTCTCCGACGCCGGCGACGTCTACGTGGCGTGCATCACGACCGACATCGTCTTCCGCATCGCGGCGGACGGGCAGGTGACGCAGCTCGTCGGGCCCGACGGCGTGCCCGGTCCGGGGGTCGACCTGCGGCGGCCCTCCGGCCTGGCCCTCGGTCCCGCCGGCGAGCTCTACGTCACGAGCGAGGACACGGACCTGGGGCTCGTCGTGACGCCCGACGGCGTCGTCACGCCGTTCATCTCCACGCTGGGCGACGGCTCGGGCACGAATCAGCTGCACGGTCCTCGGGGTGTGGCGGTCGACGCGTCCGGCCGCGTGTTCGTGGCGGGCAGCGGGTCGTCGAACCTGTACCGCGTCGACCCCGGGGGGGCCGTGAAGGAGCTGCTCGACTCGGACGGCGCCGTCGGCCCGGACGCGCTCGACGCTCCGCGGCGCATCGTCGTCGACTCGAAGGACGTCGTGTACGTCACGGGATCCGGCAGCGACAACGTCCTGCGACTCGCGCCGGACGGCACCGTCTCCGTCGTGCTCGACGAGGACTCCCACGGGCTCCGGCTGCCGGCCGGCATCGCGGTGGACCGCCGCGATCGCGTCTACGTGACGGGGCTGTTCAGCGACGCGGTGTATCGCGTCGACCCCGACGGCGACGTCCGGGTCATCCTCGACGTCCTGGGCGACGGTCAGGGCAACCTGCTGAACAACCCGTACGCCGTCGCGGTCGACGCGCACGCGACGGCGTACGTGACGAGCTCGGGGACGGACACCGTCTTCCGGATCCGGAACGACGGCACGGTCGACGTGGTCGCCGACGGGACCGGCGACGGCGTGAACCCTCTCGACTTCCCGGTCGCCCTCGCGATCGGGCCACGCGGCGCGGTGTTCGTCGCCGGCCTGGGCAGCGACAACGTGTTCGTCATCCAGCCGGCCGTCGAGACGACCGTCCTCAGATGACGCCGAACGCGATCATCGCGTCGGCCACCTTCACGAAGCCCGCGACGTTCGCGCCGGCGACGTAGTTCACGAAGCCCTTGTCGCGGCGGCCGTGCTCCACGCACTTCGCGTGGATGGTGCGCATGATGCCCTGGAGTCGCTCGTCGACCTCCTCGCGCGACCAGGACAGCCGCTGCGCGTTCTGGCTCTGCTCGAGGCCCGACACCGCGACGCCGCCGGCGTTCGCCGCCTTGCCCGGCGCGAAGAGCGTGCGCGCCTCGCGGAACACGTGGATGCCGTCCAGGTCGGTGGGCATGTTCGCGCCCTCGGCGACGGCGATGACGCCGTTCTTCACGAGCGTCTTCGCGTCGTCGCCCGAGAGCTCGTTCTGCGTCGCGCAGGGCACGGCGAGCTCGCCGGGCACCGACCACGGCCGTTCGTCCGCCCGGAACTCGCAGCCGAACTCCTTCGCGTACTCCTCGAGGCTGCCGCGGCGCACCTCCTTGAGCTGCTTGAGGAACTCGAGCTTCTCGTCGCGGATGCCGTCCGGGTCGTGGGCCATCCCGTTGCGGTCCGACGCGGTGACGCAGGTCGCCCCGAGCTGGTTGAGCTTCTCGATGGCGTAGAGCGCGACGTTTCCCGAGCCCGACACGATCGCCGTCTTGCCGTCGACGCCGTCGCCCTGGTGCTCGAGCATGTTCTGCAGGAAGTACGCGCAGCCGTAGCCCGTCGCCTCCGTGCGCATGAGGCTGCCGCCGTACGACAGGCCCTTGCCCGTGATGACGCTGTGGAAGCGGTTCATGAGCCGCTTGTACTGGCCGTACAGGTAGCTGATCTCGCGCGCGCCCACGCCGATGTCGCCGGCGGGCACGTCCGTCTCCGGGCCGATGTGCCGGTACATCTCGGTCATCATCGACTGGCAGAAGCGCATCACCTCGCGGTCGGACTTGCCCTTCGGGTTGAAGTTGCTGCCGCCCTTGCCGCCGCCCATGGGCAGCGTCGTGAGGCTGTTCTTGAAGACCTGCTCGAAGCCCAGGAACTTGAGCACGCTGAGCGTCAGCGACTTGTCGAAGCGGAGCCCGCCCTTGTAGGGCCCGATGCAGTTGTTGAACTGCACGCGCCAGGCGCGGTTGACGCGCACGTTGTTGTCGTCGTCCTCCCAGGTCACGCGGAAGATGATGATGCGGTCGGGCTCGGTCATGCGCTCGAGGATCTGGTGGTCCCGGTACTCGGTGTTCTCGAGCGTGAACGGGATGATCGACTCGGCGACCTCGTGCACGGCCTGGTGGAACTCGGGCTCGTGGGGGTTCCGGTCGATGAGCCCGGACATGAATTTCTCGAGCTCGCGGTTCGCTTCGGCGCTGAGCGTGTTGGACGGCATGGAGGAGCGTCTCGTCGTCGGGGAGGTGAGGAGCGCGGGAGGAGAGCGGTGGTCCGACGGGCAGGTCGGGGAGGAGCGCGCTGCGGGCGCGGCGTCAGCCGCGCGCGTGTCCGCACTGGCCGCAGAAGCGTGCGTCGGGCGTGAGCGGGCTGCCGCAGCCGGTGCAGAAGGCCGCGGCGGGCGCGGCCTCCTTCTCGGCGGCCAGCTCGGCGCCGCAGGCGCTGCAGAACTTGCCCGGCGGGACGGAGGCGGAGCACTTGCCGCACACGACGCCGGCGGCCGCGGGCGCGAGCATCTCGCCGCCGCGGTGGTCCTTGACGAGCATCTGCGCGAGGCCGATGCCGACCCCCAGGCCGGCGCCGCCGAGCAGACCGTTCCCCGCGGCGCCGTCACCGCCGGCCCCGCCCTTCCCCATGCCCTCGCCGGCGCCCATGAGCGCCTTGCCGGCCGCGAACGTCCGGTACCCCTCGACGCCGCCGACCGTCCGCAGGTACGCGGCGTCCGTGTAGAGCTTCTTGAGGTTGTCCGCGTCCTCCTCGTCGATGGCCACGACGAAGTTCCCCAGCCGCGGGATCCTCACGCCGTAGGACTTCACGTGCCCCGAGATCCCGGCGAGCACCTCCTCCTCGATCTCCTCGGTGTACGCGCCGGACGTCACGTCGAGCAGCGGCCAGTCCTTCTTCACGAGCAGCTCGCCGATGCGGTCGCGGATGACCTTGAGCACCTGCTCCTTCATCCACGAGCGCACCATGTACGACTGCGCGCGCCCCATGCCGACGAGCCCCGTGATGAGCCGCTCGGGGTCCGTGACCTGGAACGAGAACTCGCCGTGCACCATGGCCTCGACGGGCACGCCGCTCTTGGGGTCCTCGACGTGGCCGACGCGCCCGCCGAACTTCACGCCCGCGTGCTCGCGCACGCTCACGAAGTAGACCTCGGCGATGAACACGTCGCCGCCCGTGAAGCTGTCCACGAGGTCGGACAGGAACGGGAGGTTGCTGCTGTCGAGCGTGTGCCGCCCGGGGCCGAGCGTCGAGACGACCTTGCCGTCCCGGAAGAACACCGCGAGCTCGTCCGCCTCGACGGTGAGCTGCGACTTCATGGGGACCGTCGTGTCGGGGTGCTTCCACACCACGTGCGACTTCGCGTCGTCCGGCCGGGCGACCATCATCTCGCCCACGCCGCGCTTGAACCAGTCGAGCAGGCCCATGCCGGGGTTCCTCCTGTCAGCTTCGGACGCGCCGATCATCGGCCGGGCCCGGGCCGGTGTCCAGAGCGTGGGGGGGCGGCGTGCTTGGTAGTCTCGGGCGGTTCCGATCCGAGGCGGCGGCATGGTCGACGACCCGCAGGAAGAGATCCTCGAGGAGACGCTCACGGGGGAGAGCCCCCGCGAGGACTTCCCGTGCGACACCTGCGGCGCCGACCTGCGCTGGGACCCGGACGACGACGCCCTCGCGTGCGACCACTGCGGCGCACGCGTGGCCGTGCCGCGTGCGGAGGGGACGGTGCTCGAGCGTCCGCTCGCCGCGGCGGCCGACGCGGCGCGCGGGCTGGGGCTCGCGCTGCGCGTCCTCCAGTGCGGCACCTGCGGCGCGCGCCTCACGCTCGAGGGCGCCGACACCTCGACGAGCTGCGCGTGGTGCGGCTCGTCGCAGGTCCTCGCGCAGGAGGCCAACCGCAACGCGCTGCGCCCCGAGTCGCTCGTGCCGATGGACGTCGGCGAGGACGCCGTGCACGAGGGCTTCCGCCGCTGGGTCGCCGGCCTGTGGTTCCGCCCGAACGGGCTCAAGAAGGCCGCCGCGGTGGAGGCCGTCGGCATCTACGCGCCCTTCTGGACGTTCGACGCGCGCGTGCACTCCGACTGGTCCGCCGACGCCGGGTACCACTACTGGGTCACGCAGACCTACACGACGCGCGTGAACGGCAAGCGCGTCACGCGCACGCGCCGCGTCCGCAAGACGCGCTGGCGCCCGGCCTGGGGCGAGCGCGACGACGTCTTCGACGACCTGCTCGTCGGCGCGTCGGCCGGGCTGCCCGCCGACCTCGTGGAGGCGCTCGGCGACTTCGACACCTCGGCGCTCGTCCCGTACCGCCCCGAGTACCTCGCCGGCTGGCGCGCGGAGGAGTACCGGCTCGACCTCGAGGGCGCGTGGGAGCAGGGCCGCGAGCGCATCGAGCGCGTGCAGCGCGAGCGCTGCGCCGGCGACGTCCCCGGCGACACCTACCGCGGGCTCCGCGTGCACAACCGGATCTCGGACGTCCGCTGGAAGCACTGCCTCCTGCCGGTGTGGAGCCTCGTCTACCGGCACGGAGGCAAGCCCTACCGCGTGCTCGTGCACGGGCAGACGGGGCGGGTCGTCGGGCGCGCGCCGTGGAGCTGGGTGAAGATCCTCGTCGCCGTCCTCGTGGCGAGCTTCGCGATCGCGACGGTCTTCGCCTATCTCCGGCGCTGACGGGCCGGGCGAGGACCCGGCTCAAGGGCGGGCGCGCGGGCTCCCGATACTCCGGAGATGCCGGAGGATCCCCAGAACACGCCCGCCCGGGGCCGCGAGGCCTGGCCCTGGCCCCGACTCGCCGCCGACGGGGGCGAGGACGACCCGCTCGCGCCGCCTCCGGCGAAGCCCGAGCCCGCGGCCCGGGATCCGCGCCTCCCGGAGCCCGACCCGCTCTTCGACGCCGCCGAGGAGGACCGGGACCCGACGCCCGTCGTGATCCTCGAGACCGACGCGCTCGACGAGATCGACCTCGAGGGCGGGGGGCCGCCCGCGCCCGCGCCGGCGCCGCCCGAGGAGCCGCTCGTGGGTCCGCTGCTCGCCGACGAGCCGCTCGCCGACCCGCCGGGGGATCCGCGCGCGCGCGACCGCGACGTCGCGGACGGCGCGCCCCTCCCGCCGCCGGTCGGGGACCTGCCGTCCGCGTCGCTGCCGCCGCGCGCCGCGGGGCACCCGGACGATCCGACGACCGCCTCGCCCGTCACCGATCCCCTGCGCCCGCAGGGCGGAACGCTCGAGCCGGGCGCGGATCCCGGGCTCCCGGTCGATGCGTCCGCGGGCACTCTGGCGCCGATCGACGACGACCGGCCGGCTGACGACGCCCCGCCGCGCGAGGCGCCGCGGCCCGCCGTGGACGACCCGCTCGCGCCGCCCGGCGCCGACGTCCGCGACGGGAGCGCCTCGCGCACGCCCGTGTCGGGCGGGTCGACCGACGATCCCCTCGTGCCGCAGGCCCCGGGGGCGGCGGCCGCCGACCCGACGGCCGTCGGCCCGCCGACCGCCGACGACGCGCGACCGGACCCGCTCGCGGCGCACGCGGGCGGCGTGTCCGACCCGCTCGCGGTCCCTTCGGCGACCGACCCGCTCGCGCCGCCG
>JAUIEF010000193.1 GCA_030428785.1 bacterium
CCACCCAAGGCCCTCTCGCTGCTGCTGTTGTTGACTGCGGAAGGCGCGGAGCAACAGCTGCCGTGCGGCCACGACCTCCTCGTGCCGGAATCCGTAGTCGTTCGAAGCTCACTGCCGGATGGCGCTACAGTCATCGCCCGCTCGAGCGGTGGGTTCTTCGAGCTTGAGGGGGGCGAGTCAGAGCCCGCTCGTGCGCCAATTCAAATAGGCTCCCACGGCCTCTCCGAGCTCGGAGAAGTGTGTGTCGTAATGACACCGGATGCCGCGCTGGTGACTTGGTTGGATGCGAGGCGACCGCTTGCCGTCATTGACCTGGACGACGCTTGGTCCGTGCGACCAATTGGGTCGTTCGGAGACGATTACAGTGTTGTTGGGTTTGGTGAGTTGGTGCCTCGATTGAACCCCGCTCCGATCCACGGGAGCGGGCCGTTCTGGGATGGAGATAGGGAGAGAGTGCTATTCCTCGCGAGCGAGGAGTCGCCGGGCGAATCAGCGCAAGGGATGTCTGGGGATGCGCGTCAGGATGTCTTTCTGTTCGCATCGCGATTGAACTCCGAGACCCTGTCACGGGTGGTTCGCATACCAGTGGAGCCATCCATCCTGGATTGGGATATCGATGACCAGGGCAGGTACCTCGCTGTGCTGACAAGCGGCGTCGAGAACTCGTCCTATTACTTTGTGATGCCTGACCGAGGAGGGAGGCTCTCCCTGGATTCAAAGGCGGGAGCAGGTCGTGCCATTCGGCTCGACCTCTCGAGCCAAGGTGTGAGTGCGCTGGAGTTCGGCGACTCAACAAAGATTGTCGACATAGGCGACGGAGAAGTCATTGCTTCGCTTGTCTCAGCGCGAAATGCGAAATGGTCACCGGACGGCATGGATCTCGCCTTCCAGAAAGATGGCGGGCTCTACGTGTGGTCGCTCGACGACAGGGTGACTCATTTCGTCGCGTCGCATGGTTTGCTGAGAGAGTCGGAGCGCACCTATGATGTGCCACCTACGTGGTCGCTTGATGGCCGCTACTTGGCGAGTACTCTGGCGGGGCATCAGGGGAGTCCCCGGCACGACGTTCCGCCACGTGTTCCTGTCGTGGTTGTCGACAGGCAAGATGGCGAGACCTCCTTTTTCCAGCTGAACTTCGAGCCGAGTGAGTTGATTGTCTTGGACTCCGACGTGCGAAGGTGAGGTGGTCGGCGACCCGCGGAACTGCGTTGTCGCATCCAGGTGCCACCTCATCAGAGCATGGCGCGAAGGCGTTGATTCTTCAGACGCCCACGTGCGCCGATCGAACTGAACATGACCTTCCCCCGGTTCAGTGGACACCGGGACAACCGCACTGCGGCGGGGACGTAGTGCCTCAGGCTCGGCCGGGGAACTTCAAGGCCGTCTCGTAGATCACGACGATGACGGAGGCGTCCGGCGCGCGATTGATCATGCGTCGCCCCGCGCCTTGCGCAGCCGCTCGAGCTCCGCGCGCACGTCGTGGCGCCGCGCCCGGAGCGCGCGGATCGTCCGGTTCACCCGCGTGCGCGCGATGCTCGCGCTGGCGTGCGAGCGGTCGATGCGCCGCTGGACCACCCAGTCGCTCACGAGGTCGTCCAGGAAGGCGTCCGCGAAGTGCGACATGCCCTGGATCTCCATGACGAGCTGCGCCTCGTGCCGCTCCGCGACGTCGCTCAGCTCCATCTGGAAGCGCGAGAGCGCGCGGTTGGCCGCCGAGGCGTGCCGGTGCGCGTCGTCGAGGTGCTCGAACTTCCCGAAGCTCGACGCGAGACCCACCATGTCGAGCCGCCCGAGTGCCTGCGCCTTCGAGAGCGCGTGGAGCACGCCCGTGAGCGCGCCGCGCGCGACCTGCCCGGCCCAGTGCGCCTCCTCGAGCTCGCGCAACGCGTCGAGCAGCACGCCCTCGCGCTCCGCCTCGTGGAGCGCGACGACGGCCTCGTCCGCGTCGTGCGCCGCGAGCCAGCGGTCCTTCGCCGCGAGGAGCTCGGCGTACTCGCCGCGCGGGTCGGCGTCGCTCGCGATGCGCCGCTCGAGCGCCGCGATGTCCGCGCGCACGGCCTCCTGCTCGTCGCGGCACGCGTCGAGGTGCGCCTTCGCCACGACCCACTCGCGGGTCTCCTCGTCGAGGCGCTCCCGGAGGTCGCCCGTGAGCCGCGCGACGAGCGCCACGAGCGTCGCGCCCGTGAGCTCGTCGACGTCGCGCTTCTCGCGGAGCACCCGCGCCTCGAGCCGCCCGGCCCGCGCGTGGAGCACCGCGAGGTGGCGGCGCGTCGTCTCGAGGCGCTGCTCGAGCCGCTCGCGCTCGGCGACGGCCGCGCGCACGGCGCGCAGGCGCTCGTCGAGCTCCTCGAGGGACCACTCGCGCGACGAGGACGGGACGTCGTCCGGCATGGCGGTCATGGTACCGCCGGCGCGCCGGCCCCGCCCGCGGCCGGGGCCGCATGACGAAGGCGCGTCCCGCGACCCCGCCGCGAGCCCCGTGATATCCTCGCCGCCCGGCCCGACACGGGGCGCCGGGGGAGGCGCGCGACCCGTCCGCCGGAGCCCCGGAACGACACCGATCCAGGAGTCCGCCATGACCTCTCTCCCGCTCGCCGGCGCGCTGCTCGCCGCGCTGCTCTCTCCCTCCGGAGCCACGATGGACACGGAGTTCCAGATCCCGTTCGAGAAGCACGTCCTCGACAACGGGCTGCAGGTCGTCATCCACGAGGACCACAGCGACCCCGTCGTCGCCGTGTACGTCGTGTACCACGTGGGCAGCGGTCGCGAGGAGGTCGGGCGCTCCGGCTTCGCGCACCTGTTCGAGCACCTCATGTTCCAGGGCAGCCAGCACGTCGGCGACGACGAGCACTTCAAGTTCGTGAGCGAGGCCGGCGGCACGCTCAACGGCACGACGAACCGCGACCGCACGAACTACTTCGAGACGCTCCCGGCGAACCAGCTCGAGCTCGCGCTCTGGCTCGAGTCCGACCGCATGGGCTACCTGCTGCCGGCCATCACGCAGGAGAAGCTCGACAACCAGCGCGAGGTCGTGAAGAACGAGCGCCGCCAGAACTACGAGAACCGCCCGTACGGCCAGTCGTCGGGTGAGATCATGAAGGCGCTCTACCCCGCCGAGCACAGCTACAACTGGCTGACGATCGGCAGCCACGAGGACCTCACCGCCGCGAGCCTCGGCGACGTCGTCGCGTTCTTCCAGCGCTGGTACGGCCCGAACAACGCGACCCTCGCGATCGGCGGCGACGTCGACCCGGCGCAGGTCATGACGCTCGTCGAGAAGTACTTCGGGCCCATCCCGCGCGGCCCCGAGGTGCAGGCGCCGACGCCGCGCCCCGCGCACCTCGGCCAGGACGTGCGCCTCGCCATGGAGGACCGGGTGCAGCTCCCGCAGCTCACCCTCACCTGGCCCGGCGTCGAGCAGGGCCACCCGGACGAGGCCGCGCTCGACATGCTCGCGCGCGTGCTCTCCGCCAACAAGGCGGCGCTGCTCGACAAGGCGCTCACCATCGACGAGACGCTCGTCGACGCGGTCTACGCGAGCCACCGCGGCGACGAGCAGGCCGGCGAGTTCAGCATCACGGTGCGGCCGGTGGCCGGCGTGACGCTCGACGACCTCGAGACCCGCGTGCGCGGCATCCTCGCGCAGCTCGCGGACACGGGCGTCGAGCCGGAGCGCCTCGAGCGCCTCAAGGCGCGCTACGAGGCCGACACGATCATGCGCTACGAGACGGTGTCGCGCCGCACGAACGCGCTCGCCGAGGCGAACACGTTCTTCGGCGACCCGGCCGCCGCGACGCGCTCCCTGCGCGAGACGCTCGCCGTGACGCCGGCGCAGGTCGCCGCCGCGCTGACGCGCTACGTGCACGGCAAGCCCGCGGTGCTCATGTCCGTGGTGCCCGAGGGCCGTCTGGACATGGTCGCGAGCGGGCGCACCCGCGAGCAGATCACCGCGGACGCGTCCTTCGACCGCGCGCGCAAGCCCGAGCCCGGCCCGCCCATGGTCTTCCGCGCGCCGCCGCTCTGGCACGACACGCTGCCCAACGGCGTCGACGTCACGGGCACGCACTACGACGAGATCCCCGTCGTGAGCCTCGACCTGAGCGTGCCCGGCGGGCACCTCCGCGAGACCATGGACACGCTGGGCGTCTCCGCCGTCACGGCCGACCTCATGGGCGAGGGCACGGAGTCGCTCGACGCCGTGGGCCTGACGAACCGCCTCGACGCGCTCGGCGCGAACCTCTCGGTGCGCTCGTCCGACGACGAGATCACCGTGTCGCTCACGACGCTCACCAAGCACCTCGACGACGCGGTCGCGCTGCTGGGCGACGTCCTGCTCCGTCCGCGCTTCGACCCCGCCGACTTCGAGCGCATCAAGACGCAGCGCGTCACGTCGCTCGAGACGCGCGGCGACAACATCAACGGCATCGCGGGCAACGTCTGGGACCGCCTCATGTACGGCGACGACAGCGTGGCCGGCATGCCGGCGTCCGGCACGGTCGACACGGTCTCCGGCATGACCCTCGACGACGTGCGGGCGTTCTACGAGGCGTCCGTGACGCCGGTGGGCGCGCGGCTCGTCGTCGCGGGCGACGTGGACGCCGGTCGCGTGCAGGAGCTCTTCGCGGGCATCGTCGACTCGTGGGCGAGCCGTCCGGCGCAGCCGCTCGCGATGATCTCGCAGCCGACGTCGAGCGAGCCGCGCGTGTTCCTCGTCGACAAGCCGGGCTCGCCGCAGTCGCAGATCCGGCTCGGCCAGCCGGGCCTGCCCGTCACGCACGAGGACTACTACCCGTTCAGCATCATGAACTACGTGCTCGGCGGGTCGTTCAGCAGCCGCATCAACATGAACCTGCGCGAGGACAAGGGCTACACGTACGGCGCGCGCTCCGGCAACCGGGGCGACGAGCGCACCGGCGTGTTCACCGCGTCGAGCGGCGTGCGCACGGACGTCACCAAGGAGTCCGTCGCGGAGGTCATGAAGGAGCTGCAGGCGATCCGCGAGGGCATCACCGCCGAGGAGGCGGCCTTCGCGAAGGACGCCATGCAGCAGGCGATGAACCGGCAGTACGAGTCGGTGCGCGCGCTGCGCGGCGTCGCGAACGCGGTGAGCAAGTACGGCTACCCGGACGACTACCTCGACCAGCGCCAGCAGCTCCTGGGCACGATCACGCAGCAGGACCTCGAGGCGCTGGCCCGCGAGCACCTCGACCCGGCGGCCATGACGATGCTCATCGTCGGCGACAAGGAGACCGTCGGCGCGTCGCTCGCGGAGCTGGGCTACGGCGAGCCGATCGAGCTGGACATCGACGGCAACCCCGTCGACGTGCAGGGCTGACGCACGGGGCGGCGCCGTCCGGGCGACCGGGCGGCGCCGCGCGCGTCTACGGCACGAGCGCCACCGCGTTCGTCGCCTCGTAGCCGGACGCGGCGTCCGGGCTGCTCGTCCAGACCTGCGCGACGGCGTAGAAGCCGGCGGGCGCGGTCGTCGGCCACACGATGCCGATCGAGAGCGCGCCCGCCGCGTCCGTGACGTAGCCGAGCCGCACGAGGTCGAGGCTCGGGACGAGGACGCCGTTCGCGAAGGGCTGCTCCGCCGCGGCGAGGCCCGCGACGAGCGCGGCCGGCCGGGAGGGCGGCGCGCCCGCGACGTCGAGCGTCACGAGGCCGCCGGGCGCGAGCGCGCCGGTCACGCCGAGCGTCGGCGCGCCGTGGTCCGCCGCGTCCCCCGAGAAGGCCACGACGACGTCCTCGCCGACGATCGTCCGCGCAGACACGACGACGTCGGGCACGCCGTCGCCGTCGAGGTCGTGCCCTCCCGCGACGTCGAACCCGACCTCGTGGACGTCCGACTCGACGTCGAGCAGCGGCGCGCCGTCGACGCCCCGGAGCACCCGGGCGCGCGGACCGAGCGGCGACCGCGCGTCGGACAGGACGACGTCGTCGAGCCCGTCGCCGTCCACGTCGCCCGCGCCGGACACCGCGTCGCCGAGCCGCTGCCCCGACGCCGTCCCGAAGCGCAGGAAGATGCCCGTGCCGGTCGCGCCGGACACCGCGACGACCGCGCCCGCGCCCGAGAGCCCCGGCAGGTCCGTCGAGTCCGCGCCGATCAGGAGGTCGTGCACGCCGTCGCCGTCGAGGTCGCCCGCGTCGGCCAGCGAGGAGCCGAGCGCCTCGAAGAGCGCGCCCGTGAGCCGGTGGATCACGATCCCGGTCGCGCCCGACCACACCTTGACGACGCCCGCGTTGCCCATCGCGCGCACCGAGGCGCCCGCGACGTCCGGCACGCCGTCGCCGTCCACGTCCGGGAAGCCGGCGACCGCCGAGCCCCAGTTCTCCGAGTCCGCGTTGCCGCCCCACTCCCGGAGCAGCGAGCCGTCGACGCCGGAGAGCAGCCGCACCGCGCCGTCCCGGTTCCAGCCGACGTCCGCGCCCGGCGCGCCGGCGACCACGTCGGGCACGCCGTCGCCGTCCACGTCGTCGACGCCGTCCACCGCCGTCCCCATCTGGTCGCCGCCCGCGCCGGCCGTCGCCCAGAGGAGCGCGCCGTCCGCGCCCGACCAGACGCGCACGCGCCCGCGGTCGTCGCCGCCCTGCCGCGGCTCGCCGGTCGCGAAGTCGTCGACGCCGTCGCCGTCGAGGTCGCCCAGCGCCGCGACGTCGTAGCCCGTCCAGCTCCCGGGCTGCCCGACGACCTCGTGGAGGAGCGCGCCGTCCGCGCCGGACAGCACGCGCGTGCGGCCCAGGTCGCCGGAGATCTCGTCCGTGAAGGCCGTGCCGACGACGAGCTCGCGGAACCCGTCACCGTCCAGGTCCCCCGCGACGTCGAGCGCCGTGACGCGCCCCGTGCGCTGCGGCGGCGCGACGCGCCCGACGACCAGGGTTGCCGCGTCGAGCCCGCGCCCCAGGTCGGCGACGCCCGGGTCGGGCGTGAACACGAGATCGCGGAAGATCACCCGGATCCCGCCGGGGCTCGGCAGCGTGCACGGCTGGCCGTTGTTCGTGAGCACGAACGAGACCGAGTCGCCCGCCTCGACGTGGAAGGTGATGCCCGTGTCGAGCCCGGCGCAGGGCACGGGCTCGCAGAAGCCGTCCTGCCCGAAGGGCGGGTTCTTCACCCAGTCGGTGCTGCCCGCGCTCGCGACGTCGATGATCGCCTGCGTGAACTCCATCGTCGCGGTGAGCTCGTAAGCCATGTCGACCGTGAACGTGCCGGGCACGCTCGTGGCGATCGTGGCGGACGAGCCGCTGCACGCGATGCCGGGGTCGACGCAGGTCTCGAGCACGAGGTCGCCCGCGGCGTCCACCGAGCTGCAGCCCTGGTGGAAGACGAGGCGGTCCTCGAAGCCGCCGGCCGCGAGGGACGGCGCGGCGAGGGCCAGCGCGAGGACGGCGGCGACGGATCGCGCGGCGGACGAGCGGCGGGCGGACGGACGGTGCGGTCGGTGCATGGGGTGGTCTCCTCCTCCGGAGTGACCGCCGACCGCCTCGGCGTCCCAGGGCGCGCGGGAACCCGGCCGCGCGCCGCCGGTTGCGGCGCGCTCACCGGCCGGGTCGCCCCGCCCGCTCAGTCCATGCCGAGCTTCTCGCGCCCCTCGGGCGAGATCATCTCGGGGCCCCACGGCGGGTCCCACACGATGTTGATCTCGACGTCCTTCACGCCCTCGATGCCCTGCACCTTGCGCTCGCACTCCTCGGGGATGCTCTGCGCGGCGGGGCAGGTGGGGGAGGTGAGGCTCATCGTGACCTTCACCTGGTTCTCGTCCGTGATCTCGAGCCCGTAGATGAGCCCGAAGTTCACGATGTCGACCGGCACCTCCGGGTCGTAGACCGTCGAGAGGGCGTCCATGACGGGCTGGCGCAGGGGGTGTTCGTTGTCGGTCATGCGGGGCGCTCCGGTGTGTCGCGACCGCTCATGGTAACCGCCGCGCGGGGCGTCGGGCCAACCGGTCGCGCGGCGACGATCGGGTGCGCGCCGCGCGTCCCCCGACCGCTGCATCGCTTGTCCCGGGCCGATGCGCGGGCTAGGCTCGACGCGAGCCGTGTCCTCCTCGTCTTCCCCGATGTCCGAACGCCCACCCTTCCTGGAAGTCCTCGGTGAGCGCGTCATCCTCGGGGACGGGGGCATGGGCTCCGAGATCTACGGCCGCGGCATCTTCATCAACCGCTGCTACGACGAGCTCAACATCTCGAGCCCCAAGCTCGTCCAGGCCATCCACGGCGACTTCGTCCAGGCCGGCAGCGTCCTCGTCGAGACGAACACCTACGGCGCGAGCCGCCCCAAGCTGGCCGCCCACGGGCTCGAGGACAGCCTCGAGGAGATCCTGCGCAGCGGCGTGACCCTGGCGCGGGAGGTCGGCGGCCCGAAGATCTGGGTCGCCGGGAGCATCGGGCCGCTGGGCCCGGCCGCCAAGGAGGCGGGGCTGGCCGAGGGCGAACAGGACGCGGCCTACCGCGAGGTCGTCGTCACGCTCGCCGACGCCGGCGCGGACCTCATCTTCCTCGACACCTTCACGTCCATCCACGACATGCAGCGGGCGATCCGCGCGGCCAAGGCCGCGTCGGACCTGCCGGTGGTCGCGAGCTTCTCGTTCCACCGCGGCTTCGTCATGAACTCCCACGACTTCATGGTGCAGCCGGAGGACGTGTCGCTCGTCGCGGAGACGTCCGGTGCGGACGTCATCGGCGCGAACTGCGGCGACGGCCCGCACACGACGCTCGAGGTCGTCGAGATGCTCGGCAAGGCGGGCGACCTGCCCGTCGCGGCCATGCCGAACGTCGGCGGCCCGGCGCTCATCGAGGGGCGCTCGGTCTACCTGTCCTCGCCCGAGTACATGGCCGAGTACAGCCGGCGCTTCGTGCAGAAGGGCGCGCGCCTCATCGGCGGCTGCTGCGGCGTGACGCCCCAGCAGATCCGCGAGGTGCGGTCGTTCCTCTCGTCCATCCAGCCGCGGCGCATCTCGGTCGACGTCAAGCTGCCGCAGGTCGAGGGCTCGGTCGACGCCAAGCCCGTCGCCGAGCGCAGCGCCTGGGGCGCCAAGCTCGACAACACCTTCCAGGTGAGCGTGGAGCTCGACCCGCCGCGCGGCCTCGACCCGGCGCGCTCGCTCGAGTCCGCGAAGTTCCTGCGCGACGCCGGCATCGACGCCGTGAACATCGCCGACGGGCCGCGCGCCATGGCGCGCATGAACCCGACCTCGCTGGCCGTGCTCGTCAAGCAGGCCACCGGGATGGAGACCATCATCCACTACTGCTGTCGCGACCGGAACGTGCTCGCGATGCAGATGGATCTCATCGGCGCGCACTGCCTGGGCCTGCGCAACCTCATGCTCATCACCGGCGACCCGCCGAAGATGGGCAACTTCCCGGACGCGACCGCCGTGTTCGACGTCGACGCCATCGGCCTCGTCGACTTCGCGAACAAGCTCAACCACGGCCTCGACCTGTCCGGCAAGCCCGTCGGCAAGGGCGAGGGCACGGACTTCGTGATCGGCGTGGGCTGCAACCCGGGCGCGCTCGACGTCGCGCTCGAGGTCGACCGCCTGCGGCGCAAGATCGAGGCCGGCGCCGAGTTCGTCTTCAGCCAGCCCGTCTACGACGTCGCGCGGCTCGAGAAGTTCCTCGACATGTCGAAGGGCATCCCGCGCATCCCGTTCTTCGTCGGCATCCTGCCGCTCGCGTCGCTCAAGAACGCGGAGTTCCTCACGCGCGAGGTCCCCGGCATGGAGGTCCCGAAGCCGATCCTCGACCGGCTCCGCGCCGCGAAGTCCAAGGACGAACAGCGCGAGGTGGGCATCCGCGTCGCGACGGAGTGCCTCGAGGCGGCCGTCGCCTTCGAGGACCGCGTGCGCGGCACGTACATCTTCCCGCCCTTCGGCAAGTACGAGCCGATCGTGCAGGTGCTGAAGGACGCGGGGGTACGGAAGTAGGCGCGGCCGACAGACGACGACGCCCGTGCGTTCCTCTCGGAACGGACGGGCGTCGGGGGGGGCACGCGTCGCGGGCGAGTCGCCGGCGGCTCGCGTAGGCGTTCGCGGCAATAGCCCCGCGAACGCTCGCGGACTGCTTCGCAGTCCGCGTTAACCGTCCGAGCCGATGGCCTCGACCGGGCACTGCTCCATGGCCTCGATGCAGAGCG
>JAUIEF010000194.1 GCA_030428785.1 bacterium
CGACGGCACGCTGCTCGCGTCCGCGAGCGGTGACCGCACGGTGCGGCTCTGGGACACGCTGCCCGTCGCCGAGCGGAGGGCGCGGGCGGGGCGCTGAACCGGGACGGCCGTGGCAGTCCGTCGCGCGGGTTCGCGCCACGGGGGATCCGGGACGACGTGTCCCCCACCGCTCCCCCCGACCCACGGTCCGATCCCATGAACGCCTCCCGCCCCGGCGCCCTGCTCCTCTCCCTCACCCTGACCCTCGCCGGCGCGGACGCCGCCGCCGCGACCGGCCCGACCGTCGCGACGCGCGTCGCGTCCGACGCCGCCGTCGTCGACGCGCCGGCGGACGTCGTGCTCCCCGAGCCGGAGGTCGAGCTGCCCGAGCTCCCGTACGACAAGGCGCGGCTCCCGCGCGTCCTCGAACTCGACGCGATGATCGTCGACGCCGCGCGGCTCGCGGCGGCCGAGGAGCGTATCCGCGAGCTCTACGACGGGCTCCGGCACGTGTCCTCGACCTCGTTCAACGGCACGGTCGAGGAGCGCATCAAGGGCGTGCTGACCGTCGTCGACGGCGTGCTCGCGTTCGACCGCGCCGGGCGGCCGCTGGCCGAGGCGGCGCGCGCGCGGTTCGTCGAGGTGCACGGAGACGACGACGCCTTCGGCCGCGCGTACCGCGAGCTCTACTCGCGCGCCGAGGAGGAGCTCCACGACCTCGTCGAGGACGGCCCGACGCGCCGCGCGACCTCCGCGGCCATGGGCAACACCTACAAGTACGCCGCCGGCTCGCGGGTCGGCTCGCTCGACTCGCTGCTCGAGGAGGCGGAGGCGCTGCGGCGGCGCGTGATCGACCGCGTCGTGCAGAGCGCCGAGACCGACATGATGGTCGCGGACTACAAGAAGGGTCGCGCGCTCGTCGACCTGCTGCAGGCCACGCGGAACACGCTGGCAGTCGTGCGCGTCCTGGACCCGGAGAGCGAGCGGATCGCGACGGTCCTCGCGGCGGTGGACGAGAAACAGGCCGCGCGCATGGAGGACGTCGCGGCGGCACGACGCGAGACGCGCTTCCCCGAGGCCGCGACCGGTGCTCCGGCCGACGCGGACGCGCTCGTCGCGAGCATCACCGCGCGGCTCGAGGCCGCCGGCCGCGAGGTCGAGGCGTGCGTCGTCGCGAGCGAGTGGATCGCCGTGCACTCGGTGCTCGGCATCCACATGTACAGCCAGATCGACTTCCACGTCGCGACGCCGAGCACCGTCGCGGAGGAGGCGGAGGCCGGCGTGCTCGACATCCTCTACGTGACCGGCAAGACGTCGGGCCCCGCGCTCGAGGTGCCGTTCGCCACGCACTCGGCGGGCGCCGTCGGCCAGATGCTCCGCGAGAACCTCTGACCGGGGGCGGGGCGTCCGCGACACGGAGCGGCGATCCGCCGGTAGACTCGGGCGCACGGCGGCGCCGCTCCGGCGTCGCGATCCGGACGGACGACGGGAACCGCCATGCCCGCCACCCTGCAGCCCCTCGCCACGTCCTGACGGCGTGTCCGAGGACGCACCCCACGCCGCCCCCGCCGCGGGCGCGCCCCGCGGCGGGGGCACCGACGACGTCGCCGCGCTCCGCGCGCGCCTCGGCGACACGGACGTCTACCTCCTCGACCAGGTGCTCCGAGGTCGCATCGGCCCGGGCGCGCGCGTGCTCGACGCGGGCTGCGGCACGGGGCGCAACGTGCTGTGGTTCCTGCGTGCCGGTTTCGAGGTGCGCGCCGTGGACCGGGACGCCGAGCGGGTCGCGACGCTGCGCGACCGGGCGGGGGCGATCCCCGGCGCGCGGCTCGACGCGCGCGTCGGCGACCTGCACGCGCTGCCGTTCGCGGACGCGAGCGCCGACGTCGTGCTCGCGGTCGCCGTGCTGCACTTCGCCGCGGACCGCGACGACCTCCGCGCGCAGCTCGACGAGCTCTGGCGCGTGCTCGCGGCGGGCGGGCTGCTCTTCGCGCGCCTCGCGTCGTCCATCGGGCTCGAGGAGCGCGTCGAGCCGCGAGGACGCGGGCGCTACCGTCTCCCCGACGGCACGGACCGCTACCTCGTGGACCGCGACCAGCTCCGCGAGGAGACGGAGCGCCTCGGGGCGACGCTCCTCGACCCGGTGAAGACCGTCAACGTCTCGGACACGCGCTGCATGACGACGTGGGTGCTCGGGAAGCCGGTCTGAGCGGCCGCCCGCCGGAAACGCGCGGGTGTCTCCACCCGGATCGCCCGGACGGCGGTAGGCTCGGGGGACCGGCCGCGTGACGGAGGAGGGACGTGGCCCGGGAGAAGGAGTCCGGCCCACCTCGGAAGAAGGAATCCCCGCCATGCCGTCGCCGCTCGCCGTCCGACTCGCCGTCGCCGTCCTGCTCCTCGCCGCCGCCCCGCGCGCGGACGTCCTCGTCGTCGACGCCTCGGGCGGCGCGGCCGGCTCGTACGCCGACATCTCCCTCGCGCTCGCCGACGCGAGCGACGGGGACATCCTGCTCGTCGTCCCCGGTCAGTACCCGGCGTTCACCGTGGAGAAGGCCGTGTCCATCGTGACGGACGCGGGCGGTTTCACCCGCATCGACGGCGCGGTCCTCGTGAGGGACCTGCCGCCCGGCGGTCACGTCGTCCTCTCCGGCATGCGCCCGGCGATCGTCGGCGGGGCCGCGGCCACCTTCCGGATGACGGTCGACCCGGGAGCGGGCTCCGTCCTCCTGCGCGACGTCGTGCTGCGGACGAACGACTCGTCGTTCCCCGCGCTGAGGATCCGGACCGGCAACTCGGTCAGCCTGGTGGATTGCGTCGCCGTCTCACCGACCCCGCAAGGCGGCGGCAACCCGACCATCTCGGCCTCCGCGTCGACCCTCTTCCTGCACGGGAGCGTCGTGCGGGGAGGGCCGGGGAAGTCCGCCACGTTCCCCACACCGGGCGGCAACTTCGGCTTCCCCGGGGCCGCCGGCCTCTCCGCGTTCGACTGCGAGGTCTACGTGGACGACTCGACGATCCTGGGCGGAGACGGCGGCTCGGCGTCGATCGGCAACTGCCACCTCGACGGGAACGGCGGCCACGCGATCGTCGCGACGGGAGCCTCCGCGCGCGTCGTGCACCGCGAGAGCACCATCGTGGGTGGTGCCGGCGCCGACTCGGGCCCCTGCCCCGCCGCACCCGACGGGCTCCCCATCGTCATGGACCTCGGCACGCAGACGCCGGTCTCGGGGCCGACGCGGCGCCTCGCCGTCGACACGCCGGTGCGCGAGGGCGAGGCCTTCACCGTCACCTCGACCGCCGTCGCCGGCGACCTGGCGTGGCTGGCGCTCTCGTTCGGCGCGGCGCCGAGCTACGACCACCCGTCGAAGATCCCGCTCGTGGTCGCCCCGCCGTTCCACCTGGAGTTCCTGGGCAGCATCCCGGACGCGACGACGGTGGACGCCGTCGGCCCCTTCGTCCCGGCGAGCGTCGACGGCTTCCCGGTCCTCGTGCAGGGGCTCTACCTGGACGCACTCGGCACACTGCGCGCGAGCAATGCGCACGAGTTCGTGCTGCTGTCCGACACGTTCTGAAGGAGTCGCGTCACGGCACGGTGCCCTTCACGCCGTTGCTGAGGCTCGCGCCGTCGCCGGGGACCGACGCGTCCTCCATGCCGACCTGGGGATGACTTCGGCAAGACCCACGGCCGCGGCGCCTCGGCGCGACGGACGCGACGGCCCGCTCACCGGTACGGCTTGAGACCCCGCGCGCGCCGTCGCGCGTTGACCGCCGCGAGCGCCGCCGGCTCGAGCTGCAGCACGCGCACGAGGCGCGAGCTCTTCACGCCGAGCAGCCGCGCCGCCTCGCCCACGTCGTCGTCGCAGGCGGCGAGCACGTCGAGCGCCTCGGCGAGCAGCGCGGGCACGTCCGGGTGCCGCTCGCTCACCGCGAGCCGGTCGCCCGCGGTGCGATCGCGCCAGCGCTGAGACGGCGCGAACGCGTCGACGTCCACCACCACACGCCGCTCGAGCGCGAGCGCGCGCCGCAACCGACGCAGCGCCGTGCGCCGGTTGTCCTCCAGCGACCGCCGCTCGTTCGCCTCGCACGCGACGCCCGTCGGCCGGTGCAGCAGCCGCACGGCCGTCTCGACCTTGTTGCGCCGCTGGCCGCCGGGCCCCGACGCGCGGTGGCGGGACTCCTCGACGTCGCGCAACAGCACGTCGTCGGGGAGGGCGGCGGGGTGCGTCGGCCGGAGCATCCGGCCATCATGCGAAGCGCTCGACGGGGTTCCCAGCGGACGCCCGGCCGACGCCCCCGTCCGTCAGAGCTCGAAGGCGTGGACGATCTCGTCGTCCGTGTCGCCGTCGCCGTTCAGGTCGACGCCGCCGGCGGCGGCCTCGTCCACGAGGAAGGCGATCCAGCCGCCGTCCAGCGACACGAGCTGCTGTCCGAGCAGCATCCCGCCCGGCTCCGCCGCGCCGAGCACGCGGACCGACCCGTCCCGCGGGTCGAGCACGTGGAGCACGGTGTCGTCGGCGTCGCCGTCGCCGTTGAGGTCGGTCCCGGCCTGGTAGGACTCGTCCACCATGAACGCGACGAAGCGCCCGTCGGTGACCGGGATCGAGTCGATGGCGAGCGGCGGCGCGTGCACGCGGCCCGTCGCGAAGTCCGCCACGAGCGCGTGGCGGTCGAGGAGGTCCCCGTCGCCGTTGCCGTCGACGCCCGTGTCGGCCTCGCGCACCGTGCAGACGAGGAGCTCGCCCGTGCCGTACGCGAGCTCGCAGGCCAGGCCGGTGACGAGGGCGTTGCCGCTCGGGACGTCGTGCAGGTGGAGCACGCGGTCGTCACCGTCCCCGTCGCCGCTCATGTCGACGCCGAACTCCTCGACGACCAGCGCGACCACGTCGCGGTAGGAAGGCTGGAGCTGCTCGAGGAAGGAGCCGCCGGTCGTCACGCCCAGCGGGCTCACCGCGCCCGTGATCGGGTCGACCCGGTACACGCGCTGCTGGAGATAGGGCGAGATGTTCGTCGTCACGGAGACGAGGAACGCGTCGCCCACCGCGCGCACCATCGAGAAGGTCGTGAACAGCCCGGCCGGCGACGTGAGCGTCGTGGGCAGGTACGTCCCCGTCGCGGGGTCGAGCACGGTGAAGACGTTGGCGTCCAGCGCGCCGTCGCCGTCGAGGTCCGTGCCGAGGTCCGATTCGCGGGTCTGGAAGATCATGCGGCCCTGCGCGAACGCACGCCGGCCGTCCGGCCCGGGCGGGAGGACGCCGAAGATGCCGACGTTCGTGAGCGCGCCGGTCCGGAGGTCGAGGACGTGCACCACGCCGTGGTTGACCGGGCCGACGACGCCGTCTCCGTCCAGGTCCTTCTGCTCGTCCCGCTCGAAGACGCGGCCGACGAGGTAGCGACCCGTCGGGTCGAGGAACAGGAGGTCGCCGCCGAGGCCCAGGCTCGTGTCGGTCCCCGCGCGCAGGTCGAGGACGTGCGGCACGCCGTCCGCGACGTCCCCGTCACCGTTGAGGTCGACGCCGATCGCGGCCTCCGACGAACGCACGACGAGCAGGTCGTCCGCGACGAAGCGCACCGTGCCGTTCACCCCGACGATCCCCGAGGCCACCGGGTCGAGCAGCCGGCTCGTCCCGGCGCGGAGGTCGTGCAGCTCCGGGACGAAGTCCAGCGTGTCGCCGTCCCCGTTGAGGTCGACGCCCTCCTTCGACTCGCGGCGAAGGATCGTCAAGGAGGTCCCGGCGTCCTGGATCCACTCCGGTCCGTCGAGGTCGGGCGCGAAGGTCACGGACTGCCCGCTCGGGAGGAACTCCACGTGCGCGACCTCGTCCAGGGTGTCGCCGTCCCCGTTGAGGTCGACGCCCTCGCCGAGCTCGTTGCGCAGCAGGACGAGCTGACCGTCGCGGAGCGAGACGACGCTCCCGCCGACGCCCAGGTTGCCGGGCGCGACGACCGCCTGGGAGGACGCGACGTCGGTCACGCCGGCGAGCGCGAGGCCCGTGAGGACGGTGGCGACACGGCACGAGACACGGGGCTGTCGTGGGGAACGGCGCGGCATGGAAGGCTCCTTCTCCGGGGGAAGCGGTCCAGGACGCCTTGCGCGTCCCGGCGCTGACGCACGGGGGCGGCCGGTGCGTCCCGGCGTCGCCCCGACGCCACCCATCCGCTACCATCGCACACTTGCCAGGTCACGGACTCCCGTCCGCTCCCCGCCCCGAGGCACCCACCGATGAAGGCCAAGCCCGGCATCCTCGATGCCCTGCAGGACGTCCTCACCAAGGAACTCACCGGCATCAACCAGTACTTCATCCACAGCAAGATGTGCAGCAACTGGGGCTACGGCCGGCTCGCCAAGAAGCAGTGGGACGAGTCCATGGAGGAGATGCGGCACGCGGACAAGATCATCGACCGCATGCTGCTCCTCGACGGCAAGCCGAACATGACCCGCTACGACAAGGTCCACTCGGGCAAGGACCCGAAGGACATGCTCCAGAACGACCTCGCGCTCGAGATGAAGGCGATCAAGACGCTGCAGGACAGCATCGCCGTGACCTTCGAGCAGGGCGACCACGTCTCGCGCGAGCTCCTCGAGCACGTGCTGGCCGACGAGGAGGAGCACGTCGACTGGCTCGAGGGCGAGCTCGGCAAGATCGACGCCATGGGCGTCGAGAACTGGTTGGCCACGCAGCAGCACGGCGACGCCTGAGGCATGACGGACGCTGACTGGACCCACGTGCTCCTCGTGCGGCACGGCGAGGTGGCCGAGGAGCACAAGGACACCTTCTACGGGGGCGCCGAGGTGGCGCTCTCCGAGGAGGGCGAGATCGCGAGCCCGCTGCTCGCGGCGAAGCTCGTCGAGCGGTACGAGCCGCCGGACGCCATCTGGTGCAGCCCGTTGACGCGGACGCTCGCCGTGGCGGAGCCGCTCGCGGCCATCGCGGGGCTGGAGGTGCAGCTCGAGGAGGCGCTCAAGGAGCTCGACCGCGGGAGCTGGACGCACCGCACGCACGCCGAGATCGAGGCGGAGAGCCCGGGCGCCATCGCCGCCTACGTCGCGGACCCGGAGACGGGCAACGCGCCGGACGGCGAGCGCGAGTCGGCGTTCTCCGAGCGCGTGCTCGCCTGCTTCGACCGGGCCGTCGCGGCGCACGTCGGCGAGCGGCTCGTCATCGTGACGCACGGCCACGTCATCCGCGTCATCATGCGCCGCGCGCTCGGCTGGGACGTGCCGACCTCGCTCAACCACTTCGTGCCGTACCACGGCATCGTCGAGCTGCGCGCGAAGCCGGACGGCGCGATGGAGGTGATCGACGCGCCCGAGGGCGGCAAGCCGCGCGCGCTGACGTTCGTCGGCGGCTGACGGGCGAAGCGGACCGAGGCCGCCCGTCGGCGGGACGCGCGCGGACGCCCGCCGCGCGATTCCGATGACAGGGCGCGGCCGCCCCTCGACGAGGAGGCCCCCGTCAACGGGAAGGGGCCCGGCCGCGTCGCCGCGACCGGGCCCCGGTGATCTCCGTCGCGTCGAGCGCGACGTGCGATCGTGACGGCTACGGCAGGAAGTCCGCCTGCACCGCGTTGGAGATCGCGTAGCCGAACGGCTGGCCGCCGTCCTCCGCGACCACCTGCACGTAGACGCTGAACGGCCCGCCGCCGCCCGGGATGCCCGGGAGGAAGATCTCGCCGTCCGCGTCGGTGCCGAAGACCTTCACGGCCGTCGGCGGCACCGGGACGATCTGGCCGCCCGCGACGGGCGTCGGATCGAGGGTGAAGCCGACGAAGGCGTAGGCCAGCGCGTTGGACGGGCCGCCCGTGACGAGCAGGTCGGCCGTCGTGCCGGTGGACAGGTCGCCGCCGCAGATCGACAGGGCCATCGTGCCCGGGCCGCCGAAGCCGAGGTCGGTCTGGCAGACCTCGCCCACGACGTCCGGCAGGCCGCGGTCGGTGATCTCGATGGCCGCCGAGGCGGTCGCGGTCTGACCGTTGCTGTCCGTGGCGGTGACCGAGATGACGTGCGCGCCGACCGAGAGGTCGGACACGGACGCGATGCGGCCGCTGCCGAGCGCGCCGTCGACGTCCGACGACCACTGGAGGGACGCGCCGTCCAGGCCGTTGTCCTCGAGGTCCCAGCCGGAGCTGTGGAGCACGACGGTCGCGCCCTTCTGGAACGTGAAGCCCGGGTCCGGGTGGTAGATCTCGACCCAGGGGTCGTTGCCGCCGACGCCCGCGAACTGCTGGCCGCCGGTGAGCGGATCGGACTTCACGATGGTCGTGTTCAGGCCGTCGGTGGCGCGGACCTCGAAGAAGCCCTGGCCGTCGACGAGACCCGGCAGCTCGCGGAGGTCGACGGTCCAGCTCGTCTCCGAAATGCCGCTCGCGAGGGGCGAGAAGCTCTCACCGTCGCGGCTGTAGCGCAGGTAGTAGGTGAGCGCGTCGCCGTCGGCGTCCGAGCCCTCCCACGCCACGGTGACCACGGGCGAGGTGAGCGCCGAGGCGAACGTGAAGGACACCTCGGGCGCGGACGCGGAGCGCGTGAGCTCGAGGGCCGTCGTGCCGCCCTGCTCGAACGCCAGGCGGTCGATGGGCTGACCGTTCGGCGCGTGGGACGGGATGACCGCGTGGAAGTTGACCCAGGGCGACGACTCGAACGCCGAGTCGCTGTCCGCGTCGGCGCAGTCCGTGGTGCCCGTGGCGCGCACGGGCAGCTCGCGGACGAGCGTGCCGCCGACGAAGGACCGCAGCGCGAAGTCGGAGGCGCCGACGACCGGGGGCGTCTTCTCGCTCGGCGGGACCTCGACCGCGTGGTGGATCACGATCTCACCGGTCTCCGAGTTCCGCACGCCGTTCACGAGGATCGTCGGCGTGTGGTCGACGGGGTCGATCGTGAGCGGGAGCGCGTAGGTCGGGTGGTTCAGGAAGAACGTGTAGCTGTTGTTCGCCACCCAGGCCTGCGGGGTGAGGAGCCCCGGGACCATGATGTCGTTCTGCGTGGTCGGCTTGAGCTGGGGCAGCCCCTGCGTGAGGTTCAGGTGGTGCTCCACGTCGATGCCGTTGGTCTGCGACGTGAACGAGTTGTGCGGCAGGCCGTGGTTGTGGCCGATCTCGTGGGCGAAGGTCCGCTGGTGGCGGGTGTTCTGCGTGTTGCCCATGGAGGCGGGGCCGCCGATGGTCGCCTGGCCGTTGTACGGCAGGCCGCCGGGGACCCAGCCGTAGACGTAGTCGGGGACCGGGTCCATGAGCAGGCGGTCGGCCGTCAGGGACGAGATGAGCGCGCTGCCGGTGCCGCTGAGCGACGCGGTCCAGAGCTTCGAGGGCGCGTCGGTGCGGTGGTAGTACCAGTCCTTGGACGGGTAGATGCCCATCACGAAGCCGTCACCGATGGAGGGCTGGATGAGCGCGGGGTCGGGGAGGTTCGGCGGGTCCAGCTCGCCGCCCGGCCGGTAGTCGATGGGCGCGTAGGCGAGCTCGGGCACCTTGAGCTCGACGAAGTCGAGGACGCCGGTGGTCGACAGGTTGTTCGAGAGGTTCGTCTCGGCGACCTGGTTCGGGCCGGCGGGGTTCACCTCGACGGTGACGACGACGTTGTCCGAGGTGGGCGCCACGAACACGAAGTTGAGCGTGCCGTCGAGCTGGGCGAGGTCGGGGCCGTTCGAGGGCACGGGGCCGTTGAGCGAGAAGACGGGCGAGTCGGCGACCTCCTGGCCGTCGACGTAGACGCGCATGAGGCCGTCGATCGGGATCGGGGTGACCGGCGGCGGCGAGATGCGGATGAGCGCGCGCACGAAGGTGGAGCGACCGGCGGTGAGCTGCGTGTTGCCGCCGTACTGGACGTTCTGGGTGACGACGATGTCCGAGACGATGAAGTCGGACTGCGCGGAGAGGTCGGGGGCGCTCGCGAGGAGCGCGCCGGCGCAGAGCGCGGCGCCGGCGAGGGAGCGCCAGCGACGGGGGCTTGGGAGAGTGTGAAGCACGTCGGACTCCAGGGGGATGAAGCGTGGATGACCGGGACCGCCCTTGGGGCGGACCGGACCCCGCGCGTGCGCAGAGAGCCGGCCCGGCGATCCCGAAGCCCGCACCCTACCCCGGATCCAGGGATCCATCGACCCCTGGGAATGTCATCTCCGGACCCACGTTCGACGGGTATGAGCCAC
>JAUIEF010000195.1 GCA_030428785.1 bacterium
GCGCGGCTCGCCGGCCCCGCGCGCGAGCGCGAGGTCGCGCACTGGCGCCGCGTGCTCGAGGGCGCGCCCGCCGCGCTCGACCTCCCCACCGACCGACCGCGCCCGCCGACGCAGGGGCGCGACGGCCGGCGCCTCGTGCGCGCCCTGCCTCCCGCGCTCTCCGCCGATGTCCGCGCGCTCGCCCGCGAGCTCGGCGCGACGCTGCAGGACACGCTGCTCGCCGCCTTCGCCGTGCTCCTCGAGCGCCTCACGGGCGAGGAGGACCTCGTCGTCGGGACCGTCGCCGCCGGCCGCACGCGGCTCGAGCTCGAGCCCGTCCTCGGCTTCCTCGTGAACGCGCTGCCCGTGCGCGTCGACCTCTCCGGCGAGCCGACCTTCCGCGAGCTCGTCGCGCGCGTGCACGCCGCGGCCGCCGAGGCCCAGGACCACCAGCACCTCCCGTTCGAGGCGCTCGTCGAGGCGCTGAAGCCCCCCCGCGACCTCTCCCGTGCGCCGATCTTCCAGACGGCCTTCGGCGTCGACGAGCTACCCGACGCGCCGCCGGTCCTCGACGACCTCGCGGTGAGCGCCGTCGACGTCGACCCGGGCACGTCCAAGCTCGACCTCAACGTGACCGTCGAGATGCGCGACGGCGTGCTCACGGGCGTGCTCGAGTACGCGACGGACCTCTTCGACGAGGACACGGTCGCGCGCTGGTGGACGCACCTCGTCACCCTGCTGCACGGCGTCGTCGACACACCGGACGCGCCCGTGCACGCGCTCGACGCGCTGGGCCCGGCGACGACGCGCGCGCTGCTCGCGCTCGGGACGGGGCCGGACACACCGTTGCCGGAGCCCGCGCTCGTGCCCGAGCGCATCGCTCTCGCCGCGGCGGCGGCGCCCGACGCGCCCGCCGTGTGGGAGCGCGGCGCGTGGTGCACCTACGGCGAGCTCGCCGCTCGCGTGGAGCGGCTCGCGGACGCGCTGCACGCGCTCCCTGTCGGGCGCGAGACGCTCGCGGGGGTCGTCATCCCACGCTCGTGCGCCTACCTCGAGGCCGTGCTCGGCACGTGGCTGACGGGCGGCGCCATCTTGCCGATCGACGTCGACCAGCCGGTGGCGCGGCAGCGCGCGCTGCTCGAGGACGCGGGTGTCGCGGTGCTGCTCACGGCCGGCGCGCCCGACGAGGCGCTGCGCGACGGGCCGTGGACCGCCGTGGACGTCACGGCGGACGCCCCCGTCCGTCCGGGCAGCGTCCCGGACGGCCGCGGGCGGCCGCCGCGCGAGGCGGGCTCGACCGACGCGACCTCGACCGACGCGGACCTGCACGGCGGCGTCCGCGAGCGGGCGGACACCGGGGAGCCGACGCGCGCCGACGACCTCGCGTACGTCCTCTACACCTCCGGCAGCACGGGCCGGCCGAAGGGCGTCGAGATCACGCACGGCGCGCTCGCCGACGAATTCGCGTGGTACGTCGAACAGCTCGGCGTCGCCCCCGCCGACCGCTTCATCGCGCGCATCCCCACCCACTTCGACGCGGGCTTCCTCGAGTGGATCCCGCCGCTCGTCGCGGGCGCGTCGCTCGTCATGGTCCCCCACGAGGACGCGGGCGACCCGCACGCGGTCGCGGAGCTCACCGTCGCGCACGACGTGACGGTCATGCACGACCCGCCGCCGCTGCTCGAGGCGCTCCTGCGCGAGCCGCGGCTCGCCGACGCGCGCGCCGTGCGTCACGTGACGACCGGCGGCGACCTCCTCGACGAGCGGCTGCTACGCCGCGCGATGGAGGTCCTCCCGAACGCGGCGTCGACGCTCACGCTCTACGGTCCGACCGAGGCGTGCGTCGACGTGACGTGCCGCGCGTGGACGCGGGACGAGCTGACCGACGCGGCGGGCGCCGACGGTCCGTCGTCCGGGGCCGGCCACGACGACACGGACCGCTGCGGGTCGCGTGATGACGTGACCCGCGTCGCCCCCATCGGGCGGCCGCACGACCGCACGCGCCTCCTGCTCGTCGACGGCCGCGACCGCCTCGCCCCGCCGGGGGTCCCGGGCGAGCTCCTGATCGCCGGGCCGTGCCTCGCGCGCGGCTACCGCGGTCGGCCACACGAGACGGCGCGCGCGTTCACTGCGGCGCCGAGGTCGAGCGCGCGCGTCGACGCCTCGCGAGCGGACACGGGCGGCGTCGACGCGTCGCCGCCGGATCGTGTGTACCGCACGGGCGACCTCGCGCGCTGGCGGGCCGACGGCGACCTCGAGTTCCTCGGGCGCGTCGACGAGCAGCTCAAGGTGGCGGGCCAGCGCATCGAGCCCGGCGAGGTCGAGGCCGCGCTGCTCGCGCATCCCACCGTGCACGACGCGCACGTCGCCGCGCGTGCGGACCGCAGCGCGCTCGTCGCGTGGGTCGGCGTGCGCGGCGGCGACGTGCGCCGACACCCCGCGTCCCCGGCGGTGGACGTCGCGACCGACGCGCGCGGCGGCGGCGGCGACACGCGCGGTGACGGCGCCGCCCCGCGACCCGACGGCGCGGCGCTCCGCGCGTGGGTCGCCGAGCGGCTCCCCGCGGGCATGGTCCCGGCGCAGGTCGTCGTGCTCGACGCGATCCCTCGGCGCTCGACGGGCAAGGTCGACCGCGACGCGCTGCCGACGCCGGACGAGCGCGCCGCGCGCGCGGACCGGGCGCCGCCGCGCACGCCCACCGAGGTCGCCGTGCTCGACGTCTTCGCGGAGGTGCTCGACCGCGACGCCGCCGCCCTCGGCGTGCACGACGACTTCTTCGCGGCGGGCGGCAGCTCGCTCCTCGCGCTGCGGCTCGTCGCGCGGCTCGAGGAGGCGCTCGCCGTCGCGCCGGAGCTGCGCGCGCTCTTCGAGCGGCCGACACCCGCGGGCGTGGCGACCGTCGTCGACCGGCTCCACGCAGGCGAGACGGCCGACGGCGACGACGCCCCGGACCTCCGGGCCGAGGCGCGGCTCGACGACGACCTCGTCCCCGCCGGCACGCGCGTCGACGACCCGCCGCGACACGTCTTCCTCACGGGCGCGACGGGCTTCCTCGGCGCGCACGTGCTCGCCGAGCTGCTCGCGCGGAGCGAATCGGACGTCCACGTCCTCGTCCGCGCGCCCGACGAGACGGCCGGCCGCGCGCGGCTGCTCGCGACGCTCGAGCGGTACGCGCTCGTCGCGCCCGCCCCGGACGACGACGCCGCCGGAGGGCGCGGCCCGTCCGGGACGGACGCCGACGACGCGTCCGGCACACAGCCGGCCGCCCTGGACCGCGCCACGCTCGCCGCGCGCGTGCACGTCGTGCCCGGCGACCTCGCCGCACCGCGCTTCGGGCTCGACGAGTCGCGCTTCGACGAGCTCGCGCGTACGCTCGACGCGGTCGTGCACTCCGCCGCGTCCGTCGACTTCTTCCGCGGCTACCGCGCGCTCGCGTCGGCGAACGTCGACGGCACGCGCGAGGCGATCCGGCTCGCGTGCCGCGGCCGCGCCAAGCCGCTGCACCACGTGTCGACGATCGGCGTGCTGCCGTTCGGCGCGCCGGACGCCCAGACCTCCGCACGCATGCACGGCGGCTCGCCGGCGCCGCACGGTGCGCGCGACGACGACGAGCCTTCGGCGCCGAGCGACGTGCACGCACCGCGCGTCCTCCGCGAGGACGACCCGCTCCCGCCGCCCGACGGTCTGCTCGGCGGCTACGAGCAGACGAAGTGGGTCGCGGAGCGCCTCGTGCGCGAGGCCGCCTCGCGCGGACTGCCCGTGACGATCCACCGGCCGGGCCGCGTCGCCGGGAGCGCGACCACCGGCCGCAGCAACGCCGACGACCTCGCGAGCCGCGTGTTCCTCGGCTGCGTGCGCATGGGCGCGGTGCCCGACCTGCCGGGCACGCTCGACGTGACGCCCGTCGACTACTGCGCCGCCGCGCTCGTGCACCTCGCGCTGCACGGCCCGGCCGACGGCCGCACCTATCACCTCGTCAACCCGGTGCGCCCGCGCATGCAGGACGCCTACGACGTCGCCGAGTCGCGCGGCCACCCGATGCGCCGCCTGCCGTGGCCGCGGTGGCACGCGGAGTTCGTCGAGCGCGTGCGCCGCGATCCCGACGACCCGCTCGCCGCGCTGCTCCCGTTGCTCCCGCCGGGCCCCGACGGCGCGCCGCCCCCGGCGGAGGCGTTCCTGCCGGACGCGACGATGCCGACCCTCGACACGACGCACGTGCGCGAGGGCCTCGCGGGCAGCGGCATCGCGTGCCCGGTGATCGACGCGGGCCTCATCGGGCGCTGGCTGGACGCGTGGGAGGGATGAGTCACCCCTGCTCGAGCGCGTGCACGAGCCGCCTCAGCACGTCCCGCCGCCACGGGTCGAAGCGGTCCTTCGCGAGGTACTCCGACGCGAGGCGGCGCACATCGGGGTCATCCGTGCGCGCGGCGACCGCGCGGACGGCGTCTCCGGCGTCGACCGCGAGGTGCGACCGACGGCGCTGGGTCCGCGGGAGACCGGACACGTCGCCGCGCGGCGCGTGCTCGTCCTCGAGCGTCCACGCGAGCTGCCGCAGGAGAGCGGCGTCGATCGCCGGGTCGTCGACGTCCGAGACGAGCGCGGCGATCCCCCACAGCACCAGTGCCGTGTCACCGCCCTCGACGAGGAGGCGGACGAGACGCCGCTTCTGCTCCGTGGTGAACGGCCGCGGCGTGAGCGAGACACCCGACCGGGCATCGCGCCGGACGCCGCTCATGTCGAGGAGGTCGTTCACCGCGTCGTCGCTCGTCCGCGGGTCCTCGGCGCATGCGACGAGCCATTCGACCTCCGCGAGCTCCCGTTCGTCGGCGGCGAGGTTCCGGATTCGTTCGAGCCGTCGGAGCGCGTCGACGACGGCGGCCTCGACGTCGGCTTCGAGGATGTCGCTGCAGACCTTCAGCCCGTAGACCGCGAGCACGCCGCCGCGAGAGCTCACCGGTTCCCAGCCCGCCTCGCGAGAGCCGCGCAGGAAGAGCAGCGTCCGTTCGCCTTGCTGCGGCGGACCGAGCGACCCGTCGTGCGCGGCGATGCGGCCGGCGCCGTCCACCAAGAGGATCTCTCCCACGCGCGCGTCGCCCTGCACGATCACGGCGGTCTCGTAGGGCACGGGAGACGGACAGTCCCCCGCCTCCGGCGTCGCCAGCGTCGCGATGACCACGAGGTCTGCGGCGGACGCGAGGCAGCGGAACGGCTCAGGTGAGCCCTCCCACGCCTGCACGCAACGGTCGTGGAGCACGAGGGTGACGACGACAATCGCGAGCAGGAGCACGATCGACGCGGACGGCGAGCGCAGCGTCACCGCGACCGGTGAGCGCCGTGTCCCCGCGGACGGCAAGCGGCTGCTCCCCTCGGAGGAGATCGTCGCGTCGCCGCCGTCCATCCTCAGGCCTCCCGCACGACGACCGCCGTCACGACGCAGCTCGCCTCGCGCCACCAGGTGCCGGCGAGGGTCGGGCGGCCGACGACCTCGTGCACGCGCTCGGGCAGCCGCGCCTCGAAGGCCGCGACGTCCGGCAGGAGCGCGACCTCCACGTCGTGGAAGTCGAGCAGCGTCGCGCTCAATCCGTACTGCGCCTTGTAGACGGCCTCCTTCGCGCTGAACACGAGCTTCGCGAGGGCGCCGCGCTCCGGCTCGGGCGTCGCGTCGAGCCGCGCGCGCTCGCGGTCGGTGAGCACGCTCGCGCGGAGCTCCTCGTCGAGGGGGACGTCCTCCTCGACGTCGACGCCCAGCGCGCGGACGCCGTCGTCGACGTGCGCGACCGCGACGACCGCGCGCGTGGCGGTGTGCGAGATCGAGCCCACGACCCCCGCAGGCCAGCGCGGCACGCGGTCTTCGCCGCGGAGCAGCGGCGCGTCGGGACAACCGAGCGCGGCGAGCAGGCCGCGCGCGAGGACGCGGCCGCTCGCGAACTCGCGGCGCCGCTTGTCGACGGCCTTCGCGACGAGCGCGGCCTCCTCGGGGAACAGCGACCCGGCGACGTCCCCGACGGCCCGCGACGCGAGGAGCACGCCCGCCCCGAGGCGCCCGGCGGAGGAGGTGTCGAGGTCTTCGCGGTTCAGCAGTACGCTCCGTCGGCGCTCCCGTGGCGCGCGCAGCGCGCCACGGCGGCTTCGGTCTCGGTCTCGGGCCCGGCTTCGGCTCCGGCTCCGGCTCCGGCTCCGGCTCCGGCTCCGGCTCCGGCTCCGGCTCCGGCAAGGAGTGTCGCTCGCTCACCACGCGTGTCCAAGTCGGCGCCCGTCGATCCGAGCTTCAGTGCACGACAGGTCGTCCGCTCGAACGGCGATCGGGCCGAACCTCGTCCGCTCCGTTCACGCCGCGGCATCAGGTCTCGGGGCCGACGGCCGGCCTTCCGGTTCCGGGTCCCGCTGGCCGGTCCCGATCCGGCTTCCCGATCCGGCTTCCCGATTCCCGATCCTGCATCCGGATCCGGCTCCCGCCGCCGACTCGCCCCGGCCCCGGCCCCGGCCCCGGCCTCCGCCCCGTCCCGGCCCCGGTCCCGGATCGGTCAGATGTCGTCGTCCCTGTGCGACGCCAGCCCCCCCGCCGACTCCCCGCCGTCGAGCACGACGGGATGCGCGCACGCGAACCCGGCCTCGTCGCTCGCGAGGAACGCGAACCACGCGGCGATCTCGGCGGGCTTGGCGTGCCGTCCCATGGGGATCTTGGCCTCGAGCCCCGCGATCATCTCGGCGGTGTACTCGGCCTCCTGCATGGGCGTCATGACGGCGCCGGGGCACACGCAGAGCACGCGCACGGTGGGCGCGAGCTCGAGCGCCATGGTGCGCGTGAGCTCGATGACGCCGGCCTTGGACGCGTTGTAGTCGGCGTAGTTGGGGCAGCCGATGAGGCCGTTCATGCTGCCCATGTTGAGGATGACGCCGCGGCCCGCATCGAGCATGCGGCGCGCGGCGAGCTGGGCGACGTGGAAGAGCCCGGTGAGGTTCGTGTCGATCGTGCGCCGCCACTCGTCGAGCGTGATGTCCATGAAGCGGTGGCGGATGCTGAAGCCCGCGTTGTTGATCAGGACGTCGAGCGGGCCGACGAGAGCGTCGAGCTCGAGATACGCGCGCTCGACCTGCTCGGGGTCGCTCACGTCGCAGTGGATCGCGCCGGCGACGCCCTGTTGCTCCGACGCGACGCGCTCGAGCGCCTCGCCGTTCCGGTCGAGGACGACGACGCGGCTGCCCTCCTCGACGAAGCGTGCGACCGTCGCCTCGCCGATGCCGCTCGCGCCGCCGGTGACGAGCACCGACTTCCCGTCCAGGCCCTTCATGGCTCTCTCCTCCGGGTGGTCGCGGGGCGCCTGCCCGCCCCGCGGTGCGTCCGATCCGTCCTGGCGGCGGTCGCGTCGTCGCGGCCCGCGCTCCCGCTCATGGGTTCCACCGCAGCAGCAGGCTGCCGGACGTGAGCCCGGCGCCGAAGCCGACGAGCAGCACGAGGTCGCCCTGCGCCATGCGCCCCTCGTCGGCCGCCGCGGCGAGCGCGATCGGGATGGACGCGGCGGACGTGTTGCCCGTGCGCTCGAGCACCGAGACGACGCGCTCCTCCGGCACGCCGAGCCGCGAGGCGACGGCGTCGAGGATGCGCTGGTTCGCCTGGTGCGGCACGAGCAGCGCGACGTCGCCGACGGCGTGCCCGGTGCGCTCGAGCGTCTCGTTCGCGACGTCCACCATGACGCGCACGGCGGCGCGGAACGTCTCGCGCCCGTCCATGCGCATCGTGCCGCCGAACTCCGCGTGCACGAGGTCGCCGAGCGCGCCGTCGCTGTGCAGCGACCAGCCGAGCAGGTCGCCCGGTCCGTCGACGGCCTCGAGGAGCACGGCGCCCGCGCCGTCGCCGAAGAGGATGGCGGTGTCGCGGTCGTCCCAGGCGGTGATGCGCCGCATGGTCTCGGCGCCCGCGACGAGCACGCGGCGGCAGCCCGTCGCGAGGAAGCCCGCGGCGGCGGCGAGGCCGTACACGAAGCCCGAGCAGGCGGCGTTCACGTCGAAGGCGCCGCCGCGCACGCCGAGCGCGTGCTGCACCTGCGTCGCGGAGGCGGGGCACGTGCGGTCGGGCGACATCGTCGCGAGCACGATCATGTCGACATCGTCGGGCGCGCACGACGCGCGCGCGAGCGCCGCGCGGCAGGCCTCCGTCGCGAGCCCGGCCGTCGAGCCGCCGATGCGTCGCTCGCGGATGCCCGACCGCTCGACGATCCACTCGTCCGTGACGTCGAGCCCGGCGGCGATGGCCGCGTTGTCCACGACCTCGGGCGGCAGCGCGCTCCCCCAGCCCGTGATCCGTGCGCCGCGCGGTGCGGTCGGGGAGGACGGCATGCGGGTCGGCTCCGGGGAGGCCCGGTCGCGCGCGTCGACGGGACGCGGGACCGGCGGACGGGAGGAGGATCGGGATGGGTCGCGCGGCGCGGGGGTCGGGTCGCCGACGACCGACCGTCATCGTACCCGGGGGCGCCCGGGGCGGACGGCCCGCCAGAGTCCCGACATCCCTGCCGCCTCCTCTATCCGCGGACCCGCGATCGGGTAACCCGCGACGGCCGATCGGCCCCGTCCGGAGGCGGTCGCGGAGTCCCCGCCGGAGCGCGCGCGACGCCGGGGGGAACGGGCACGGGTCGCCGCGCGCCCCGGCGTATCATGCGGCGTCCATGTGGACGCCCCACGCCGGTTCGCTCGCCATGCTCGGTGCCGAGGAGGCCCTCGGTCCGAGCGCGCAGCGGGTCACGCTGCGTTGGCGCGAGCCGCTCGACGCGGCGCGGGTCGTCGCCGCGTGGGTGCGGCAGGTCACGGCGCGCGGACCGCTGCACGCGCGGCTCGTGCCGGAGGACGAGCGGCGCCGGCGCTTCGCGTGGGAGCCCGTACCGCCCGAGGAGCTCACGGGGATGCTCGCGTCCGAGCAGCGCGCGCTCGCCGACGTGGTGGACGACGCCGCGGTCGACGAGGCCGCGCGCGCGGCGCACGCGCTGCCGTTCCGCCTGCGCCGGCTCGACGAGGCGACGCTCGTCGCGCTCGTGGACCCGAAGCTCGCGGACTCCGTCGGCGCCGCCGCCTGGCTCGAGGATCTCCTCGGCTTCTACGGGAACGACGGCACGCCCGAGCTCGCGCCTGCGCTCCAGACGGTGCGTCGCGTGCCGGGGCACCGTCGGCTGCACGAGCACCTCGCGCGCCCGATGCACGTGACGGGCTGGGTGGGACGGCAGGTCGCGCGCAAGGTCGTGCCGCGCGGGCGCGCGCTCGACCTCGGCGAGGACGGCGCGGCGCCCGCGGAGGAGGCCGTCGCGCCCGCGCTCGGCACGTGGCGGCACGTCTTCGACCGGGAGGAGACGCGGCGCGTGCTGCGCGGGCCGCGCACGCACGGGCGGTCGCTCACGGTGCGCCTCCTCGTGACGGTGGCGGCCCTCATGTTCGAGGCGGACGACACGCGACGGTCGGCGCGCATCGCGCTGGGCGCGGACCTCGCGACCTGGCTGCCGGAGATCCGCCGCGGCGCGCCGGGCAACACGGCCTGCTGCGTGGAGGTGACGTTCCGGCGCGGCCGTCCGCTCCTGCCGCAGGCGCAGCGCGCCTGCAAGGCGCTCGGGCGCGGCACGCACTGCCGCATGCGGCGTCGACGGCTCGCGTTCCTGCGGCACGAGGGACGCTACGTGCAGCGTACGGCGCGGCTCGCGAGGGCCGGGCGGCTGCGCGACGCGCCCGTGACGCACGCGAGCCTGCGCCTCGCGAACCTCGGGCGGCGGCCGGAGCTGCGCCGCGTCGAGCACGGGGCGGAGTGGCTCTCGGTGGCCGTCCCGGCGCCGACGCCGTCGCTCACGGCGGTGCAGTCGGCGGGCCGGCTCGCGCTCGAGCTCTGCTTCCCGCTCGACCGCTACGACGCCGCGCGCATCCGCGGCTTCGCGGACCGGCTCCCGGCGCTCCTGCACGGGGGCGGCGCCGAGGCTGACTGAGCATCGCGCGCTCGCGGTGCCCGCACCGCGCGCCGCGCCGCGTGTCCGGCCGACGCGCCGCGCGACGACCGTCAGCGCGCCGCCTCGCCCTCGCCGCAACGCAGGACGTGCACCGCGCCCGCCGCGCGGTCGCCGAACGCCTCGCGCGCGCCG
>JAUIEF010000196.1 GCA_030428785.1 bacterium
GGCGCGCCGGGCGGCGACGGCGAGCCGGCCGCGCCCGCCCCGGAACCCCCGCCGCCCCGGTCCGTGGGCCGCGGGCTCCTGCTGCTCGGGGTCCTCGCCGTGGTCCTCGACCTCCGGCCGCCCGCCCGGCCCGTGCCCGCCGGCCTCGCGGGCGAGCCCGTCCTGCTCCGCCTCGAGGACCTCCGGGGTGCCGAGCTGCGCCTCCTGCCCGGCGTGGGGCCGGTCCTCGGCGAGCGCCTCGAGGCGGCCCGTCGGGCGGCCGGCGGGCGCCTCGACCCGGCCTCCGCGGACGCCGTCCGGGGCGTCGGTCCCGTGCTCCTCGAGCGCTGGGAGGCGCTGCGCCCTCGCTGAGGAAAACGCGCTGCGATAGCATCGGGGGCGTCGTCCGGGCCTTGGACGAGAGGTCTGCCTGTCGAATCGAGGAATCCCGGAGGGCCACCCGCCCCCATGCCACTGCCGAGCGCGGCCGCCGAGCTCCTGGAACTCGCCCTGGCCGAGGATCTGTCGGACCGCGGCGACGTGACGACCGCGCTCACGCTCGGCGGGCGCGGCGGCCCGGCCCGCGCGCGCATCGTGGCGAAGGCGGTCGGGCGGCTGTCCGGCCTGGAGCTCGCGCGCGAGGTCTTCCTCCGCGTCGACCCGGACGTCGCGGTCACGCTCCACAAGGCCGAGGGCGACGCCGTGCGACCGGGCGACCTCGTGCTCGAGGCGCGCGGCCCGGCCGCGTCGCTGCTCGAGGCGGAGCGCACGGCGCTCAACTTCCTCGGCCGGCTGTCCGGCGTCGCGACGATGACCGCGCGCTTCGTCGAGCGCACCGCCGGCACGAAGGCGCGCATCGTCGACACGCGCAAGACGACGCCCGGCATGCGGATGCTCGAGAAGGCGGCGGTCCTGCACGGCGGCGGCGTGAACCACCGCATCGGCCTCTTCGACGAGGTGCTCCTCAAGGAGAACCACTTCGCCATGGCCGGCGACCTCGACCACCGCGGCCTCGTCGCGCGCATCCGCGCCGAGGCGCCGGCGGGCATGCGGATCACGGCCGAGGCGCGCGACCTCGACGAGGCCCGCGCGGAGGCCGACGGCGGCGCCGACGCGATCCTGCTCGACAACTTCGACCGCGACGGGCTCGCGGCCGCGGTGGCCGCGCTCGCCGACCACCCGCGACGCGACGCCTTCGAGCTCGAGGCGAGCGGCGGCGTGACCTTCGACACGGTCGCGGAGATCGCCGCCACCGGCGTCGACCGCATCTCCATCGGCGCGCTCACGCACTCGGCGCCGGCGCTCGACCTCTCGCTCCTCCTGGAGGACGAGCGCGCATGACCCACGGCGCGAGCATGCACCGCACGATCGTCGTGGACGGGAGCCCCGGCCCCGTGCGCGGACTGCGCGGCATGCTCTCGTCCTTCCTGCGCGACCGGAACATCGACGAGCAGATCGAGCGCGCCGTCGTGCTCGCGTTCTCCGAGGCGCTCGACAACGCCGTCGAGCACGGCCTCGGCAGCCGCAACGGCACGGTGAGCGTGCGCATGCGCTTCACGCCGCGGTTCATCCTCGTCTCGCTGCGCGACAGCGGCTCGGACCGCTCCCCGCTGGGCATGCCCGTCGTCCCGGGCCCGCTCGAGGAGCGCGGCCGCGGCTTCGCGCTCATGAACAAGCTCATGGACTACGTGAAGGTGAAGTCGTACCCGGACGGCGGCACCCGCGTGTCCATGATGCGACGGCTCGACCGACCGCTGCGCAACGCGCAGGACGCCCTGCCTTGACGACGGCGGGCGGGAGGGCGTCGGCGGCGCTCCTCCTCGCGGCCTGGAGCGCGTGCATCTGGTGGGCGCTCACGTCGACCAGGGTGTCCGCCGAGCCGTGGTTCCCCGGCAGCCGGTTCGTTTTCAACGCGGGGCACGGCGTGCTCTTCGCCGTCGAGGCGCTGCTGCTCGGGGCCTGCCTGCGACCCCGCGAGCGGCCCGGCACGAGCCGCGCGTGGTTCGTCGCGGCGCTCGTCGCGTGGCTGTACTCGGCCGCGCTCGAGCAGGTGCAGGCCGGCATCCCGGGGCGCAGCGCGTCGGCGGTCGACCTCGTGACGAACGCCGTCGGCGCGTTCGGCGCGCCCTGGGCGCTCGCGGCGCGGCCCCTCCGGCCGGGGCGCGTCGCGCTCGTCGCCGCCGCCGCGCTGGCCAGCGCGGCCGTCGACACGCTCCTCTGACGGCGGGCCGGGGCACGTCGCGGATTGTCGTGACCCCCACGTCGTTGATTATCGTGATCCCATGAGCACCCCCCCGAACCCCCACGAGACCTGGAGCTCCCCCCTCGCCTCCCGCTACGCGAGCGAGGCGATGCGCCGGAACTTCTCCGACCTCACGCGCCACCGGCACTGGCGGCGCCTCTGGCTGGCGCTCGCCGAGTCCGAGCAGGCGCTGGGCCTCGACATCTCGGACGGGCAGCTCGCGGAGCTCCGCGCGCACCTCGACGACGTCGACTACGAGGTCGCCGACGCCTTCGAGCGCCGCCTGCGCCACGACGTCATGGCGCACGTCCACGCGCTCGGCGAGCAGGCGCCCGAGGCGCGGCCCATCATCCACCTCGGCGCGACGAGCTGCTTCGTCACGGACAACAGCGAGCTCATGCAGATGCGCGACGGCCTGGACATCCTCCGGCCGATGCTCCTCGCGACGGTCGCCGCGCTCGCCGACTTCGCGCGCCGCCACCGCGACCTGCCGACGCTCGGCTTCACGCACTTCCAGCCGGCGCAGCCCACGACCGTCGGGAAGCGCGCGTGCCTGTGGCTCCAGGACCTCGTCGAGGACGTCCGCGCGCTCGACGCGGTGCGCGACGGCCTGCGCTTCCGCGGCGTCAAGGGCACGACCGGCACGCAGGCGAGCTACCTGGCGCTCTTCGACGGCGACCACGACAAGGTGCGCCGCCTCGACGAGATGGTCACGGAGAAGATGGGCTTCTCGAAGCGCTGGGCCGTGACCGGGCAGACGTACACGCGGAAGGCGGACTTCACCGTGGTGGCCGCGCTGGCGGGCGTCGCGCAGACGGCCGCCAAGATGGGCAACGACCTGCGGCTGCTCGCGCACCTCAAGGAGGTCGAGGAGCCGTACGAGTCGAACCAGATCGGCAGCTCGGCCATGCCGTACAAGCGCAACCCCATGCGCAGCGAGCGCGTCTGCGCGCTCTCGCGCTTCGTCCAGGGGCTGCTCCTCAACCCGGCGGAGACGGCGTCGACGCAGTGGTTCGAGCGCACGCTCGACGACTCGGCGAACCGCCGGCTCTCGATCAGCCAGGCGTTCCTCGCGACGGACGCGATCCTCCAGCTCCTGCTCAACATCTCGAAGGGGCTCGTCGTGTTCCCGAAGGTCATCGAGCGGCGGCTCCAGTCCGAGCTGCCGTTCATGGCGTCGGAGACGATCCTCATGGAGGCCGTGCGGCGCGGCGGCGACCGGCAGACGCTCCACGAGGCGATCCGCGCGCACAGCGTCGCGGCCGGCGCCAAGGTCAAGACCGAGGGTCTCGAGAACGACCTCCTCGAGCGCCTGCGCGACGACCCGCACTTCGCGTCCGTGCGCGACGACCTCGACGCGCTCTGCGACCCGCAGCGCTTCACGGGCCGCGCCGCCGAGCAGGTGGACGAGTTCCTCGCCGCCGAGGTCGAGCCGTTGCTCGCGGGCGCCGGCGACGCGCTCGCGGGCCTGGAGGGCGACGTCCGCGTCTGAGGCGACCTGCTCGGGCGGGCCCGCGCGACCGGCGGCTCGCGCGGGTTCGGCGCGCGACCGTGACCTCGATCGCGGCGGACGCCCGGGTGTGACTCCGGCCCGCGTCCGGCAGCCCGCCGGGCATGACCGACAGTAGACCCGGAGTCCCCGCGCCCGGCGGCGGCGCGCCGCGCGACCGCGCCTGGGCGGCGCGCGCCCTCGCCGAGCTCGAGGCGGTGCTCGACCGCGACGTCCGACGGCTCGCGCGCCGTCTCGGGCGTCAGCACCGGCTGGACGACCCGCGAGCGCTCCTGGCGGCCCTCGCCGCGCGGCGCCTCCTGCCGCTCGGCGCGTCCGTCGCGCGGCCCCTGCCGCCGGGCGCGCGGGGGCCCGAGGCGCGGGCCTTCGCGCGGCTCGCCGCCGCCGACCGCGCGGTGCTCCTCGCCGACGGGTGGGCGGCGCCCGGGGCGCGCGAGCACCTGGCCTCCGCGCTCGCGCGGCTCACCCGGAACGCGCAGGCGGCGCGCCGGTCACCCGACGCGCCGCCTGGGTAGTGCGTTCCAGTGTTCGCCTTCCGGTGGCGGCGGTTCCCGTCGCCGCCACCGGTCGGACGGCCTCGGCTAGTTCACCGAGGCCTCCGACGAGGACGCGTCCTCATCGGCATCGCAGGCGCCGGCCTTGACCTCGGCCGAGCCCTCGGTGCAGCACGAACCGTCCCCGCTCTCCACGGTGGTCACGGTGCTCGCTCCCGGCACGAAGCTGAGCCGCCGGACCCGCGGGGCGCGGTCCGTCGTGTCCCCGCTCGACGAGCGGAACACCTTGACCTCGTAGTGCGCGTCGCCGTCGAGGTCCTCGATCTTCTGCAGGAAGCCCTTCGGCAGCACCTTCAGGACGTCGTCGCCCGCGTCCTCGAGCTCGTCGAGGTCGAGCACCCGGACGTCGCCGTCGCGGTCGATCGTGAGCGTGCCGTCCTCGACCTCGATGCGCAGGGAGCCCGCGTCGCCGAGGTCGTCCAGGTCGAGCATGAAGGCGTCGCCGAGGTCGTCGCCGTCGTGCCCGTGGACGCGGCCGCGCAGGTCCATGACCTTGCCGCGCAGGTCGTCGACGTCGAGCAGCATCCGGCGGCCGTCGTGGTCGTCGCCGCCGAAGAGCCAGATGCCGCCGTCGTCCGTGTCGATCGAGAAGCCGGGGAAGTCGTCGGCGTCGAACCGCCAGCCGCGACCCTGCCCCCCGTTGCCGAAGAAGCGGACGTCCGGCGCCTGCTGGACGCGGCCGCGGAGGCCCGGCACATGCGGGACCGCCGGCACGCCCGGCACGACGAAGGTGCCCTGCGGCGTGGTGAAGGACCCGAGCGCACCGGGCGCCGGGCTGCGCGAGCCGAGGCGCACGCGCGACTCGCGGACCTCGTCGCCGCGCTTCCAGCGCACCTCGACGAAGGCGCCGGGCTCGCGGGAGGCGATGGCGCCCACGACGTCCTCGCCGCTCGAGACCGCGTGTCCGTCGATGCCGAGCAGCACGTCGCCGGCGTCCAGCCCCGCGAACCACGCGGCCGACTGGTCGACGACGCCCGCGACGGGCACGCCGTCGGCATCGCTCTCACCGAGCTGCACGCCGAGGAAGCCGCCCTTGTGGCCGTCGGCCATGGGGGACTTCGGGGCGGCGGGGCGCTCGGGCTTCGGCACGGTCGCCGAGAGGTTCACGATGCCCTCGCCCGGTCGCACGACGCTCAGCGCGAGGCGCTCCCCGGGGGCAGTGCGGCGCAGGGTCGCGCGGATGTCCTCGACGTCCTCGATGTACCGCCCGCCGATCTTCAGCAGGACGTCACCGGCCCGGATCCCGGCGGCGGCGGCCAGGCTGCCGTCGCTCACCTCGTCGACGACGAAGCCGTCGTCGGTCACGTCGAGCATCACGCCCAGCTTGGGGCCGTCCGTCGCGGCGGCGGGCGGCGTCGCGAGCTGCGCGCGCGGCCCGGGCGCGTCCTGTCCCATCCGCGGGAGCTTGAGGCGGGGGCGGCGCACCTCCGGCGCATCGGTCCGCGGGGCGTCGGCCTCCTGGGCCTGGATCGCGGTCGTGCTCCCGAACAGCATGCCCACCACGGCGAGGTGGGCGACGAGGTTGGTGTTCATCGGTATTCTCCGTCACTCGTGCCAGTGTGTCGCGCGACTCTACCCGCGCCCCCCGGACGGTGTTGGAGCCCCGGATGATCCTCGCCACCCGCTGCCTCGCCGAGCGTGCCCTCGACGGGGTCGCGGTGCGCGACGCGCTCGCGGCGACGGGCCTCGACGAGGTGCTCCTGAGCGCACGCAAGGGCCTCTCCGTGGCCGATCTGCGCGGCGTGCCCGCGGTCGGCGTGCACGCCTCCTGGGCCGACCGTGGCGAGGCCGTGGCGGTGGCGCGCGCGGCCGGCGCGGACCGGCTCGTGCTCGACCTGCCGGCCTCCGCCGACCTCGACGCGGCCTGCCGCGGGCTCTTCGAGCTCGCGCGCTCCCAGCCCGGGCTGCGCCTCGCCGTCACGACCCCCGCCGAGGGGCCGCTCGCCTCGCCCGAGCCGCTCGCGCTCGTGCTCGAGGACCTCGCCGCGCAGGACGTCGGCTACTGGCACCGCCCGGCGACGGCGCACGTCCTGGGCCAGGGCGACGTGCCCTGGGTCGACCGGCTGCGGCTCCGCCTGCGCGGCGTGCTCCTCGACGACGTGCGCGACGGCGAGGCGGGCCTGCCGCCCGGCCTGGGCGAGCTCGACCTGCGGCCCGCCGCCGAGCTCGCGGGGCGCAGCCTCGACGTGGCGCTCGACGTCGACCCCGTCCCCGACGTGGCGCTGCTGCGCGTCGCCGTCGACTCCCTCCACCGCCTGGGGTTCCCGTGAGCCGACCGCTCGTCCCGTTGACCGTCGCCGGCTCCGACCCCTCCGGGGGCGCGGGCATCCAGGCCGACCTCAAGGTGTTCCTGCGCCTCGGGCTCTCCGGCGCGGCCGTGCCCACGGCCTGGACCGCGCAGGGGCCGAGCGGCGTGCGCGCGGTGCATGCGCTCTCCGGACGCGAGGTCAAGGCGCAGCTCGACGCGCTGCTCGCGGACGTGCGGCCCGCGGCCGTCAAGGTGGGCATGCTGCCGTCGGCGGAGGTCGTGCGCGCGGTGGCGCGCGCGCTCGGTCCGCTCGCGGCGAAGAAGATCCCGATCGTCGTCGACCCGGTGCTCGCGACGAGCAGCGGCACGCGCGTGCTCCCCGAGGAGGACGTCGCGGTGTTCATGCGGCAGCTCGTGCCGCTCGCGACGCTGCTCACGCCCAACATCGACGAGGCCGCCGAGCTGTCGAAGCTGTCGACGACGCAGGTGCGCAACGACACCGAGCACGTCATCCGCGAGCTGCTCCGCACCGGCGCGCGCAACGTGCTCATCAAGGGCGGGCACCTCGCGGGCGAGGAGGCGGTGGACATCCTCGGGACGCGCGAGGAGTTCGTCATGTACTCGCTGCCGCGCGTGCCGCGTCGCCGCGCCGTGCACGGTACGGGCTGCGCGCTCTCGTCGGCGATCGCGGCGCTCCTCGCCCAGAAGGTCCCCCTCGAGGACGCCGTGCAGATCGCGAAGCAGTACGTGCGCTCGGCGATCCTCGGCGCGAAGGCGGTGGGGCGCGGCAGCCGGCTGCTCGACTACCTCGCCGTCCCCGAGGGCGAGGACGTGGCCGTGCCGGACCTGCCCGGAAGCTGAGCCGGGCGCGCGCCGGCCCGGCGCGTCAGCCGTCCCGTAGGCGGCCGAACACGGTCGCGAGCAGCCGCAGCATCCCGACGCCGTCCGCCGCCGCGAGCCCCACGTGCCCGCCGAACGGCAGCTCGCGCACGTGCACGAACGGGTTGTCGCCCGCCGCCTGCTTCGCGCGTCGCGCGTGGACCACGGGGACGAGCGGGTCGTCGACCGGGTGCACGACCGCCACGGGCACCTGGAGCGCGCCCATGACCGACGCCTGCGCCGAGCGCGCCTTGCCCAGGTACGCGCCGACGAGCGAAGGCTCCTTCGGGAACGCCGGCAGGATGACCTGGCGCACGTAGCTCTCGTAGGCGGTGCCCTTGCCGAGCTTGTGGCCGCGCGAGCGCAGGCGCAGGTGCCGGTCCATGACCTTCAGCAGCTCGGCGAAGATCATGCGGTCCATGAACGACTCGGGTCGCGGCAGGCGCGACGGGTCGTCGAGCGCGTTGATCGCCTCGTGCACGTCGAGCGGCCCGCACATGGCGAGCACGCCGCCGCGCAGCACCTCCGGCTCGCCGGCGACCGTCGCCTCGTGCGCCGCGCGCACGACGCAGTGCGCGCCGTAGCTCATGCCGAACAGGCCCACCGACACGCCCTCCGCGCGCGCCAGCGTGCGCGCCGCGCGGAAGAGGTCGCGCCCCTCGACCATGCCCAGCGACGGCACGTGCGGCCCGCCGAGGAGCTGCCCGTGGTCGCGCAGGTCGAGCGCGACGACGTGGAAGCCCATGCGCCGCAACGACTCGGCCTGCTCGACGACGTAGCTCGCGCAGTGGCTGTCGAAGAGCCCGTGCACGACGATGACCACCGGCGCGCCCGGCGCCCCCGTCGAGCGGTGCCCGGTGAGCGCGGGCCCGTCGTCCACGGGGATCGTCACCGGCTGGAAGGCCGGGTGCTTCTCCCAGGCCGGCGCGCGACCCGCCGTGTCCGGCTGCTGGTCCGCCTCGCGCGTCACGAGGTCGCGGCAGCCCATGCCGAGCAGCAGCTTGAACGGGTTCGTGGGGCCCGTCGCCTCGAAGGTCAGGGCGTCCAGCTCGGCCCAGGTGCGGCGCGCGCGCTCGCCGACGTCGTCGTCGGGCCAGGGCTCCGGCAGCTCGGGCGTGGGGACGTCCGCGAGGTCCGTGAGCCGCGGGGCGAGGAGGCTGCAGGCGAGCCAGTCGAGCATGGCGGGAGTCTACTGCGGGCCCGCGGGATCCGGCACGACGAAGGGCGGCGACTGCTCGAACGGGCCGCGCCGGGGGACGCCGTGAGCGGGAGGGGGGTTGACCGCCGGGGCCGCCGTCCCGTAGAAAACCTGTCCTCGATACCACGGGAGCGGGTGTAGCTCAGTGGTAGAGCACAACGTTGCCAACGTTGTTGTCGACGGTTCAATTCCGTTCACCCGCTCCACTTCACCTCCCCTCAGCGCGCCCCTCGCGCGCGCTCGTAGGCGGCGAGCCACTCCGGCGGCGCCTCGAGGTGCTCCGGCCGCAGCCGGTCCCCGAAGGCCTCGGCGAGCGTCGCGAACGGGTCGTCCGGCTCCGTCGCCGCCACCCACGCCTCCCAGTCGCGGCCGAGCGCGTCGAGGTCCCGGTCGCGGAACACCCGCTCCGTCGACTCGCGGAAGTCCTTGCTGCGCCGGAAGTGCGCGATGAGGTCCCCGACCGCCTCGCGCAGCGCCGGGTCCTCGTGCCGCATGAGGAATGCGACCATCGACCAGCCCTGCGCGTAGGACGTCTCCGCGTCGCGGTAGTAGTCGTCCTGGTCGAAGCCGAGCATCTCCCCGAAGGAGACGGTGCGGCCCTCCTCGAGCGCGCGCCGGACGACGCGCAGCCGGCCGTGGTGCAGCGCGCCGACGGTCCAGCGGCCGGTCTCCGGGTCGAGCCGCGCGGTGGAGAACCAGTCGGCGACGCCCTCGTCGATCCAGGCGGGCATCGCCACCTGGCTCACCGTGGTCTCGTGGAGCACCTGGTGCCAGCCCTCGTGCGCGACGGCCTCCGCGACGTCGACCACGAGCGCGTCCGTGACGTCGTCGAGCAGGCGGCGCAGCGCGTCGTGCTCCTCGCCGCGCAGGTCGAGCGCGCCCGGGTCGGCCAGGCGGATCTGCGCGGGCACGTCGCGCCGCCCGAGGACGACGCCCGTGTCGTAGCAGGCGATCTCGCCGTGCACGTCGTCGTAGTGCGCGACGGAGACGCCGCCGTACGCGCGGTACGCCTCCCGGTCGCGGAAGACCTTGAGCACGAGCGTCGGGAGCCGGCGCCTGTCGGGCAGCAGCTCGCGGTAGGCGGGGAGCAGCCCCTCGAGGTGCTCGGCGAGGCGTCGCGCCTTGTCCTCGCCGACCTCGCTCTGCACCTGGTAGGCGTCGGTCTCCGTGACGACCCAACCCTCGGGGACGTCGCGCGCGCTCCAGGGGCCGGGCCGCACGGCGTCCTCGTCCGGCGCGGCGGCGAGCGCGACGAGCGCCGCGAGGAGCGCGCGCGGGAGGCGGGGCGCCCTCCGGGGTCGAGGCGTGCGCGAGCGGGTCGGGGCGGGCATGGGGGGCCGTTCCGGGGCGGTCGGGAGCGTCCTGCGGGGCGGCTCGGGGCGGGCGTCGGCGCGAGGCGTGCCCGGAGACCTGCGTGATATAGTGCCGCGCCGCCGCCCC
>JAUIEF010000008.1 GCA_030428785.1 bacterium
GGGAAGTGTCGCGAGTCGGTCGAGGCCGAGCTTCATGGCCGTGACGTAGTTGATGACCTCGTCGACATCCGCCGGTCGATCCGGATCCAGCACGCGGGCCTCTGCGGCGAGCACGTCCTGGAGGGAGCTCTGGGTGCCTTCGATCTGACTCGAGAGCACGGCTTCCTTCCGGACGTACATCATCACGACGAGGTCGGGGTTCGGGAGCGTCGTGATCGAGCCGTCGAGGCGACCGAGGGCACGGTCCGCCTGGGAGAGCAGTGCCTGCAGTTGGCCGCCGAGACGGATCGGGGGATCCGGCGGCAGGGAGGCGGGGATGAACGCGGAGTAGCCTCCGGGCTGTCGCTCGAGCCGTCCTGCCCGGGACGGCGCGTTCGAGGGGCCGTCCATGGTGCTGCCTCCCTGGGGCATGGCCGTCGGCTCGATCCTTGTTCAAGCCAGACCTGCATAAGACCAGCGATTGGAGTCATGCGCAAGGCTGGCATGAGCATGGAGCCCGTGGATGCCCGCGCCGGGCCGCGGAGGACGCCGGGTCAGCTGCCGTCTTCCGCGGGTTCGACCGGGACGAGCAGCCGCTCCTCCCAGCGGAAGAGCTCGTCGACGTGCGCCTCGGCCCACGCGCGGAGCGTCGCGGAGTCGGCGTCGACGCGCACGTCCTTCGGGATGCCGAGCAGGCCGCGGTCGACGGTGCCCGGCAGCTCCTCGGCGTCGATCGCGTCGGAGAGCAGGCCCATGGACGGCGCGGCGATCGCGAGGCCGCCGTCGCGCCGCTCGAACGCGACGAGCATCCAGCGGCCGTCCGTCTCCTCCGCGGTCTCCTCCGGCGCGACGACCCGCAGCTCGAGGAGCGCGAGCTCGCCGAGGAGCGAGACGTGGCCGGCCAGCGTGACCGCGGCGACGTCGCCGTCGTCGTCGTGCACCACGGCGACGACGTGCACCGTGTCCTCGTCGCGCCCGACGTGCAGCCAGGTCACGTCGTCGTCGTCCGGCGCGAGCCACACGCCGACGGGCGCGCGCTCGAGGAGCGCGGGGTCCGGCGGCGAGAGCGGCTCGGCGAAGGTCGGGCCGCAGGCCGCGAGCAGCAGCGCGGCGAGGAGCGGGAGGAGGCGGGCGGTCGGCGGGACGTTCGGTCGGCGCATGGTCGTTCCCCGGGGGCGGCGCGCGACCAGTCTCGCACACCGGGCGGCGCCCGGCCCGGGCGCCGGACTCGCCGCTCCGGCTCGCCCGCCCGTGACCTATCATGGCGCGCGCACCGGCCGTACCCGCGGGTCCCGACCCGCTCCCGCGACGATCCCGCCATGACGCTCCCCTGCCTCCTCCTCGCACCGCTGCTCGCGACCGCGCTCGCCGCCGACGCCGACCCGGTGGAGGTCCTCGACCGCCTGCGCGCCGCGATGCGCGAGGCCGAGCGCGTGCAGTACGCGTTCGTCGTGACCCACGAGGCGCCCGTCGAGGGCACGGTGCAGCGCATCGAGGGGCTCGCGCGCATGATGACCGCCGACGACGGCCCGCGGCAGTTCGTCGCCGGGACCATCGTGCCGACGGCCTCCGCGGGCGGCGATCCGTTCGAGGTCTCCATGTCGCGCGTCGGCGACGTGTTCCACGTGGCGAACCGCGCGGACCGCGTGCTCTTCCGCGCGGACGACGTCGAGGTCGGCCGGCGGCTCACGGCCTTCGCGGACCCGGCGCTGCTCACGCCGTTCGTCGCGCGCGAGCCGTTCGAGCGCTCCGGCGACGGCGGCGACGTCACGCTCGACGGCACGGCCGAGGTGGCGGGTGAGCTCTGCGACGTGCTCGTCATCCCCGGGCGGCCGGGCGTGACGGGGCGCTGGTTCGTCGCGCGCTCCGACGGCCTGCCGCGTGCGATGGAGCGCGTCACGCAGCTGCCGATCGGACCGTCGGTCGTGCGCCTCGAGCTCTCGTCGATCCGGCCGGACGCGTCGCTCACGCCCGAGGACTTCCGGCTCACGGCGCCCGCGGGCTGGCGCACCGTGTCGGTCGACGCCACGACCGTCGCGCCCCCGCGCCAGGCGCCGCCGCGACGCGGGGCGAACGGGCTGCTGAGCGTCGGCGAGCGCGCGCCCGCGTTCGAGCTGCCCACGCCCGACGGCGGCACGCTCTCGTCCGAGGAGCTCCTCGGGCAGGTCGTCGTGCTCGACTTCTGGGCGACGTGGTGCCCGCCGTGCCGCAGGGCGATGCCGTCCATCCAGCGCCTGCACGACGACTACGGCGAGCGCGGCGTGCGCGTGATCGGCGTGTCCACGTCCGAGCGCCGCAAGGGCGACCCCGCCGGCATGATGGCGGCGGAGGGCTTCGACTACGGGCTGCTGCTCCACGGCGAGCGCGTCGCGCCGTTCTTCGGTGTGCAGGCGCTGCCGACGATGTACATCCTCGGTCCCGACGGCACCGTGCTCCACGCGAGCCGGGGCTTCGACCCGGGCGAGGACCGGACCGTCCGGCGCGTCCTCGACGCGGCCCTCGCGCGTTGACGACCGCGTGACGCGCCGCCGCCTTCCCCGGAGCGCGACCGTGCTCGCGGCGCTCGCGTGCTGCGCGGCGCTCGCGTCGGCGCAGTCGGAGGACCGCGCCGGGTGGCGCTCCGCGCGCGTCGAGCAGGGGGCGCTCCGCGCGTTCGACCTCTCGTGGCTGCCGCCCGCCGACACGACCTTCGCGGTCATCGCCGACACGCACGTCGAGCCGGGGGACGCGACGTCCGGCGAGGAGCTGCTCGACGCGCCGGACCTCGCGTACCGCAAGCATACGGCCGTCCTCACGAACAACGCGCGGCTCGCGCGCGCCGTCGAGGAGATCAACGCGCTGGGCGTCGACTTCACGGTGCACCTCGGCGACATCGTGCGGAGCATGCCCTTCGGCGTGAGCTACGCGGCGGAGTGCGAGGCCGCGGTGGAGCTCCTCGCCGGCTTCGAGGCGCCCGTGCACCTCGCGCCCGGCAACCACGACATCGGCAACAAGCCGAGCATGCAGATGCTCGAGATCCCGCCCATGCGGCGGACCGTGTGCGACGAGAACACCGAGCTCTACCGGAGCTGGTTCGGCGACCCGTTCTTCTCGTGGGACCACGGGGACAGCCACTTCGTCGTGCTCAACACGATGGCCTTCAACTCGGGCATCGCGTGCGACGCCGAGCAGTGGGCCTGGCTGCGCGAGGACCTCGAGGCGCACGCCGACGCCGAGCAGATCCACCTCTTCGGGCACGTCGCGCTCTACTGGGCGACGCCCGAGGACATCGGGCTGCGCAACTACGAGGTCATCGACGAGCCGGCGCGGAGCGAGCTGCTGGAGCTCGTCGACCGCCACGGCATCGACGGCGTGTACACCGGGCACACGCACCACATGTACCGGAACCTGCGCGGCGCGACGGAGCTGATCTCCGCGCCGTCGACGGCGTTCGCGCGCAACACGTGGGGGCTCTACCCGGACCAGCCGCCGCGCACGGTGGACGCCGACAAGCTGGGCTTCCTGCTCGTGCGGATCGGCGGCGGGCGGACCGTGACGTCCTTCGTGCGGCTCGCCGAGAGCGCGTCCGACGTGCGCGCCGCGCAGGCGTCGCTCGTGCCGGCGCCGCGCCGCGTGCTCACGCGGCAGTCCGTCGAGGCGGAGGGCGCGCGGCTGCTCGTCGAGGCGGAGGCGCCGCGGCACGTCGAGGCCGGCTGGCAGGCGCACGACGTCGTGGACGGACTCGTCGACCGGCAGGCGGGCATGGCGGACGGCCGGCACTCGTGGGGCGCGTTCGTCGGCGAGGGGACGTTCGCGTTCCCCGTCGAGCTGCGCGTCGACCTCGACGGCGTGCACGCGCTGCACGACGTGCAGCTGCTGCGCACGCGGCTCCAGGCCGACTGGACGCTCGAGGCGACCGCCGACGGCGAGACGTGGGAGGCCGTCGCGACCGGCGCGGCCGAGAGCCCGTCGGAGGCCGGGCCCGTGCTGCGGGACGTCACCGTGCCGCTCGAGGGCCGCGCGGTGTCCGCGCTGCGGCTGCGCTTCGACGACGAGATGCCGCCGGCGGGCCGCCACCTCGTGCTCGTGGTCGGCGAGCTCCAGGCGCGCGACGTCGACGGCGTGAACCGCGCCCTCGCGCGCGACGGCGGGCACGCGCACGGGAACGCCTTCGCGGGGACGCCGCGCGAGGCGATCCGCGACCAGGCGTGGCTCGCCGCGTACGACCTCGCGAACCGGCGCGTGCGCGTCGCGTCGCCCGACGCCGCGTGGGTCGCGGTCGAGCACCGGCCGGGCGCGATGAGCGTGCCGCCCATGCTCGACCGCGCGCTCGACGCGGGCGTGCACCAGGGGCTCGAGCTCACGCTCCCGCTCACGACGGCGCACCCGGACCACGCGCTCGACGACCTCGACGCGTTCCGCGCGTACGTCGCGTTCCTCGTCCGCGAGGCGGGCGCCCGCGTCGCCGTGTGGGAGCTCCCGTTCCTGTCGTCGGCCGGCGGGTGGGGGCGGCCGGGCGAGGCCGTCGTATCGGTCGAGGGCTTCCTCGAGCGGCTCGCGGTCGTCGAGGAGGTCGTCGCCGCCGAGCGGCCGGAGGCGCGCGTCGCCGTGTCGGGCGTGCCGCTCGACGACAAGCTCGTCGTGCCCGGCCTGCTCGCGGCGATCGCGGGGCGCGTCGACCGCGTCGCGCTCGAGCTCCCGTACGACATGCGGCACCTCGACGACGAGGCGGTCCTCGTGCTCGTCGAGGAGGTGCTCCTGCCGCTGCGGCGCGCGCACCCCGGCACGCGCTTCGTCGTCGAGCTCCGCGCGCGCGAGTTCGGCGGCGCGCCGGCGCTCGGCGCGGGGCGGCTCGCCAAGACGTTCCTGCGGCTCCAGGACCACGGCTTCCTCGTGGGCGTGCGGCTCGGCGGCGAGGGCGGCCTGCTCGACGCCCAGGACGACCCGTACCCCGCGTTCACGTCGCTGCGGCTGCTCGCGACGCTCTTCGACGGCGGCCTCGACCCGGTGGAGGAGCCGGAGGCGTACCTCGTCGGGTCGGACCTCGTGCAGCGCAGCTACCGGCGGCCGGACGGCTCGTGGTTCGTCGTCGGCTGGTCGATCCACCGCGACGGCATGCGGCGCGCGTCGCTCGTCACGCCGGCGGGCGCCGAGGTCACGGCCTACGACACGGCGAGCGCCACGAGCCAGGCGCTGCGCACGGGCGTCGAGGAGGGCCGCGGCATCGCCGACGGCGTCATGCTCTTCGAGCACCCGGTCGTGTTCCACGTGCGCTGACGGCGCGACGCCGCCGGCCCGGCGCTGCTCTAGAACAGCGTGTAGAGGAACGGCGCGACGAGCGGGTACATCGCGCCGAGCGCGATGACGAGCCCCGCGACGACGAGCACGAGGACGAGCACGAAGTGCTGACGGTTCTCGGGGCGCGCGCCCTCGCGCACGAGCTGACCCAGCGTCTGCAGGCGTTCCTTCAGCATCGCGTCGCGTCCGTCGGCGTCGTGTCCCCGGCCCGCGGCACCGCGTCCGCGCGGGACCGCAACCCAACATACGGCGGGATCGCGAGGGCGTCGAGGCGGCAGCGGCGCGCGCTCGCGACGGCGTCGGTGACGCTGTCGACGATGGGCTCGCCCGCGTGGTTGAAGCTCGTGTTGAGGAGCGCGGGCAGGCTCGTGCGGCGCTCGAACGCGAGCAGCAGCCGGTGGAGGAGCGGCGCGTCCTCCTCGTGGAGGACCTGCACGCGCGCGCTGCCGTCGACGTGCGTCGCGGCGGCGAGCCGCTCGCGCCACGCGGGACGCACCGTGACGACGGACAGCATCCGGCGCTCGAGCGCGCGCCCCGGTCCGAAGCCCTCGAAGAGCTCGTCGGCGCGGTGCGCGAGCACCACGGGCGCGAACGGCCGGAAGTCCTCGCGCTCCTTGACCATGCGGTTGAGGCGCGCCTGCTGGTCGGGGCCGTCCGGTCGCGCGAGGATGCTGCGCGCGCCGAGCGCGCGCGGGCCCCACTCGGCGCGGCCGTGGACCCAGCCCAGCACGCGGTCGTCCGCGAGGAGCTCCGCGACGCGCTCGCACAGCGCGTCCTGGTCGTCGGCGCGTTCCCAGGCGAGGTCGTCGGCGTCGGGCGGCGCGTCGTCGCGCACGTCGGGCGTCGTGCCGAGGAGCGGCGCGCCGAGCGGGGCGGCGCGCGGCTCGCCGTGCGTCGCGGCCCAGGCGAGCGCCGCGCCGACCGCGCCGCCCGCGTCGCCCGACGCCGGGTGCACGAGCAGTCGCTCGAACACGCCCGACCGCGCGAGCACGCCGTTGGCCACGGCGTTGAGCGCCACGCCGCCGCCGTAGCAGAGCGTCGACTCGCCGGTGAGCTCGCGCGCGCGACGCGCGAGCCGCAGCAGACGCTCCTCGAGCACGCGCTGGAGCGAGGCCGCGACGTCGGCGTAGCGCCGCGCGTCCTCGGAGCCGTCCGCCGCGAACGGGCGGTGCGGCGGGTTCGGCGGCCCGAGGATCGTCTCGAGCCGGCGCGACCAGCCCTTCTGCACGGAGCGGTCGTGCGCGAACGCGCGCAGGTCGAGCCGGAAGCCGCCGGTGCCGCGCGGCGCGTCGTCCGCGGCGGCCTCGACGAGCGCGCCGATCTCCTCCGCGAAGCGCGGCTCGCCGTGCGCGGCCAGCCCCATGACCTTGTACTCGCCCTCGTTGACCTCGAAGCCGAGGTACGCGGTGATCGCCGAGTACAGCAGGCCCAGCGAGTGCGGGAAGTCGACGGTCTCGAGCACCTCGTACCGCAGGCCGTCGTCGTCGCGGCGCATGCGGCCGAGCGTCGTCGTGGCCCATTCGCCGACCCCGTCCACGACGAGCGTCGCGGCCGACCCGACGTCGTGCGTGAGGAACACGGCGGCCGCATGCGAGAGGTGGTGGTCGGAGAACGCGATCCGCTCGCGCGGCACCTCGAGCGCGCGCGCGAGGTCGGTGCGGATCCAGAGGCGCGACTCGAACCACGCGTGCAGCGCCGCGCGGAAGGCCGTGAGCCCGAAGGGCGCGTTCGCGACGGACGACGCGACGATGCGGAAGAACTTCTGGAACGGCTTCTCGTAGAACACGACGGCGTCGAGGTCGCCGGGGGCGAGACCCGCGTCGTCGAGCAGGCGGCGCACCGCGCGCACGGGGATCGACGGGTCGCCCTTGCGGCGGCTGAACCGCTCCTCCTGCGCGGCGGACACGAGCTGCCCGTCGACGACGAGCGCGGTCGCCGCGTCGTGGTACTGCGCCGACACGCCGCAGACGTTCACGGGGCGGGGGCTCCGGGCGCGGGGGGCACGTCGCCGCTCAGGAGCGCGACCAGAACGCGTCGTCGAGCGCGACCGGCCCGGTCGGCGCCGCGCGCCGCAGTCGCCCGCGCCGGACGCCGCCGAACGCGCGCTTCACGAGCCCGTACGGCGTGACGACCCCGTAGTAGAGGAGGCCCGTGACGAGCCCGGAGCCGAGGATCTGCACGAGCCGCAGCAGGTCGAGCAGGTCCTGCCGCAGGATGTACCCGAGGACGCGGAAGAAGCCCTTCGTGCAGGTCCACGGCGCGCGCCGGAACTCCTCGCGCGCGACCCGCGCCGAGTAGCCGACGTGCCGCGTCTCGTCGGCGAGCAGGCGCGGGATCCACTCGCGGCAGCGGCGGTCGTAGCGGTTGATCCACTGGTAGAGCTTGAACTGCAGGACCGCGCGGCTCTCCGAGAGGAAGATGTAGGTCATGTACTCGAAGAGCGTCGGCAGCCGGCGGTGCGGCGCGGCCGGCTGCGCGACGAGCGCGCGGACCTCCTCGCGCTCGAGCCGCGAGCGGCTCCCCGACGGGTCGTCCGCCGCGCCCGCCGTGACGTACGGCGCGACCTTGCGCGCCCAGTCGAGGAAGATGCCGTGGTGCCGCAGCTCGTCGTTCGCGTGGCGGTGCATCTCCTCGCGCAGCGGGCTCGGCTGGCGCTCGGCGACCTCCGCGATGTCGTAGTGCGTGTAGAGCTCGGTGGCCGCGAACTGCTGGAGCTGCCGCGCGAACCGTGTCGGCGAGAGCACGACCCAGGGCGAGATGAGCCCGGCCACGGTTTCACGGAGGTAGATCAAGGGGGCGTGCGGTGGGTCAACGGGGCGTGCGGTGGATCAATGGGGCGTGATGTCGATCAACGGGGCGTGGTGCAGATCCACGGGGCGTCGCTCCGGGGGCGCCCCGCGCCGGTCGGGTCGCGCGATGGCGGGATCGTATCACCGGCTCTCCGGACCGGGGGGACGGGTGCGCGTGGCGAATCCATGAGCGCGTCGCGCGTCGACCCGACGACGCGACGCTGCCGTAGGATGCGCGGATGTCCCGGCCCCCGTTGCGTCCCGTGCTGCACCGCGTGCTCAACAAGCTCGAGCAGCGGCTCGGACGCGATCGGCTGCGGTCGCGTCCGGCGGTCGTCGACGTCGTGCTCACGAAGGCGTGCAACCTCGCGTGCACGTTCTGCCGCGACTACGAGCACCCGGGCGCGCGACGCGTCTCGACGGAGCAGCTCGAGCGCATCGCGGCGGAGCTCTTCCCGACGGCGCGGCGCGTCAACGTGTGCAGCGGCGGCGAGCCGTACCTTCACACGGGCCTCGAACACCTCCTGCGCCTCGCGCGACGGCACGGCGCGCGCACGTGGGTGCTGTCCAACGGCATGCTCCTCGAGGAGGCGCGCACGGCCGCGATCCTCGAGGAGGGGCTCGTCACGGAGCACGGCTTCAGCGTCGACGGCGTGCGCCCGGAGACGGTGGAGGGCATCCGCACGGGCGCGCGCCTGCCGACGATCCTCGCGAACATCGACATGCTGCTGCGGCTGCGCGAGCGCGTCGGCGGCGGCGCGCCGCGCGTCGTCATCCGCTACGCGCTCATGCGCCGCAACCTCGACGAGCTGCCGGACGCCGTGCGCCTCTGGGGCGAGCGCGGCGTCGAGCGCCTCGAGTGCGGCTACCTCAACCTCGCGAACGGCATCGACCGCGACGAGAGCCTGTGGTTCCACCAGGAGCGCATGCTCGAGGTCTTCGCGCGGGCGCGCGAGGTCGCGACGGACTTCCCGGGGCTCGAGCTCGAGCTGCCGGCCGGCGTCGAGGAGCAGCGGCGACTGCTCGAGCGGCCCGCGGACTGCCGCGCGCCCTGGGAGTTCGTGATGATCGACACGAGCGGACGCGTGCTGCCCTGCTACCGCGCGTTCGAGGCGCTGCACATGGGCGCGCTGCACGGCGAGGACGCGCGGCCGTTCGCCGAGATCTGGAACGGCCCGGGCTACCGCGCGCTGCGCCGCACGGTGAACGACGACGCCGCCCCGAAGGCGTACGCGTACTGCGCCGTGTGCGAGAAGCGGCGCGGCTGGGCGCAGGTGGAGAGCCACCTCGGCGACGAGACGTGGAAGGCGACGGCCTTCGACGACCCCGAGCGCGGCGCGGCCGTCGACCACCGCCGGCGCGGCTACCGCACGCTCGAGGACTGGGACCGCGGCGCGGCGACCGGCGGCGACGCGCACGCCGACGTACGCGCCGACGCGCCGAGAGTCGCGGACGCCCGACCGGACCGCGAGGCGCGCGGGTGAGCCGTCCGCGCTTCGTGCTCCTGTGCGTCGGCATCCTGCTCGGCGCGCTGCTCCTCGCCGAGGGCCTCGCGCGCTGGCGCGCCGACATCCGCTTCGGCGACGTGCAGGACGTCTACGACCTCTTCGAGCCCGTGCCCGGCACGGACGACCTGCTGCGCCCGATCCCCGGGCTCTCGGCGGTCTTCGCCGGGCGCACCGTGACGATCGACTCGCGCGGCTTCCGCAGCCCGGAGCTGCGCGACCCGCCGCCCGACGGCCGCCTGCTCCTCGCGTTCCTCGGCGGCTCGACGACCTTCTGCTCCAACGTCGAGGACGACGCGCACACCTGGCCCGCGCTCGCGACCGCGCGCCTGCGGGACGCGCTGCCGGACCGCGTCGTAGAGCACGTGAACCTCGGCGCGACGGGCTACGGCGTCGAGCACTCGCGGCGCGCGCTCGACCTGCGCCTCGGCGACCTGCGCCCGGACGTCACCGTGATCTACCACGCGACGAACGACCTCGCGCGCGACAGCGAGGTCGTGGCGCGCGAGGCCGGTCTGCTCCCCGAGGCGTCCGAGCCCGACGCGCTCGAGGACGTCTCGCTGCTCTGGATGCTCATCCGCAAGAACCAGCGCTACCTCGCCGCGCAGGCGGCCGGGCGCGACGCGAACGGCAAGCTCGACGTGCCGGCGACGGCGTGGTCCGGCGGCTTCCGCGAGCGGCTCGCGGACCTCGTGCGCGCGGCGCAAGCGCGCAGCCGGCTCGTCGTGCTGCCGACCTTCGCGACGCTCGTGCGCGCGGATCAGCCGCGGGAGGAGCAGCTCGAGCACCTCGCGCAGTCGTTCACGTTCATGCCGTACCTCACGCCCGAGGCGACGATCGCCGCCTACGAGGAGTACGACCGGGTCATCCGCGAGGTCGCGGCGGAGACGGGCGCGCTGCTCGTCGAGGCGGCGCACGCGATCCCGGGCGACACGACGCACTTCGCGGACTCGGTGCACCTCACGGAGGCGGGCTGCGACGTGCTCGCGCGGCTCGTCGTCGAGGCGCTCCTCGCGTCGCCGGACGCGCGCCCGCTGCTCGACGGGTGACGCGCGTCGCCGGCGCGTCCGTCAGCAGTTCGTGACGACGGACCCGGCGACGACGATCATCGCCAGGAACATGAGCCCCAGCGCGAGGAGCATGCCGACGAACATCCAGGCGATCGGGCCGAGCATCGACTTCGGCGGGGAGTGTGGCGCCGCCGCGGCGGCCGGTTCGGGCGTGCGGGAGTCGTCGACGTCGACCATGGGGGGGCTCCTCGGAGGCGGCCGCGACGCGGCGCGGCCCCCGACGAACCGCTCACGCGGCGCGAGGTTCCGCGCGGACGTCAGGCGTCGACGAGCTGCACGACGCGCTCGACCTCGTCGCGCGGGATCGCGGCGCCCTGGTGCGTCACCATGAAGCCGAACTGCTTGCTCTTGGCGACCCACTCGTCGCGCGTGCCCTCGTCCGTGCCGGCCTCGTGGAGCGCGACGCCCATCATGTGGACGACGCCGCCGGACTCCTCGCCCCAGCGGCCGATGTAGGTGCGCGGGCCCGTCGTGTAGACGACCACGGTGCGACCGTGGAGCTCGTCGTGCCCGGGGTGGAAGACGCCGTCGTGTGCCATGCGCGCAGGATAGCGGGCGGCGCGGCGGGAGCGCCATCGGGGCCCGCGGGCGGCGCGCGTCGGGGAGGCGCGACGCCGCGCTCCCGGCCGTCGCGCCACGCTCGCGCCTCGCACGCGGACGGAGGGCGGCCGTATCCTCGCGGCGTCGGGCCGTCGACGCCCGCCGTCCCGACGCACCCCGTCCCGGAGACCCGCCGTGAAGACCGTCACCGCCCTCGTGCTCGGCGCGCTGCTGCTCGGCGCCGGCGTCCTGTCCGCGCGCCTCGTGCCGGGCGCCGTCCCCGCGCAGGACGACGGCGGCATGAAAGGATACGTGCTGGGCCTCATCCACCGCGGCGAGACGTGGTCGCCCGAGGTCACCGACGAGGTCATGGAGCTCCAGGCCGGGCACATGGCGAACATCGGCCGGCTCGTCGAGTCGGGCGAGCTCGTGCTCGCGGGCCCCTGCGGCGGCGACGGCGACCTGCGCGGCATCTTCATCTACGACGTGACGGACCTCGACGCCGCGCGCGCCCTCGCCGACAGCGACCCGGCCGTCGCGGCGGGCCGCCTGCGCGTCGACCTGTACCCCTGGTGGGGGCCGGCGGTGCTCGCGGACCTCCTCGATCTGGAGCGCGCGCGCGTGGCGGCGCACGCGGCCGACGACGCGCTGCACGAGCACGACGGCACGCACGGCGACGACGAGCCGCACGAGCACGGGGGCGACGACGGGCACGAGCACCGCTGAGCCGCGCCGCACGCGGACCGCGGCGAGCCCCGCCGCCGCCGGATCGCGCGCCGACGGTCCTCGCGACCGTCTTCCCGGCCCGCCATAATGCCGTCCCGGAGCCGTGCGACCGGCTCCGGGCACGAGCCTCGGGCGGACCCCATGTCGAGCGCGGACGGCGATCGAGCGCGACACCTCCTCGAGCCGGGCACCCGGCTGGGCGACCTCGTGCTCGTCCGCCACCTCGGCGGCGGCGCGCAGGGCCAGGTGTTCGAGGCGTGGCGGGAGTCGCTCGAGCGGCGCGTCGCCGCCAAGGTGCTCGGCACGGGGCTCGCGGACCTGGACGCGGACGTGCGGCGGCGGCTGCGGCGCGAGTCGGAAGTCCTCGCGGAGCTCGAGCACCCGAACGTCGTGCGCGTGCTGGGTCTCGTCGAGGCGGACGGTCACCTCGTGCAGCTCCAGGAGCTCGTGCCCGGCGGCGACCTGCGGCGCTGGATCGACGAGCGGCACGCCGACGGTCGACCGCTCGACCGCGACGACGTGCGCACCGCCGTCGCTTGGTGCCGCGACCTCGCGCGCGCGCTCGCCGTCGTGCACGCCCGCGGCATCGTGCACCGCGACCTCAAGCCGGCCAACGTCCTGCTCACCGAGGACGGCCGGCCGAAGCTCGGCGACTTCGGGCTCGCGCTCATGGTCGACGCGACGACGCTCGCGACGGGCGACGACATCCGCGGCACGCTGCACACGATGAGCCCGGAGCAGCTCGACCCGCGGCGCGGCGACGTCGACGCGCGCTCCGACGTCTACGGGCTCGGCGCCCTGCTCCACCGGCTGCTCACGGGGCGGCGGCTCTTCACGGGACGCGACGCGCGCGCGGTCGTGACGGACGTGCTCACGCGCGACCCCGTGTCGCCCCGCGCGATCGACCCCGCGTTGCCCGCCGACCTCGAGGCGGTCTGCCTGCGCGCGCTGTCGAAGTCGCCCGACGACCGGTACCCCGACGCCGCGGCCCTCGCGGACGACCTCGACGCGTTCCTCGAGGGGCGCCCCACGACCGCGCGTCCCCCCGGCCCGGTCCGTCGCGCGGTGCGCGCGGCGCGCCGTCTGGGCGCCGCGTCGTCCCTCGCGCTCGCCGCACTGCTCGGCGTGACGTGGTGGATGCTCGAGGCGGGCGTGTTGGCCCAGGGTGACGCCACCGATCTCGCGCGGATCGCGCTGCGCTACGGCGCGGTCGCCGTGTTCTCGGTCGGCGTCGGCGCGGCGCTCGCCGTCGCGTTCCGTCGGCTGACGCGCGGCGCGCGCGTCGCGACGCCGGCCGCGGTGATCGTCGCGCTCGCCCTCGGCGCGGCCGCGGGCTCGACCGTCCACGAGGGCCGGCTGTCGCGCGAGCACCGATCACTCCGCGCGGTGCTCGGCGTGCTCGTCGACGCCGGTCGCGCGCGCGGCGCCGACGACGGTCGCCCGGTCGCGACGACCGACGCCGAGCTGCGCCTGCTCGACGGGTACGTCACGCGCTGGTCCGCGCGCCTCGACGACGACGACCACGTCCTGCTGGCGCGCGCGTATCTCCAGCGCATGGAGCTCGAGAAGGCCCTCGTGCACGCGGAGGCACTGAGCGATGAGGCCGTCGGGCGCGCGCTCGCGCTGCTCATGGTCGTGCAGCGGCTCCTCGGCAACGACCTCGAGGCGCTCGAGGCGTCGGCCCGGCTCTCCGCGCGCCTGGACGCCGTGCACGCCGGCAGCGAGGGGGACCACCGCGAGCTGCGCGACGTCCGCGAGATCCTGCGGGACGCCGGCGCGTTCGACGAGGCGCTCCTCGCGCGGCTCCCGGACGACCGGGAGCCGGTCCGCGTGGCGCTCGCGCTCGACGCGGCGCTCGGGCTCGAGCGGCTGCACGGGCTCACGGGCGACCGCGCGCTGCTCGAGGAGGCGCTCGCGTCGGTGGACGGCGCGCTCGCGCTCACGGCGCCCGCGGAGGGCGCGCGACCGCCCGCGGACGAGGCGGCGTTCGAGCGCTCGGTGCTGCTCGCGACGCGCGCGCGCTTGCTGCTCGACCTCGACCGCGCCGGCGAGGCCTGCGAGGCGGCGCGCACCGCGATGGAGCACCTCGCGCGCGCGGGGCCGCGCTTCGCCGGCGCGGGGACGGGGATCCGCGAGCTCTCCGCACGCTGCTGCGGCGACGGGGAGCGCTGACGGCGGGCCGCGTCAGCGACCGCCCGCGGGCTCGTCGCGTGACGCCGCCGCCTCGAGCATCCCGTCGAGCGCCTGCCGGTCGAGCACCGCCCCGCGCACGAACACCGCGTGCACGCGACGCACCGCACCGATGTCCTCGAGCGGGTCCGCGTCGAGGAGCACGAGGTCCGCGATGCGGCCGGGGACGATCTGACCGAGCTGGTCCGCGAGGCCGAAAGTCACCGCCGGCGCACGTGTCGCGGCGCGGAGCGCCTCCGCGGGCGTGAGGCCGCAGGCGACGAGCGCCTCGAGCTCGTCGTGCAGCGACGACCCCGGGTGCACGTGCGGCGCGCCCACGTCGGAGCCGGCGAGGATCGTCACGCCGCGCGCGTGGAGTCCGCCGACGAGCCGCGTCGCCGCGCGGTGCACGATCCGTCGCTCGCGCACGAAGCCCTCGGGAAGCGCGTCGACGGGCAGCATCTCGCGCCAGTCGTCGACGAGGCCCGCCGGCGTCCGGGCGAGCCGCGGGTCGCCCCACGCGCCGGACTCCGGGTCCGCGCCGCGCAGGATGCCCTCGTGCGCGACGAGCGTCGGCACGAAGGCCGTGCCCGACGCGACGAGCGCGTCCGCGAGCGCCGCCGCCCGCCCGCCGTCCGCGAGCAGCGCGTCGACGTGCGCGTCGAGCGCCTCGTCCGACGCCGCGGCCTCCTTCGTGAGCAGCCGTTCGGCGAGCTGGTTCGCGTGCTCGATCGTCGTCATGCCGGCGGCCGCCGCCTCCTCCCACGACACGCCGCGCGGCACGTGGCCCGCGACGGGCAGGTCGACCACCGGCGCGATCTCCATGAGCCGCGCGAAGGCGTCCGCCGGCAGCAGGTCGTGGACCTTGGCGAAGTCCGCGCCCAGGTCGAAGAGCGCGCCGAGGGCGTCCTCCACGTCGTCGGCGCCGGCGAGCTCCCAGCGCACGTCGCCGTCGGCGCGCCCGTCGAGGAACGGCCCGGCCGCGAGGATCCGCGGCCCCCGGAGCTCGAGCGTCGCCACCCGGTCGCGCGCGGAGATCGCCGCGGGGCCGTCGCCGCCCATGGCCCGCACGGCCGTCACGCCGTGCGCGAGGTAGAGCGGGAGCGTGTCCTCGTCCTCGACGTCGTGGACGTGGGCGTCCCAGAGCCCGGGGATCAGCCAGCGCCCGCCGGCGTCGACGCGCTCGGCGCCCTCGGGCACGGCGCCCTCGCCGTCCGGCCCCATGCGGTCGATGCGGCCGCCGTAGAGCACGAGCGTCCGGTGCGGGGTCGACGTGCCGGCCTCGACGTCGACGACCGTGACGTCCGTGAGGACCGTCGTGCGCTGCGCGGGGAGGCGCGCCGCCGCGAGGCCGACGACGAGGACGGCCGCGAGCGCGCGCAGCGCCGTCACCGGGGCGAGGTCGAGCGCGCGCGGTGCCCCATGCGGAGGGCGTAGAGCGCGAAGCCCACGAAGAGCGCGGCGGCGCCCGACGTGCCCAGCGCGTCGCCCTCGAGGAGCTCCCGCCGGACGACCGCGAGCTGCGCCAGCGCGGCGAGGCAGGCGATCACGCAGAGGGAGCAGGGGAGGCGCATGGGAGTCAGTGTAACCGATGCGCTGGTGCTCGTCGTCGCGCGCGTCGCGAGGTCGTCGGCGCGTCACGCGTGCGGCGCGCCGTCGGCGGCCGTGCGCCGGCGTCGCGCGCGCCGCGTCAGTCCGTCACCTGACCGACGATGACGGTGAGGTCGTCCTGCAGCGCGTTCGGCGCCGCGAACGCGTCGGCCGCGTCGACGAGCACCCGCACCTGGTGCGCCGCGTCGCGCGACGGCCGCGCGAGCAGGTCGTCCGTGCGCCGCGTGCCGAAGAGCTCGCCCGCGGGGTCGCGCGCCTCCGTGAGCCCGTCGGTGAACAGGACCATCGAGTCGCCGGGCGCGAGCCGCACGACGGCGTCGGCGTAGCGGCTGTCCTCGAGGACGCCGAGCGGCAGGCCGACGCGCGTCTGCGGGACGTGCACCGTGCCGCCCTCGCGCGACGCGATGCGCGGCGGCGGGTGCCCGGCGAGCGCGTGCTCGAAGGTCCGCAGCTGCGGGTCGTACACGCCGTAGAGCGCCGTCACGAACATCGTGCCCTGCCGCGTGTACTTCGCCGTGAGGTGCTCGTTGAGCCAGGCGAGCATGCGGCTCGGCACGTCGGCGGGGCCCTCGTGCAGGTGCGCGAGCGCGTGCGTGACCGCCATGAGCACGGCGGCCGGCGCGCCGTGCCCGCTCACGTCGGTCAGCAGGATGCCCCAGCGCCCGTCGGGCAGCGGGAAGAAGTCGTAGGAGTCGCCGCCGGCCCGCCCGGACGGCCGGTAGTGCACGGCGAGGTCGAGGCCCGGTACCGCGGGCGGCGCGTCCGGCAGGAACGAGCGCTGGAGCGCGCCGACCTCCGCGTGCTCCGCGTCGAGCGCGGCGTGCGCCTCGCGCAGCTCGCGCGCGAGCACGAGACCGTGTGTCGCCCGGCTGAAGAGGTTCGTGAGCCAGACCATCTGCGGGACGTGCTCGGGGTCGAAGGCGTCCGGCCGGTCGCGCAGGTGCACGACGAGGTTGAGCGCCTCGCCGCCGTCGTACACGGGGATCGAAACGAGCGAGCGCATGCCGGCGAGGTGCTCGGCCGCGGGGTCGTCCGGGTCGACGCGCAGGTCCTGCACGAGGCGCGGCTGGCCCGCGTCGAAGAGCTCGCCGAGCAGGCCGCCCTCGAGGCGCGGCAGCGCGGAGCGCTCGGCCCACGGGTCCGACGGCCCGGCGACGCGCCCGCGCTCCCACAGGCTGCTGCGCGCGACGAGGTACGCCGGCGGCTCCACGCCGCGGCGCGTCAGCGAGAGGAAGCCGTCCATCTTCTGGAGCACGGTGAGCCGCGCGCGGTACGTCGCGACGAGCTCCTGCGGGTCGGTCGTGCGGCTCACCTCGCGCATCGTCTGCACGACGTGCATGAGCCGCTCGCGCCAGTCGCCGCCGCCGAAGATGTCGCCGTCGCGCATGCGGCCCGTCACTCGGCGCGCAGCACGACGACCGCGAACTCCTCGCCGCCGTCGGGCGACCACGCGACGGGCTCCGAGACGAAGCCCTCGGCCGTCGCCTCGAGCGTCACCGGCCGCGCCGGCACCTCGAGGCTCGCGACGATGGGACCGCCCACGCCCGGCACGACGAAGGGCACCGCGTCGGCGTCGCCCGGCCCGAGGTTCGTCTGCGCGACGATCGCGCCGTCCTCGTCGCGGGCGACGAGGTCGACGCGGCCCGGCGCGGCGCGCAGGTTGCCCGCCTCGACCTCGGCCTGCAGCCAGCGCGCGAGCTCGAACACCGGCGCGTCGGCCGGCGGCGGCTCGCCGGGCGCGCCCGCCGTGACGAGCACGAGCAGCGTGCGGAGCGCGTCCTCGCCGTAGACGAGCTCGATCGGCCCGCTCGGCGCGTCGCGCAGGTCGACGGCGTACTCGCGCTCCGGGCCGAGCCACCCGCGTTTCACCGTGACCGTGAGCCGCGCGGCCGGCAGCCCGCCCGCGATGGCGACGCCGTCCTCGCCGGTGCTCAGCACGGACATGCGGCTCCCCGGACCGCTCTCGACCATGAGCTGCTGGCCGTCCGCGTCGCGGAAGGTGAGCGTCGCGTCCACCGGCTCGCGCTTCGGGTCCACCACGCGGAACGTCACGCGCCGCGTCGGGAGGAACGCGATGTCGATGCGGTGCTCGCCGTCCTCGAACGTGCGCACGCCGCCGCTCCACGGCGCGTAGCCGTCGCACGACGCGTTGAGCAGGATCGCGCCCTCGTCGAGCCCGGTGATGCGCCAGCGGCCTTCCTCGTCGTCGAAGTCCCGGTTCGAGCCCGCGAAGCCGCCGCCCGGCCCGGCGAGCATGGGCGTCACGCCGAACGTCGTCACCGGCAGGCCGGTCACGCCGTCGCGCGCGACGCCGGTGAGCGTCACGCCGACGACCGCGTCGGGGTCGAGCACGATGCGCAGGTCCTCGGCGCCGGAGCGCACGTCGACGACCGCGGTCGCGCCGCCGTCCTGCGCCTTCGCCGTGAGGCGGAACACGCCGTCGTAGAGGTTGCCGATCGAGAACGCGCCGTCCGCGAGCGTGCGCATCGTCACGTGCCCGAACTGCGACTCCCACGTGGGCACCGGGAACATCGTCGTGGCGCCGAGGTCCACGATGCGGTCGCCCTCGACCGAGATGCCGGCGCCCTCGACGGGTGCGCCGTCGACGTCGACGACGAGGCCGGCGAGCCGTCGCTCCGGACGCAGGCGCAGGTCCACGTGGTTGAGGCCGCCCTCCTCGATGACGACGGGTTGCTCGACGTGCACGGCGAGGCCGTCGGCGACCGCCGCGAGGTACGCGTCCGTGTCCGGCGCCGCGTCCTCGAACAGGAACCGCCCCTCGTCGTCCGTCTGCACGAAGCCGATGTTGGCCGACATGTCGGACGCCGAGCCCAGCTTGACCCGCGCGCCCGCCACGGTTGCGCCGCCCGGGCCGAGCACGGTGCCCGTGAGCGACAGCCCCGCCGCGAGCTCGATGAGCAGCTCGCCGTCGTCGACGGCGTGCGTGCCGCTCCACTCGCGGTGCCCGTCGGCCGCGGCGGTCACGCGGTACGTCCGCCGGCACAGGCCCTGCGCGAGGAAGCGCCCGTCCGCGCCGGAGGTCGCGTGCCGCCGGGGCGGCGCGAACCCGAAGACGCCCTCGTGCCGCGTCACGCGCTGCGAGGTCGGGATCTCGGAACGCAGCACGATCGTCGCGCCCTGCACGGACGCGCCGACCGTCGTGCGCACCGTGCCGACGATCCGCCGCTCCGGCGACACGACGAGCTCCACGCCGTCGACGAGCGCGTCCGCGTCGACGTGCCCCGCGAGCGCGCGGTCCGGCGCGAGGCCCTCCGCGAGCGCGCACACGACGAAGTCCTCGCCCAGCCAGTCGAGGCGGAACGCGCCGGCGCCGTCGGTCTCTGTCTCCTGGTGCGCCGGCTCGAGGCGGCCGTCCGTCATGGGGTAGTCGCGGGCCGACCAGCCGAGGACCGTCGCGCCGGGCACGGGGCGTCCCGTCGCGTCGACGACGACGCCCGCGACCGCGCAGCCCGTGTGCACCTCGAAGTCGAAGACGGTCTCCGTGCCCTCGAGGAGCGCGAGCGACTCGCGCACGAGCTGGCCCGGCATGCGCGGACCGGGGCGGACCTCGACGGCCCACGCGATGACCGGGTCGGCGAGCACGAAGGCGTAGCGGCCGTCGTCGTCGGTGACCGCGTGCGGCGGCGCGCTCGTGAGCGTGCCCGGCGTGCGCAGGACGAGCTCGACGCCGGTGGCCGGCGCGCCGTCCGCCCGGTACGTCACGCGCCCCACGAGCCGCGCGGTCGTGTCCGCGTCGTCGGGCGTCGCGGCGGCCGGGTCGTCGGGCGCGGCGGTCGCGGCCGGCACGTCGAGCCGCTCGACGGGGTCCGCGTCGCGTCCGGCGGGCGTCGGCGCGTCCATGCCGCGCGCCTCGTCGTCGGGCGCGGCGACCACGGCGGGCGACGCGCCGTCGGCGCCGCGCTCGGCCTCGGACGGCTCCTGCATGAGGAGCAGGACCGCCGCGGCGGCGACGAGGACGACCGCGCCGCAGAGCAACATCGTTCCCCTGTTCAATGTCGTGTCCCGCTGTTCAACACCGTGTCCCGCTTCATCCGGGCGAGGATACCGGGGCGGGGCGGGTCAGCGCGTCTCCGAATCGCGCGCCGCGTCGGGGAGCCGCCGCGCGAGCGTGAACCACGCGAAGTAGCCCTCCGCGAGCTCGGCCTCGTCGCCCCAGCCCAGCGCGAGGCCCATGCGCCGCGTCGCGTCGTCGTCCACGCGGTCGATCTCCAGCACCTCGAAGCCCGCCGCCTCCCACGCCTCGCGCGGGAACGGCGAGCGACCGTCCGCCCACGGCACGTACGGCTCGTCGTCCGCGGCCTCCGGCGGGCAGATGTTGTAGATCATCGCGAGGCCGCCGGGTCGCAGCACGCGCCGCAGGTGCGCGAGGAAGGTCGCGTCGTCGACGCCCAGGTCGATCGTCATGCGCGGGTCGACGGGGCGCGCCGGGTGCACGTAGCCGCGCTTGAGCGTGTTCTTGCTCAGGAAGACGTCGTAGCCGTCGCCGACCGACCCGACGACGCCGTCCTCCGACGGCCAGCGCCCCTCGACGAGGCGCACGGAGCCCGGCGGGCCGTCGTCGCGCGCGACCTCGCCCGTGTCCCCGGGCGACCCGTAGAGCGCCGTGAGGAAGCTGTCGACGTCGACGCCCGTGACGTGCGCGCCCGCCGACGCGAGCGCGCGCAGGTGGCCGACGCCGCCGTAGCCGAAGTCGAGCAGGCGGACGCCCTCCCACCCCGCGACGCCGGCCCCGCCGAGGAGGTCGAGCGCGCGCGCGTACGCGACCGGCGAGCCGTAGCGCGTCAGGTAATAGGTGGTCGCCGCGAGGGTGCGCTCCTCGAGGGCGGCGCGCGCGCCGTCGGGGAGCGTCGCGGCCTCGGCGGGCGCGAGGTACCGGCCGGCCTCGCGGTCGACGAACACGGTGCGTTCCCGCGCGGGCGGCAGGGACCCCACGGCGTCGAGGAACGCGCGCCCGGCGTCGCTCGTCACGAGCTCCCCGGCGAGGGCGTCCGCCTCGGCGCGGAGTTGCCGGACGAGGTCGTCGGGCGTGTCGTCGGCCGGCGGCGCGCCGAGCGCGAGGGCCGTGCCAGGGAACAGCACGAGGAGGCAGCAGCAGAGGGCGAGCGGCACGGCGGGCTCCGGCGGGGTGGGGGCGCGCATCGCGCGCCGGCGGGCGGGCGATCGCGGCGCGATCCTCGCGCGCGCTCCGCGATCGTCGCACGGAGGCGCGCCGCCCGACGAGCGTGCCCCACGCCGCCGCGCGCGGGTCGGGCGAAAGGGTGGCGGGATGTCGGGACCGTCACCGGCCCGCCCGCCGCGCGGCGAGCGCGTCGCCGGGATGGGACGCCGTCGCCCGTGTCGTGAGGACGAGTTCCTGGATCCCACAGCTCATGGAGGATACGACGGTGCCGTCGGGCCTCGTGCTCAGCAACGGCGTCCGTGGCGTGACGCCCTGACCGCCGCACCCCACCGCGTGCCTCCCGCATGGCCAAGTCGTCGACGAACCGCTTCCGCAAGAACGTGCTCAAGCCCCTCGCGGGGCTCGTGCTCATCGCCTTCATCGGCGCGCAGTTCGTGCCGCTCGACCGGACGAACCCGCCCGTCGACCCGGCGCTCGCGCTCGACGCGCCGCCCGCGGTCATGGACGTGCTGCGGCGCGCGTGCCTCGACTGCCACAGCCACGAGACGCGCTGGCCGTGGTACGCGTACGTCGCGCCGGCGTCGCTGCTCGTCGCGCACGACGTCGAGGAGGGTCGCGAGCACCTGAACCTCAGCGAGTGGAACGCGGAGACGCCGTCGTGGCAGGCGCACCACGCGGAGGAGATGGTCGAGGAGATCGAGGACGGCGAGATGCCGCCGTGGTTCTACACGCCGCTCCACGGCGAGGCGTCGCTGAGCGAGGCGGACGTGGACGTGCTCCGCACGTGGGCCGCGTCCTTCGCCGAGGACGGCTGACCCCGGACGGGGAGACGGTCCGCCGGACCGGGGCGCCCCGTCCCGTGCGGGGCCGCGCGGTCCGCGGCGCTCGCGCGGCTTCCCGGACGAGGGCGCGCCTTCCCGTATAGGATGGGCGCCGATCGCCGCGCCCTCCGGGAGAGAACCGTGACCGTCGCCCTCCGCTCCGCCCTCGTCGGCCTCGCGCTCGTCGCGACGGTCGGGTCCTCCGTCGTCGCGCAGGAGACGTGGCGCGAGCCGCCGCCCGAGATCGTCCGCATCCTCGACGCGCCGCCGCTGCCGTACGTGAGCCCGGGTCCGAACGGCGACGTGACGCTCTTCCTCGAGCGCGAGAACCTGCCGCCGCTGCGCGAGATGGCGCAGCCCATGCTCAAGCTCGCGGGCACGCGCGTGAACCCGGCGACGAACGCGCGCTTCGGTCCGCGCTCGATCGTCGGCGTGCGCCTCGAGGACGCCGCGGGCGAGACGATCCACGAGCAGAACATGGTCCGTGGCGAAGGGCTCGGCTTCCCGAGCTGGTCGCCGGACGGCACGCGCGCGCTCTTCACCGTGACGCACGTCGAGGCGGACGCCCCGGGCGTGGGCCTCGCGCTGCTCGACGCCGCGAAGGGCGGGTGGTTCCCGATCACCGGTCGCGACGTGAACACGCTCGGCGTCTCGCCGCAGTGGGTGCCGGGGCGCAACGGGATCGTCGCCGGCTTCGTGCCGACGGACCGCGGCGACGCGCCGGAGGAGTCGCCCGTGCCGGCGGGGCCCGTCGTGCAGGAGAACCTGGGCGGTGTGCCCGCGCCGGTGCGCACGTACCAGGACCTGCTCGAGGACCCGCACGACGAGGCGCTCTTCGACCACCACTTCACGTCGCAGCTGAAGCTGCTCGACCTGGACGGTGCGCCGCCGAAGGACCTCGGCCCGCCCGGCGTCTACGTCGACGCGACGCCCTCGCCCGACGGGCGTTTCCTGCTCGTCGAGCGCCTCGAGCGCCCGTACAGCTACCTCGTGCCGTGGTACCGCTTCCCGCGCGTCGTCGAGGTGTGGGACCTCGACGGGAACGTCGTCGCGGAGCTCGCGCGGCTGCCGCTCGCGGAGCGCATCCCGATCCAGGGCGTGCTCACGGGGCCGCGCAACCACGCGTGGCGCGCGACGGCCGGCACGGCGGAGGTCGTGTGGGTCGAGGCGCTCGACGGCGGCGACCCGAACGTCGAGGCCGAGGAGCGCGATCGCGTCCTCATGCTCGGCGCGCCGTTCACGGGCGAGCCGCGCGAGGTCGCGCGCCTCGAGGACCGGTACTCGGGCCTGGCGTGGGTCGCCGACGGCGACGACGCGCTCGTCACCGAGTACGACCGCGACGAGCGCTGGGTGCGGAGCTGGCTCGTCGACTGCGGCGCGTCGGTGGAGGGCGCGCGCGACCCGGTGCTCGTGTTCGACCTGTCCGTGCAGGACGCGTACGGCGACCCGGGCGACCCGGTCACGGAGCGCAACGCGGCGGGGCGGTCCGTCGTGCGGCTCGTCGACGGCGGCATGCTGCTCGAGGGGCGCGGCGCGTCGGCCGAGGGCGACCGGCCGTTCCTCGACCACCGCGACCTGCTCACCGGCGAGACGCGGCGGCTCTGGCGCAACGCCGGCGAGGAGTACGAGTCGGTCGTCGACGTGCTGCCGGGCGTCGAGGACGGCGCGCTCACGGTCGTCACGCGGCGCGAGACGCCGAGCGAGCCGCCGAACTACTATCGGCGGCGCGTGCCGCTCGACGGCGGCGAGTCGACGCGCGTCGCGATGACGTCCTTCGAGCACCCGGCGCCCGAGCTGCTCGACGTGCGCAAGGAGCTCGTGACCTACGCGCGCGGCGACGGCGTGCAGCTGTCGGCGACGCTCTACCTGCCGCCGGGCCACGAGGACGGCGACGTGCACCCGCTCGTCGTGTGGGCGTACCCGCGCGAGTTCAACGACCCGTCGATGGCCGGGCAGGTGCGCGGCTCGCCGTACCGCTTCACGATCTTCGGCGGCAGCTCGCACCTCTTCATGCTCACGCAGGGCTACGCGGTCATGGACGGCGCGACGATGCCGGTGGTGGGTGACGACCCGGAGACGGTGAACGACACCTTCATCGACCAGATCGTCTCGAGCGCGGCGGCGGCCATCGAGGAGGCCGTGTCCCGCGGCGTGGCGGACGGCGACCGCGCGGCGGTGGGCGGTCACTCGTACGGGGCGTTCATGACGGCGAACCTGCTCGCGCACAGCGACCTGTTCAAGGCGGGCATCGCGCGGAGCGGCGCCTACAACCGGACGCTCACGCCCTTCGGCTTCCAGGCCGAGCGGCGCACGTTCTGGGAGGCGCCGGAGACCTACTTCGAGCTCTCGCCGTTCATGCACGCCGACCAGGTCGACGAGCCGCTGCTCATGATCCACGGCATGGACGACAACAACAGCGGCACGTTCCCGATCCAGTCCGAGCGCATGTACCACGCGGTCAAGGGCCACGGCGGCACGGCGCGGCTCGTCATGCTCCCGTACGAGAGCCACGGCTACCGCGCGCGCGAGTCCGTCATGCAGACGCTCGCGGAGATGGTCGACTGGCTCGACCGCTGGGTGAAGGGCGAGCCCGGGACCTGAGTCGGGGGCGGCGGTCGGGAGCGCGGGCGCGGCGCGCGGCGTGAGCGCGGCGCGCTCGCGGGGTCGCCGCGCTCAGCGCGGGCGCACGACGTACGTGCAGCGGCGGCCGTCGTCGAGCAGGTACTCCGTGCGCTCGACGTCGACGTCCGGGCCGAGCACCTCGCGGAAGAGCGCGAGCTCGCCGTCGCAGAGGCCCGTGCAGACCTCGGCGGCCGCGCAGATGGGGCAGTGGTTCTCGACGAGCCGGAAACCGTCCGCCGTGCGTGACCACTCGGCCATGTAGCCCTCCTCGCGGCGCAGGGCGGCGAGGGCCGCGACGCGCTCGTCGAGCGTCGATGACGCGCCGGGCATGCGCTCGCGGTAGAGCGCGAGCTGCTGCTTGCCGCGCGCGCGGACGAGCTTCGCGACGCCGGCCTCGCCGAACGCCTCGCGCGCCGCGTCGAGCAGGTCGAGCGTGAGCTCGGCGTGGCTGTCCGGGAAGCGCTCGTTCGCGGCGGGGAGCAGGCGCCAGATGCGGCGCGGCCGTCCGACGCGGCCCGCCTCGTCCTCGGACGCGACGAGTCCCTCCTCCTCGAGCTTCGCCGTGTGCTGTCGGACGGCCATGGGCGTGACGCCGAGCCGCTTGGCCAGCGCGCCCGTGGACTGCGGACCCTTGGTCTTGAGGTGGAAGAGGAGCTTCTCACGGGGGCCGGCGGAGGAGGGCGGACGCATGGGGGCGAGTGTAGCCGCGCCGCACAATAAACACACGAAATGCTTTGCCTATTCGAGAGGCCTCGACGATAACGATAGTCACGACTTGCGAAATGGAGGCGGCCCGGCCGGGTCGCCGCACCCCGCGGCCGATCGGGTGACCCCGCCGGCCGCCGACCCCTCGGCGTCGCCGCCCGCGCGCGACGGTCGCCGGACAGCCCGGAGGACGCCATGCAGACCGCTCCCGACACCGACCGCCGCGCAGCCGCCGCCGTCGTCGCGCACCTCGACCACCTGAACCTCTCCGTCGCGGACCTCGACGAGACCGTCGCGTGGTACGGGCGGGTCTTCGGCTTCGAGGTGCAGGAGACCGGTGTCTACAACGGCGCGCCCTGGGCCATCCTGCGCGCCGGCGAGGCGCTGCTCTGCCTCTACGAGTACGCGGAGCGCGAGCTGCTCGACGGGCACGCCCTCGCCGAGCGCCGCATCCACGGCTTCAACCACTTCGGCCTGCGCGTCCGCGACAAGGACGCCTGGCTCGAGACGCTGCGCCGCGAGCAGGTCCCCGTGCTCTACGACGGCGTCGTGCGCTGGCCGCACGGCGACTCGTGGTACGTCGAGGACCCCACCGGCTACGAGATCGAGGTCGCGCACTGGGACGACGACGTCGTGCGCTTCCCGACCGTGGCCTGAACGGCGCGGCGGGCGACGCGGGCGCGCGCGCCGTCCGTCCCGCCGCGCTCAGGTCCCGGGCGGCGGCGCCGGCGCGAACGACATCGAGACCTGCCACCCGTACACCGGGTAGCGGATGCGCGTGCGGTAGCCGCGGAACGCCGCGGGCTCCCAGCCGTAGCGCTCGCCGAGGTGCACGAGCATCGCCGGGTAGTTCGCGATCTCGGGCGCGTGCGCGCGCGCGAGGTCGGCGCCCAGGAACTCCACCGACTCGTCGAGGTCCACGCGGTCGATGTCGCGCGAGCGGTCGTTGACGTTCGCGATGCCGTCGTAGCCCGTGTCGAACACGACGAGCTCCGGGTCCGAGCCGGGGAACGCGTCCCGGTGCAGGAAGACGTCGAAGAGCAGGCTCGCGACGGGCATCGCCGGCTCGACGAAGAGCGCGCTGCGGGCGCCCGCCTCGCCGCTCGCGTAGCGGCGCATCGCGGCCGGGTGGTGGTCCACGACGAACATGTCGACGACCTGCTTCGGCCCGAGGATGTCGTCGGGCAGCGTGTAGTGCACGGCGTCGCCCGCGGCGCGGACCTCGAGCTTCGCGGGCGGGTTCACGCAGAAGCGGTCGAGCGTCTCGATGGTGGGGACCTCGTCGCGCGCGGCGCCGTCGCCCGCGTCGCCGCTGCGGTAGCGGTACCCGAAGCGCGCCGTGACCCCCGGCCGCAGCCGCTGCATGGCGACCGCGCCGTTGAGCCACACGAGGTCGAGCCGCTCCCCGTCCTCCGCGGACGGCCACACGACGGCGGTCCCGAGCCAGTGCTCCGCCTGGACGCCCTTGAGCTGCGACAGGCCCTTGAACACGGAGTACTTGCTCGCGAGCTCGAAGCGCTCGCGGGCGCCGGGCAGCTCGGCGCTGATGAGCGCGTCGAGGGCCGCGCGCGTGCCGGCCTCCTCCCGGATGAGCCGGTCGAAGGCGTCGACGGCGGCCTCCGTGGAGCGCGCGAGCTCGCGCGGCACGCCGTGCGCGACGGACGCGCGGAGCGCGCGGCGCACGGGTTCGAGCCCCGGCAGCAGGTGGAGCACCTCGAGCGGGTCGCGGCTGGCGGTCGCCTGGAGCAGCCGGCTCGCGACGGCCCGGTTCACGCCCAGGTCGCGGGCGAGCCGGTTCGGCCGGTGGGGGGCGCCGGGGAGCGCCTCGAGCACGCCGCGCAGCCCCGCGCCGAGGGCCTCGCCCGTGTCCCGGATGCGCTGCTCGAGGTCCGCGCCGGAGCCCGGACCGTCCGGCGCGGGCTCGAGCGGCGAGGACGGGGAGGCGGGGGACGTCACGGAAGGGCTCCGAAGGCGGCGAGGAGTGTGATCGATGCCTCCGCGACGCGCCAGGAAATCGTCAAGATGTGTCGCATGAATATGTCATATATTACACCAGCGAGGCTTCGGGAGCGGCGATCGTTCCCGGCCCGGCGGTCCCCGGACCGTCCGGGGGCTCCGGACCGCCCGCCTCCCCGCGCGCCGGGGACCGGCCTCGACCACCCCCTCCGACATCCCGAGAAGCGAGAACCCCCATGTCCCGTCCGATCGTCCGCCGCGCCGCCCGCCTCTCGTGGGCCATGGGCTGCGGCCTCCTGCTCCTGACCCCGGCCGCCCGCGCCGGCGACCCCACCTTCACCTACGTCGATCTGGGCACGCTCGGCGGCCCCGAGTCCGTCGCCATGGGCCTCAACGAGTCCGGTCAGGTCGTCGGCTGGGCCATGATCGACGGCTGCACCGCGCAGGGTCACCCCTGCCGCCGCGCCTTCCTCTGGGAGGACGGCGTCATGACCGACCTCGGCCTGCTCGCCGGCGACGAGGAGAGCGTCGCGCGCGCGATCAACGACGCGGGCTTCGTCGTGGGCACTTCCGAGAGCGACGTCGTCTTCGGCTCGGGCACCTTCCACGCGTTCCAGTGGGACGGCGCGATGAGCGCGCTGCCGGACCTCGGCCTCGGCCAGAGCTTCGCGCACGACGTGAACGACGCGGGCCTCGTCGCGGGCAGCAGCAACGACCCGGGCACCGCGCGCGACACCGCCGTGACCTGGCTCGGCGGCGTCGTGGAGGACGTCGGCAAGACCGAGCCCCACTCCTACAGCCGCGCCTACGGCGTGAGCGAGGGCGGCGTGCTCGTCGGCTTCGCGTGGAACCTGTTCTCGCCCAACGACGCGATCCTGTTCGACGGCGGCGTGTGGTCCATGATCGGCGGCTTCGGCCAGTTCCAGAACGCGGAGGCCTACGACGTCACGGACACCGGCTACGTGTGCGGGCTCCAGGCGTTCCCGTCCGGCTCGTGGCACGCGTGCCTGTGGACGCCGGGCGGCGCGCTCGACCTCGGCCTGCTCGCGGGCCACGACACCTCCGAGCTCTACGACGTGAACGACGCGGGCCTCGCCGTGGGGCGCTCGTACGACACCTTCACCGCCGCGAGCCGCGCGATCTTCTGGGACGGCACGACGCTCCACGACCTCGAGGACCTCGTCGCGCCGAGCGTCCCGGGCGTGCTCTTCGAGGCGCGCGAGATCAACGAGGCCGGCGACATCGTCGGCACGAGCCTCGTCGACGGCTTCTTCCGCGCGTTCCTCATGGTGCGCGAGCCGTGGGAGGACCTCGGCGGCGGCTCGCCCGGCGTGAACGGCGTGCCGCACCTCGCCGCGTCCGGCGACATGACGGCCGGCACGCCGCTGACCCTCGCGCTCAGCGACGCGGCGCCGGGCGCCCTCACCGCGGGCTGGCTCTCCTTCTCGTCGACGCCCGTCGACGTCCTGGGCGGCACGCTCCACGCGAACCCGAAGACCGTCCAGATCCTGCGGACGACCGACGGCGCGGGCGACTGGAGCCAGACGCTCACCTGGCCGGCGGGCATCCCCGCGGGCCTCGAGCTCTGGGTGCAGTTCCTCGTGCAGGACCTCTCCGTGCCGGCCGAGATCACGCTGTCGAACGCGATCACCGCCGTGACGCCGTGACGCCCGGGGGGCGGGGCGCGGCCCGTCGCGCGCGCCCCCCCGGCCGCCGACCGCCGGCACCCGTCCCGCCCGGGACCGGCGCCCCCGCGGATTCCCGGCCGGAAGTCCTCAACTCGCCGCCGCCTCCGGACGAAGGTCGGGGTTTTCCCCCGGTGCGTCCGGAGGCGGTGCCATGTGGTCCTTCGACAAGCTCAAGCTCCCGCTCACGCGGCCCGTGAAGGGCGGCTCGACCGTCGTCGCGGCCGCGGTGGCGCTCGGCGGCATCGTCGTCCTGGCGCACCCGCTGCACTCCTCGCAGGACGCGCTGGCCGGATCGGCCGCGAGCCTCGCCGAGAGCCTCGAGGCGCAGACCGTCCTCGCGAAGAACCTCGTCTCGGAGCCGCTGCCCGAGCCGCTGCCCGGGGCGGGCCCCGACGTCCGAGAGACCGTGACGGACGTCCTCGACGCCTTCGAGAGCGCGCTCGACGAGGACGTCGCGCGCTGCACCCAGGGCCTCGAGGGCTGCGTCGACGCCGGCGGCTGCGTCGGGCCCGCGGACGCTCCCGACGGCTCCTGCACGGGCGCGACCTGCGCTCCCGCGGACGCCGCCGCCTGCCCGGCCACGGCCGACGACGCCGTGTCCGGCGCCTGCCCCGCGGACCCCGCGGCGGACGGCGAGGGCTCCCCCCGCGCCTGCGAAGGCGGGCCCGGGACCTGCGCTCCGGCCCCCGCGTCGGACGGCGGGAGCAGCACCTCCCGGCCCTGACCGACCGCCGGGATCCCGGAATTCGGGGGCGCCGAGCCGAATCGGTTCCCCACGGATTCCAGATCCTGGTGTGAAATGGTCTCGATCGATCCGGTCCCGACCCCTCGCCTCGGGGGTGCGGCGCCGGCCTCGGCCGCCGGGCGCCGCCCGACGCCGCGACCTCGGGCCCGCCCCCACGGGCCTCGCCGCGACCTCCGCGGAGCCGGCTCGATCCGGGCAATGAACCACTCGAAGGGCAAGTCGCCGGCCCCCGGCGACCCTTGAAGACATGACGGACCACGTATCCCTCCGGCGCGACCGCCCCGCGGCCCTCGCGCTCCTCCTCGGCCTCTCCCTCGCCTGCCTCTCCTGGCAGAGCGCCACGCAGGTCGGACTCGACTCCCCCGGCATCGACGTCTCGACGATGACCCCGGTCCCGCTCGCGCTCGAGAACGGCGCGGGCACGTACGACCTGTGGTCGGCGATCGAGGAGACCGGCGCCGCCGCGCTGCAGATCAAGGACATCGACTTCCTGCCGATCCGCGCGGTGGGGCAGCGCGCCGTCGACGCCCTGCGCCTCGACCGGCCGTCCACCGCGGGCGTCGGCTCGGCGGCGCCGTCCATCCGGCTGCCGAAGCGCGGCTCGCTGTACCGCGTGCGGCGCGACACGCGCACCGGCATCCTGCACGTCGACGCGAGCGGACTCGCGCGCATGGTGCTCGAGGTGCCGGACGTCGGCGGCCAGCCGTCGCTGCTCGACGGGCTCGGCGTCTCGTGGCGCGGCGACAACGCGCTCGTCGCGACGACGGTCGCGGCCGGCGGCGACATCTACATGCTCGACCTCGTCGGCCTCGGCTCGACGAAGCTGCTCTCCGCGAACGTCGGTCCGCTCGCGATCGACGCCGACTCGCTGCGCGTGTCGCGGCGCGCCGCCTGGCTCACCGCCGACGGCGACCTGTGGTGCGCGACGGACCCCGCGTCCGGCAACCTCTCGCTCAAGCTCCCGCTCGTGCCGGGCGACGCGCTGCCCGAGCTCGTGCAGTCGCGCAACGGCGAGAGCGTCGCCGTCTACTACGAGGAGGCGCCCGGTGAGCGCCGGCTCGTCGTCGCGTCGCGCAACGGCGGCACGACCGTCATCACGAAGCAGGCGTCCGACTACTCGCTGCCGGGCCTCGACGACCCGCTCGGTCCGTGGGTCGCCCTCTCGCCCGACGGCGGCATGGTCGCGTTCATGACCCGCGAGTCGCCGTGGCACGGCAAGTGGTCGCACGAGATCTTCGTGCGCGAGGTCGGCTCGGCGCAGCCCGTCCTGAAGGTGACGGAGGAGCCGTCGTTCCCCGTGTACATCGACAACGTCGGCGTGCTCGGGTTCGTGCACGACCGCGTGCTCACCTTCTTCGCGGGCGACGAGTTCCTGAGCGGCATCCCCGCCGAGGACGGCGTGGGCGCGGCCGACTGGTTCGCGGCCGACTTCAAGGGCGGCAAGACGCAGCCCGTGGTCAAGAACCTCACGGGCACGAGCGGCGACCCCGTGCCGCCCTTCGACCAGCCGGGGCAGCTCTCCTTCAAGGAGGTGCTCGTCGACCCGCTCGCGGAGCGCTTCCTGCTCACGGGCGCGCCGGTCGCCGGCGCCGCCGACTTCCTCGTCTCGACCGCGATCGACCCGGACGACTGGGACACGACCGCGCAGGAGCTGCTCACGGGCGTCGTCGGCGACGTGCAGCTCGTGGGCGCGGGCTCCGAGGTGCTCGTCGTCTCGCCGGACCACGGCGACGACTGCGAGGACGAGCTCGCCGTCGACCTGCTGCGGCCGCTCGACGACACGCTCGCGGGCATGTGGTCCGTGACGTCCCTCGACGACGACGAGACGATGGACCGCATCGTCGGACGCGGCGGCGTGGTCGGCACGGTCATCGACACGGGGTGGAAGCGGAAGCCCGCGTTCATCCTGGGCTCGACCGGACAGCTCGTGACCGTGGGGCTCAAGGCGCCCGAGGTCTCGCCGCTCATCCGCGTGGGCGACGCGGGCCGCATGACCTTCGGCTTCGGACCGGTCGGCGGGCCGTACCAGTTCGTCAGCGTGGACGTCGACCGCAACGCGACGCTGCTCGCCGTGCCCGCCACGAAGGGCTTCCCGCTGCACTGACGGAGCTCCGCGCGTCGGCGGCGGGTATCCTGTCGCGATGCTCGACGCGCTGACCCCGGACACCGTGCGCGACGCCGCCGCGCGCATCGCCCCGTACGTCGTGCGGACGCCGGTGCTGCGGCGCGAGGTCGGCGACGCGGCCCTGCTCCTCAAGCCCGAGTCGCTCCAGCCCACCGGCGCGTTCAAGCTGCGCGGCGCGTTCAGCCTCATGACGACGCTGCCGGACGACGTGCCGGGCGTCGTCGCGCACAGCTCGGGCAACCATGCGCAGGCCGTCGCGTGCGCCGCGGCGCGGCTCGGTGTGCGCGCGGTGATCGTCATGCCGTCGGACGCGCCGGAGCTCAAGCGGAGGCGGACGGAGGCGTGGGGCGCGGAGGTCGTGGTCGTCGGACCGGACAGCGACGAGCGGGCGGCGAAGGCCGAGGAGCTCGCGGAACGCGAGGGGCTCGTGTCCGTGCCGCCCTACGACCACGCGCTCATCGCCGCGGGGCAGGGCACGGCGGCGCTCGAGCTGCTCGAGGACGTCGGCGCGCTCGACCGCTTCTACGCGCCCGTGAGCGGCGGCGGCCTCATGGCCGGCTGCGCGACGGTCGTGCACGCGGCGCTGCCGGACGCGGAGATCGTGGGCGTGGAGCCGGAGGACGCCGACGACACGGCGCGCAGCCTCGCGGCGGGCGAGCGGGTGGCCGTGCCGCCGCCGCGGACCATCGCCGACGGGCTGCGCGTGCGCCGTCCCGGCGCGCTCACGTTCGAGGTCGTGCGGCGTCGGGTCGCGCGCATCGAGCTCGTGACGGACGACGAGCTGCGCGACGCCATGCGCTGGGCGCTCGACGAGCTGCGGCTCGTGCTCGAGCCGAGCGGCGCGGCGTCGCTCGCGGTCGCGCTGCGCGAGGGCCGCGGGCGCTGCGGCGTCCTGCTGAGCGGCGGCAACGTCGACCCGGCGCTGCTCGCGGAGGTCGCGGCCGCGCGGCCGCGCGTGGCGTCGGCCGGCGCCTGACGACCGCGCCAGCGGGCGACCGACGACCACGGCGGCGCGGGGCAGGGCGACCCGCCGTCGTGCCGCGCGGTGGATCGCGCCGAGAGCGCCGCGCTACGATCGCGCCTCCCATCCTCGCTGCGGAGCGCGCACCATGAAGATCCAGGGAGCCCGGGTCCTCGTCACCGGCGGATCGACCGGCATCGGCAAGGCCATCGCGCTCGCGATGCGCGAGAAGGGCGCGCAGGTGGGCATCACCGGGCGGCGTCGCGCGCTGCTCGAGGCGACCGCGCAGGAGATCGGCGCGACGGCGTACACCGGCGACGTGAGCGTCGAGGAGGACTGCATCGCGACCATGGACGCCTTCGTGGAGGCGCACGAGGGCATCGACGTGCTCGTGAACAACGCGGGCTTCGGCGTGTTCCAGCCGCTCGTCGAGATCCAGCGCGAGACCTTCGAGGCGGTCTTCGCGACGAACGTCGTGGGCGCCATGCTCATGGCGCGCGAGGCGGCCAAGCGCTTCGTCGAGCAGCGCTCCGGCAACATCGTGAACATCTCGAGCACGTCCGGGCTGCGCGGCGGCGCGAACGCGTCCGCGTACTCGGCGTCCAAGTTCGCGCTGCGCGGCCTCAGCGAGTGCTGGCGCGCCGAGCTGCGGCCCTCGAACGTCCGCGTGCTCCACGTGAACCCGAGCGAGGTCCTCACCGACTTCGCGAGCACCGCCGGCTTCAAGCAGGAGAGCTCGCCGCGGAAGCTGCGCGCGAGCGAGGTCGCGTCGGCCGTCGTCGGCGCGCTCGAGATGGACGACCGGGGGTTCATCCCGGAGCTGAGCGTGTGGGCAACAAACCCTTTCTAGGTCGAGTGAGTGCGTCGACTCTGTCGCGTCAGCTTCGCCATGGCGTCGTTATCCGGCATCGGCCAATGCTCAACGGGGCCAGGGGCCCCGCCTCCGCTTGGCCGATACCGGATGCCTGGCCACGACGAACCTGACGCAACGATTGTCCAATCGAGAAGCATGGTCCCTCGAGGAGATTCGTCAGGATGAAGCATGAGCGCCCTGCCTCCACGGCTCGTTCGATCGGCACTCCGGCACACCGGCTCCCGTCTTCGCCCGGTGGCGCCGATTTCTCGGTGCCCATGACGTGCTTGGTCAGCCTCCTCGCGCTCGTCGCGGCGTGCGCGGGGCCCGGCCCCGAGGAGGCGCTGGCCGTCGGCGCCGGGCGGCCCTCCGCCGTCGAGCGCGGGTCGGGCGTCACCTCCGTGCGCGTCGCGCCGTCGCTGCCGGACGCGCCCTGGGACGCGCCCGCGCTGCGCCGCGCCGTCGCCGTGCAGGACGGCCGCACCGGCGAGCCGGTCGCCTGGGACGCGATGCTCGACGACCTCGCGGGCGCGGACGTCGTGTTCGTGGGCGAGACGCACGACGACGAGACGACGCATCGCGTCGAGCTCGGCGTGCTCGAGGGCCTGCTCGCGCGGCGCGACGGCCGCGTCGTGCTCGCGCTGGAGATGTTCGAGCGCGACGTGCAGCCCGCGCTCGACGCCTACCTCGCGGGCGAGACCGACGAGGCGACCTTCCTCGCGGCGTCGCGGCCGTGGGGCAACTACCGCACGGCGTACCGGCCGCTCGTCGAGACGGCGCGCCGCGCGGGCGCGCCCGTCGTCGCGAGCAACTTCCCGCGGCCGCTCACGCGCAAGGTGGCGACCGACGGCTTCGACGCGGTGGCGGCCGGCGGCGACACGCCCGTCGAGCTCCGTCCGAACACCGCCGCCTACTGGCGCCGCGTCGACAACGCCGTGCGCGGGCACCTCATGATGATGGGGCCGCGCGACGCCGCGAGCCGCCTCACCTCGACGCAGAGCCTGTGGGACAACGCCATGGGCGAGGCCTGCGCCGACGCGCTCGCCGCGCACCCCGGCTCGGCCGTGCTCCACGTGAACGGCGGCTTCCACAGCGCGTACCGCGACGGCACGGTGCACCAGCTCCGGCTGCGCGCGCCGGACGCGGTCGTGAAGACCGTGGACGTCGTGCCCACGGGCAACCCCGCCGTCGCCGACGTGTCCGGGAAGCCGCGCGCGGACTACGTCGTCTTCGCGGAGGCGCGCGCGACGGACCTGCGCGACGGCGCGTACTCGGTGTGGGTGTCGCGCGAGCTGCGCTACCGGCTGCACGTGCCGGACGGCGCGAGCGGCGACGCTCCCGTGCCGCTGCTCGTCTGGCTCACGGACGAGGGCCTCGACCCGGCGGACGACCTCGCGCGCTGGACGGCGCTCGTCGGCGACGAGGCGGCGGTGGCCGTGCTCGACCACGCGTACCCCGCGGAGGCGGCGGACCTCGGACCCGGCGGGCGCTGGTCGTGGCCCGAGACCTTCCTCGAGGACCTGGGCGTCGTGCGCTCGGCGGTCGAGCGCACGTGGGCGCGGCTGTGCCGCGTCGCGCCGGTGGACCCGTCGCGCGTGTGCGTCGCGGGCGAGGGGACGGGCGCGACGCAGGCGGCCGTCGTCGCGCTGCTCGCGGACCGCATCGAGGCCGACGTCGTCGCGCTCGGGCCGCGGCGCTACGCGCGCGTGAAGGACATCCCGCTGCCGCTCCCCGAGCTGCGCGGCGACGAGCCGGCGCCGAAGGTCACGCTCACGGTGCTCGGCGGCGAGGCCGACCGCGACTGGTGGGCGGACGAGCTCGAGGCGTACCGCGAGGTCGGGCTCGGGAGCGCGTTCGCGCTCGCGGGCGACGACCCGTGGGACGCGGCGCTCGCGCGCGAGAACGCCGTGCGCGGGGCGCTCGGGCTCGACGCGCGTGCGGACGGCGAGCGGCGGCACGTCCTCGTCGCCGACGCGTCGCCGCGCGCGCGGCACTGGGCGCGGCTCGTCGCGGCGCGGGCGTCGGCGGCCGACGGCGGCGTCGTCGCCGTGCTCGAGGAGGCGCCCGCGGACGGGGCGTCGGCGGAGGTCGCCGTCGCGAGCGCTCCGTCCGGCGATGCCGTGCCGCGTTGCCCGGGCCCCTTCGGCGGCACGACCGTCGTCGTCGCGACCGCGGACGACCTCGGCGCCTGGCAGGCCGTCGCCGCCGACGACCCGCTCGCCGCGGCGAGCCGCTTCCACCGCATGCGCGTCGCGACGGCGGACACGCTGCTCGACGTCGTCACGACGCTCCGCGACGAGGGGCGCACGAACCTGCTCGTCGTGCCGGGCCGCTTCTGCGCCGACGCCGCGACGATGCGCGACCTCGCCGCCCGCCTCGAGCCCGTCGCCGACGCGCTCACCTTGCAGTGGTCGCCGGGACTCGGCGCCGACTGACGCGCAGGCGATCGGGCGCCGACCGACGTCGCCGGCGCGTCGCGCCCCGTGCGGGGGACGCGCCGCGCCGGCCGACCTCACTACACCTGCCGCGTCTTCCACGCGCCGCGGCGGAAGAGCACGAGGCTGATCACCGTGAGCAGCACCTCGGCGATCATGACCGCCCAGGCGACGCCGGGCGGACCGACGCCGAGCCGCGCGGCGAGCAGCCACGCGAGCGGGATCTCGCACGCCCAGAAGCAGAGCAGGTTCATGCGCGTGGGCGTGCCGGTGTCGCCGGCGCCGTTGAACGCCTGCAGCAGCACCATGCCCCACGCGTAGAACACGTAGCCGTACGCGAGGATCGTGAGCGCGCGCACGCCGACGGCGAGCACGGCCGCGTCCTCGCCGGGGTCGTCGCCCGCGAGGAAGAGCGACACGATCGGCTCCGCCCACAGCAGCATCGTCACGGACACCGCGCCGAGGAACGCCATGTTGTACGCGCCCGTGCGCCACACGGCCCGCTCCGCGCGGTCCGGCTGCTTCGCGCCGAGGTTCTGCCCGACGAGCGTCGCCGCCGCGTTGGACAGGCCCCAGCTCGGCATGAGCGCGAACATCGCGACGCGGATCGCGATCGTCCAGCCCGCGACGGCCGTCGCGCCGAAGCCCGCCATGATGCGCATGAGGAAGATCCAGCTCGACGTCGCGACGAGGAACTGGCCGATGCCGCCGAGCGACACGCGGACCAGCTTCCGCATCGTCTCGAGGTGCACGCGGAACTCCGGCCCCGCGAGACGCAGCCGCCCCGTGCCGCGCCGCAACGCGCGGAACTGGTAGGCGACGCCGCAGCCGCGGCCGAGGGTCGTCGCGACGGCCGCGCCGGTCAGGCCCAGCTCGGGGAACGGCCCGAGCCCGAAGATGAGGCACGGGTCGAGCACGAGGTTGATGCCGTTCGCGAGCCACAAGCTGCGCATGGCGATCGCGGCGTCGCCCGCCCCGCGGAACACGGCGTTCTGCAGGAACAGGAAGAGGATGACGCCGTTCGTCGCGAGCAGCACGCGCGTGAAGCCGCTGCCGACGGCGATGGTCTCCGGGTCGGCCTGCATGAGCGCGAGGATCTCGGGCGCGAAGATCGCGCCGGGAATCCCGAGCCCGACCGCGACGAGCAGCCCGAGCACGAGCGCCTGCGTCGCGGCGCGCACGGCGCCGTCGCGGTCCTTCTCGCCGATGCGCCGCGAGACCATCGCGGTCGTCGACATGGAGAGCCCGATGGCCACCGCGTAGACGAGCGTGATGACCGACTCGGTGAGGCCGACGGTCGCGACGGCCTCGGGCCCGAGCCGACCCACGAAGAACACGTCCGCCACGGCGAACACCGACTCCATGGCCATCTCGAGCACCATGGGCACGGCGAGCAGCAGGATGGAGCGGTTCAGGTCGCCCGCGGTGTGGTCGTGCTCGACGCCGCGCAGGGCGTCGCGCACGAGCGACCACCACGAGCCGCGGGGCGGCGTCACTCCCTGGTCGACGGAGGGACTGGGGTGCTCTGGGATGGAAGACAACGGTCGATCTCTACGGTGCAGCGTGCGGAGGGACGCGCGCGCGGGACACGACGACGGGGCGCTGCCGGCGCGCGCGGACGGAACCTGCTCGTCCGGGGCGGCAGCGGGTGGCGCGCGGCGTCACCCCGTGCGGGGGACGGCGCGGCGCGCCGGGGCGTTCAGCCGCGGACGAGGGCCGTGGGTACGGCGGTGAGCGTCGGCGTGGTCATCGGGCGTGTCCCGGAGATCGGAGCGAAGGGCGGGAAGGCTACCACGCTCCCGCGAGGCGTCCACCCCCGAGCCGTGACTTTCCTCGGACGATCGTCGTGTGGGCCGGCGCGCGGACGCTCCGACGCGCGCCGCGTCCGTATCCTGAGGCGCATGACCGACCGCTCCCCGGATGGTGCGCGACGCGCTCGCCCGCTCCCCGTCGCGATCCTCGCGCTCGCCGTCGCGATGTCCTCGACCGTCGACGCGACGACCGCGTCGTGCGAACCGGCGTTCGCGCCGGGTCCCGCGACGCCGCGCGCCGCGCTCGCGCAGGACGTCGCGCTGCTCGACGCGACGGAGATCGCGCCGGGCGTCCACGTGCTGCGCGGCGGCGCGGACGGCAACGTGCTCGTGCTCGCCGGCGCGACGGAGACGCTCGTCGTCGACGGGCAGGCCGCCGCCGTGCGCGAGTCGGTGCAGGCGACGGTCGCGAGCGTCGCGGACGCGCCGGTGCGCTGGGTCGTGACGACGCACTTCCACCCGGACCACGTCGGCGCGAACGCCGTGTACGCCGCCGGCGGCGCGACGGTCGTCGCGCACGAGGCCTGCCGCGAGGAGATGACGCGGCGCAGCGAGGTCGCCGCGATCGGCTGGACGATCGAGGCGGCGCCCGAGGCCGCGTGGCCGACGCTCACGTACGCGGACCGGCTCGACCTGCACGTGGCGGTCGCGCGCGCGGACGGGGAGTCGACGGACGGCACCGCGGGCGCGCCGGACGCCGCGTCCGAGGTCGTCGAGCTCCACCACCTGCCCGCCGCGCACACGGCCGGCGACACGGCCGTGCGCCTCCGGCACGCGGACGTCATCCACACGGGCGACGTGCTCGAGCTCGGGGCGTACCCGTTCCTCGACATCTGGCACGGCGGCACGCTCGACGGGCTCGTCGCGGCGGTGGACCGGCTGCTCGAGCTCGGCGGGCCGGACACGCGCTACGTGCCGGGCCACGGCCCGGTCGCCGACCGCGCGGAGGTCGAGGCCTACCGCGCGATGCTCGCCGCGCTGCAGTCGGAGGTGCGCGACGCGATCGCCGCCGGCACGCACGCCGAGGACTTCCTCGCGAGCGGGCCGATGGACGACGTCGACCCGCGCTGGGGTTCGGCGAAGGGCGCCGCGCGCCTCGCGACCTACGCGTTCGTGCAGGCAGCGCCCGAGGAGCTCGTGCGCGCCCGCGACGACGACGGGTGATGACGGGCGTCGGCGACGAGCGCCGGGAGGGCGACGCGCCCGCGACGCCCGCCGACGCGCGCGCCGGTCGCCCGCCCGCGCCGACCTTCCACGTCGCGCGCCGCCTGTTCCGCGTCGGGCTCGCGGCGACGGCGGGCCTCGCCATCCTCTCGCTGTGGGTGCAGATCGACGGGCTCGCCGGGAGCCGCGGCATCCAGCCGGCGGCCGAGGCGCTCGACGCCTTCCGCGCGACGGAGTGGGGCGACGACTGGACCTGGCGCCCGACGCTGCTCTGGCTCGACGCGTCGGACGGGATGCTGCACGGGCTCTGCGCGGCGGGGCTGCTGCTCGCGTCGCTGCTCGCGGTCGACGTCGCGCCGGCGCTCTGCGCGCTGCTGCTGTGGGCCGTCTACCTCTCGCTGTGCTGGGCGGGCGGCGTGTTCATGAACTTCCAGTGGGACACGCTGCTCACGGAGGTCCTGCTGCTCGCCGCGTGGTGGTTGCCGTGGCGGCTCCGATGGGCGCGACGCGCGGAGGGCGGGACGGGCGGCGGCGCCGACGACACGGTCCGCACCGCACGGGTCGCGCGACCCCGCGGCGGACCGTGGCGACGCGGCCCGCGCGTCCCCGACCCCGAGTCGGCGCTCGCGCGCGGCCTGCTGTGGTTCCTCCTGCTGCGGTTCATGTTCGAGTCGGGCGTCGTGAAGCTCACGTCGGGCGACCCGACCTGGGCCGACCGCACGGCGATGACGTATCACTACATGACGCAGCCGCTGCCGCACGGGCTGAGCCGGTTCGCGTACCACCTGCCGGCGTGGGCGCACCGGCTGTCGGCGGACGCGATGTTCCTCGTCGAGCTCGTCGTGCCGTGGCTCGTGTTCCTGCCGTGGGTGCTGCGGCGCGTGCCGGGCGTGTCCGCGGGCTGGGCGCTCCTCCCGCGGCGCGCGGCCTTCCTGCTGCTCGTCGGGCTGCAGGTCGCCATCGGCGCGACCGGCAACTACGGCTTCTTCGGGCTGCTGACCTGCGTGCTCTGCCTGCCGCTGCTCGACGACGGGCTGTTCCGGCGGTGGAGCGGGGCGTCGCGCACCGCGCGGCGGCCGCACCTCGTGCGGCGCGCGCTCACCGCGCTCTTCGCCGTGCCGGTGCTCGCGGTCGGGACGTCGCAGCTGCTCGACCTCGACCCCGGGTGGGCCGCGACGAACACGCGCCTCACGCGCGAGCAGGTCGACGCGGGCGTCCTCGCGACGTGGGAGCGCGACGGCTTCGCGCCCGCGTTCCGGCTCGCGGAGCTGCGCCTCCAGCCGTGGCAGAGCGTGAACCCCTACGGCCTGTTCCGCGTCATGACGACGCGGCGGCCGGACATCCTCGTCCAGGTGAGCACGGACGGCGAGACCTGGCGCGACGTCGACTTCGCCTGGCAGGTCGACGGCGTCCGGGAGCGCCCGGGCTGGGCGCAGCCGCACATGCCGCGCCTCGACTGGCAGCTCTGGTTCGAGGCGCTGAACTGGGAGCGCTTCACCTCGCCGCCGCGGCCCTACCGCCCGAGCCCGTGGTTCGCGGCCTTCCTCGAGCGCCTGCTCGACGGCGAGCCCGCGGTCCTCGGCCTGCTCGCGTCGGACCCGTTCGACGGCGAGGAGCCCGTCGCCGTCCGCGCGACCGTCGTCGACGACCGCTTCACGACGCCCGCCGAGCACGCGGAGACCGGCGCCTGGTGGGCGCGCACGCGCACGTACCCGACGTGGATGACGCTCGAGCGGTGATCCGCGGCCGCTACCCCTCCTCGATCACCTGCGGCTTGCCCTTCGGCTTCGCGATCCTGATCGAGACCTTGGCCTCGCCCGTCGTACCGTCGGCGCCGGTGACGTCGAGGCTCCACTCGCCGAAGACGTCGAGCGGGACGTTCTTGAGCGTGAGCTTCGTGCCCTTCTTGTTGGGCTTGGCGAAGGGCGCGGGGTCGACGAGGGCGCCGTCCGGATCGGTGAGCGTCACGGCCGGCGCGAGGACGTCCGGGCTCTTCTTGCTCTTCTTCGCGGCGACCTTGGCCGTCTTGAGCGACCAGCCCGGCAGCGCGCCGAAGTCCACGGACACGACGGGCGTCGCCGCGTTCACGAAGACCTGCTCGGCGACCTTCGTCACCGGGCGCAGCTTGCTGCGGAAGCGGTAGTCGCCGGCGCTGCCGTCGGCGGCGAGGAGCTCGAGGCGGTAGCGCCCCGTGTCCGGAAGCGTCAGGTTCTTCACGCGGGCCGTCTTGCCCTTCGGCGCGCTGGCCTCCGGCGCGAGCAGCTCGTCGCCGTCCGGACCGGTGAGCCGCATCCGCGGCAGGAGGTCGCTGCCCTTGCCGGGCTTCGTCTGGAGCGTGATGCGGCTCCCGGCGAGGGCGTCGAAGAAGAGCGTGTCCACGTCGCCCGGGCCGAGGCCGCCGTCCACCCCGTCGCCGAGGAGCAGCATGAAGTCGCCGTAGGTGTACGCCGTCGCGAGCACGTCCGCGCCGTTGCTCGAGGTCACCATGACGTCCACGACCGCGTCGGGGTCGCCGGGCGGCGCCTCGACGACGAGCGTGTGCGGGACGACGACGTCGAGCACCGTCGCCTCGGCGTCGCCGAAGAACACGCGCGTCGATCCGTCGTCGGTGAAGGCCTCGCCGAGGATCACGACGCGGTCGCCGCCGTCCGGCGGGCCGAGCCTCGGCTCGACCGACGCGAGCACGGTGATCGCGTAGGTGAAGGAGGCGGGGAGTGTCGCGCCGCCGTTGCCGCCGGTGACCGTGACGTCCACGGTGCTGCCGCGCGCGCCGGCCGGGAGCTCGACGACGACGGCGTCCGGCGCGTCGACGGAGAGCACCGTCGCGGGCAGGCCGCCGAAGTCGACGACGAGCGAGCCGTCGTCGGGGACGTGCACGCCGGTGATCGTGATCGGCGGGCCGCCGGCGGCCGGGCCGCTCTCCGGTGAGAGGCCGTCGAGCGTCATGACGTCGTAGGTGAAGCCGGCCTCGAGCACGTCCTCGCCGTTGCTCGAGCGGACGGCGACGTCGACGGTCTCGCCGGGCAGGCCGGCGGGCGGCCGCACGACGATCGTGTCCGGCACGGTCACCGAGAGCACCTCCGCGGCGAGCGCGCCGAAGTCGACGAGCACGGTGCCGTCGTCCGGGACGAAGGTCGCCGTGAGCGTCACGGCCGGACCGCCGACGGGCGGCGCGGTGGGCGGGTCGAGCGCGACGATGCGCGTGCCGACGTACCCGAACGCGTCGGGCAGCGTCGCGACGTGGCCGTCCTGGTCGACCGTCACGTCGACGAGCTGACCCTGCTCGCCCGTCGGCGCGCGGCAGGTGATGGTCGTCGGCGAGACGAAGGCCACGTCCGTGGCCGCGACGCCGCCGAAGGTCACGGCGAGCTTCGCGAGCGGGTCGAAGCTCTCGCCCGTGAGCGTCACGGGCGTCGCCGCGTGGAAGAGGCCCGAGCCCGGGCTCACGGCGAGCAGCGTCGGTGCGAGCGGATCGTCGTAGGTGAACGCGCCGGGCAGCAGGCCCTCGCCGTTCGTGCCGGCGACCTCCACGTCGACCGTCGCGCCGGGCTCGCCGGGCGGCGTGACGACGGTGAGCGTCGTCTCGGAGAGCACGACGACGTCCGTCGCCGCGACGCCGCCGAAGGTCACGCGCGTCGCGCCGTCGTCCGCGAAGTGCTCGCCGGTGAGCGTGACGGGCTCGCCGCCGTTCGGGTGGCCGCCGTCGGGCGCCACCGCGAAGAGGTGCGTGCCGGTCCAGCGGAAGCCGTCGGCGAGCACGGCCGACTCGCCGTTCTGCGTGACGACGACGTCGGCGAAGACGTCCTGCGTCCCGGCCGGCGCCGTGCACGCGACCTGCGTCGACGAGAGGCGCACGATGTCCGTCGCGGGCGTGCCGTCGAAGGTCACGGCGAGCGCGTAGTGCTCGTCGAAGCCGCCGCCGGTGAGGACCACGGGCACCGGCGTGTGGAAGAGCGCCTCGGTGGGGTCGACCGACGCGAGCGTCGGCGGCGGCACGTCGTCCCAGCGGAAGCCGCCGAGCAGCGTGTCCGTGCCGTCGGGGCCGGTGACCGTCACGTCGACGACCTCGCCCGGCGTGCCCGGCGGCGCGATCGCCTGCAGCGAGCCGCCGTCTGCCGACAGCACGACGCCCGGCGCGCCGCCGAACGCGATCGTGCTGCCCGGCGCGAGGAAGCTGCCGACGAGCGCGACGGGCGTCTCGAGCGCGGGGTGTCCGTGGTCCGGCGAGATCGACGTGATCTCCGTGCCGACCCACGTGAACGCCGCCGGCAGTGCCGACGCCTTGCCGTCCTGCACGACGACGACGTCCGCGACCTGGCCCTGGCTGCCGGGCGGCGCGACGGCCGTGACCTGCGTGTCGGACACGAACGCGACGTCGGTGGCCGGCACGCCCGCGAAGGTCACGGAGAGCACGCCGAGCGGGTCGAAGTCCTCGCCCGTGAGCGTGACGGGCGTCGGTGAGTGGAACAGGCCGGTGGACGGCGTCACCGCGGTGAGCGTCGGCGCGAGCGGGTCGACGAAGGTGAACGCGCCGGTCAGCGTGTCCGTGCCGTTGCTGCTCGCGACGGTCACGTCGACGACGCCGCCGGCCGGTCCGGCGGGCGAGGTCACGACGAGCGTGCCGGGCGGCGTGACGCTCGTGACGACGACGGGCGTCGCGCCGAAGGTCACCGTGAGGCTGCCGTCGTCGGTGAAGTGCTCGCCCGTGAGCGTGATCGGCACGCCGCCGTTCGGGTGGCCCTTGTTGGGCGACACGACGAGCAGGCGCGTGCCCTCCCACGTGAAGGCCGCGGGGAGCGTGCCGGACAGGCCCTCCTGCGTGACGACGACCGCGCCGACCGCGCCCTGCGCGTTCGGAGGCACCGTCGCGGTGAGCACCGTGTCGGACACGCGCACGACGTCCGTCGCCGCGAGGCCGCCGACGGTCACGGCGAGCGGGTAGTGCTCGTCGAAGCCCGTGCCCGTGATCGTCACGGGGTTCTGCGCGTGGAAGAGCCCGCCCGGCGGGTCGATCGCGGCGACCGTCGGCGCGGGGAGCACGTCGTAGGTGAAGGCGGCCGGCAGCGTGTCCGTGCCGTCCGTGCCGGACACCGTCACGTCGACGGTGAGCCCCGGCGTGCCCGTCGGCGCGAGCACGTCGATCGCGTCGGCGGTCGCGGCGACGACCGTCGCGGGCACGCCGCCGAAGGTCACGGTCGAGTCGGCGGCGATGCGCGCGCCGGAGATCGTCACGGGCGTCTCGACGGCGGGGTGTCCGTTGGCCGGCGCGAGGCCGGCGAGCTCGGTGCCGACCCACGCGAAGGCGTCGGCGAGCGTCGTGGTGTGGCCGTTCTGCGTGAGGGTCACGTCGCCGGTGGCGCCCTGCGTGCTCGCCGGGAACACGGCGGTGACCGTCGTCGACGAGACGCGCGTCACCTGCGTGGCGGGCAGGCCGCCGACGCGCACGCTCATCGGGAAGAAGGCGTCGAAGTCCGTGCCCGTGAGCGTCACGGCCGTCGGCGAGTGGAACAGTCCCTCGGCGGGCGCGACCGCGGCGAGCACCGGCGGCGGCGGGTCGTCGTAGGTGAACGCGCCGACGAGCGTGTCCGTGCCGTCCGCGCCCGTCGCCGTGACGTCGACGACGGCGCCCGGCGTGCCGGTCGGGGAGAGCACGGTCATCGTCGTGTCCGACACGGAGACGACCGTCGCCGGCTGGGCGCCGAAGGTCACCGCGGTGTCGGCCGCGAAGCGCTCGCCCGTGAGCGTGACGAGCGTCTCGACCGCGGGGTGGCCGCCGGTCGGCGCGATCGACGCGAGGGTCGTGCCGGTCCAGGTGAACGCGCCGGGCAGCGCGGCGTCGAGGCCGTTCTGCGTGACGACGACGTCGCCGGTCGCGCCCTGCGCGTTCGGCGGGAACGTCGCCGTGACGACGGTGTCGGACACGCGCACGACGTCCGTCGCGGGCAGGCCGCCGACGGTCACCGTGACGGGGTAGAGGCTGCTGAAGTCCGCGCCGGTGAGCGTGACGGCCGTCGGCGAGTGGAAGAGGCCCTCGGTCGGCGCGACGGCCGCGAGCACGGGCGGCGGGACCTCCTCGTAGCGGTAGGCGCCGACGAGCAGGTCGTCGCCGTTGCTGCCGGAGACGGCGACGTCGACGGTCGTGTCGGGCGTGCCCGGCGGCGTGAGGACCTGCGCGCCGCCCGGCGCCGTCACGGAGACGACGGTCGCGGCCGCGCCGCCGAAGGTCACGACGAGGCTGCCGTCGTCGGGGAGGTGCTCGCCGGTGAGCGTCACGGCGGTGCCGCCCAGCGGGTCGCCCGCGGCGGGGGAGAGCGCGAGGAGGCGCGTGCCCTCCCAGGCGAACGCGGCCGGCAGCGTCGTCGACAGCCCGTCCTGCGTCAGGACGACGTCGCCCACGGCGCCCTGCGTGTTCGCCGGGACGGTCGCGGTGACGACGGTGTCGGAGACGCGCACGACGTCGCCGGCGGGCAGGCCGCCGACGGTCACGGTCAGGGGATACACCGCGTCGAAGTCGGCGCCCGTGAGCGTCACGGACGTCGGTGAGTGGAAGAGTCCGGCCGGCGGATCGATGGCCGCGAGCACCGGCGGGGGCGGGTCGTCGTACGCGAAGCCGCCGACGAGCGTGTCGGTCCCGTCGCTGCCGGCGACGACGACGTCGACGACGGCGCCGCGCGTGCCCGTCGGCGCGAGGACGTCGATCGCGTCGGGCGTGACGCCGACGATCGTCGCGGGCACGCCGCCGAAGCTCACCGCGGAGTCCGCCGCGAAGAACGCGCCCGAGATCGTCACGGGCGTCTCGAGCGCGGGGTGCCCGGTCGACGGCGTGACGTCGGCGATGCTCGTGCCGATCCAGCCGAACGCGGCGGGCAGCGTCGACGAGAGGCCGTCCTGCGTGACGACGACGTCGCCGATCGCGCCCTGCGTGTTGGCCGGTGCGGTCGCGGTGATCGTCGTCGGGGAGATGACGACCACGTCCGTCGCGGGGAGCCCGCCGAAGGTCACGGTCGTCGCGAAGTACGGGTCGAAGTCGGAGCCCGTGAGCGTCACGGTCCCCGGCGCGTGGAAGAGCGCCTCCGCCGGATCGACGGCCGCGAGCACGGGCGGCGGCGGGTCGTCGTACGCGAAGCCGCCGACGAGCATGTCCGTGCCGTCGCTGCCGGCGACGACGACGTCGACCACCGCGCCGCGCGCGCCGGGCGGCGCGAGGACGTCGAGCTGCTCCGACGTCACGGTGACCACGCTCGCGGACGTCCCACCGAAGGTCACGGTCGTGTCCGGCGCGAAGAGGCTGCCCGTGATCGTCACGGGCGTCTCGACCGCCGGGTGCCCCGCGGCGGGGTCGACCGACGCGATCGCGCTGCCGACCCACGTCCACGCGCCGGGCAGCACGCTGTCGTGCCCGTTCTGCGTGAGGACGACGTCGCCCGTCGCGCCCTGGGTCCCGGCGGGGGCGGTGCAGGACACCGAGGTGTCGCTCAGCCAGGTGACGTCCGTGGCCGGCGCGCCGCCGAAGGTCACGGCGATGGGGAACCAGGAGTCGAAGTCCTGTCCCTCGAGGACCACGGTGCCGGGCGCGTGGAACAGCCCGGTGCTCGGGGTGGTGCCCGCGAGCACCGGGGCTGCAGGGTCCTCGTAATGGAATGCGCGGGGGAGGGTAGCCTCGCCGTTGGCGCCGGTGACACGGATGTCGACGGAAGTCCCCGACGGACCCGGTGGCGCGAGCGTGACGAGGGTCGTGGGCGTCACGGAGAGGACCGAGCCGGGCACGCCGCCGAAGGTGACGGCCGCGTCGGCGGGGAAGAGGTCGCCCGTGAGCGTGACCTCGGTGGGGAGGCCTGGGTGGCCGATGTCCGGTGCGACGCCGGCGAGGCTCGTGCCGACCCAGCTCCACGCGCCGACGAGCGTCGTCGAGGTGCCGTCCTGGGTGAGGACGACGTCGCCGACCGCGCCCTGGAGGCCGGCGGGCGCCGTGGCGGTCATCGTCGTCGCGTCGACCCACGCGACGTCGGTCGCGGCGCGTCCGTCGAAGGTCACGGTCGTCGGGAAGAACGGGTCGAGGTCGACGCCCGTGAGCGTGACGGGCGTCGGCGTGTGGAAGAGGCCGCTCGACGGCGTGACGCCGGAGAGCACGGGCGGCGGCGGGTCGTCGTAGGTGAACGCGCCGACCATGGTGTCCGTGCCGTCGGCGCCGGTGACCACGAGGTCGACGGTCGCGCCGGACGCGCCCGGCGGGACGAGCGCCTGGAGGCTCGTCGGCGTGACGGAGGTCATCGTCGCGGGCACGCCGCCGAAGGTCGCGGTCGTGTCGGGCGCGAAGAGGCTGCCGCCGATGGTCACGGGCGTCGCGACGGCCGGGTGGCCCGTGCCGGGCGTCACCGACGTGACCTGCGTGCCCACCCACGAGAACGCGTCGGGCAGCGTGGAGGACGCGCCGTCCTGCGTGACGACGACGTCGCCGACATCGCCCTGCGCGCCCGCGGGGACGACGGCGGTGAGCGTGCCGGCGTCGACCCACGTCACGTCGGTGAGCGCGGCGCCGCCCGCGGTGAGGGTCGTCGGGAAGAAGGGGTCGAAGTCCGCGCCGGTGAGCGTGACGGGCGTCGGCGAGTGGAACACGCCGGACGCCGGGTCGATGCCCGTGAGCACGGGCGGCGGCGGGTCGTCGTAGGTGAAGCCGCCGGGCAGCGAGGCGGGACCGTTGCTGCTGGTCAGCGCGACGTCGACGACGGCGCCGGACGCGCCGGCGGGCGTGTCGACGAGCAGCGTGTCGGGGACGAGGACCTGGACGACCGTCCCGGAGACGCCGCCGAAGGTCACGTCGATGCTCCCGTCGTCGCGGTAGTTCTGGCCGAGGATCGTGACGCGCGTGCCGCCGGTCGGGTGGCCGGTGCCGGGCGACACCGAGGTGATCGCGGCGGGGCCGCACGGCAGCGGGCAGAACGGCAGGTCCGCGCCGACGTTCGTGTTGCCCGCGACGATCACGTCGGGGACGAGCACGACGTCGTAGGGCTGGCCCGTCGGCGGCCGGAAGCGCACGTCCCAGGTGCCGGGCGGGACGACGGTCTGGTAGATGCTCGCGGCGTTCGTGCTGTCGCCCGTGAGCGGGATGTCGAGGCCGGTGAGCGGGTCCTCGACGTCGACGTCGATGCCGGCGAGCGGCAGGCCGTCGGCCGTCACGGTGCCGGTGAGCAGGAAGCCGGGCTGGAGCGCGAGCACGCCGAGGTCCACGGGCGCGGCGACCGCGACGCCGGGCACGACCTGCGTCACGAGGCGCGCCGCGAGCGGCGGCTGGACGACGACGTCGTAGGTGCCGGCCTCGAGCACGAGGTTCACGACGCCGAGCGCGTTCGAGTTGTCGTTGGGCGTGAAGATCTTCGCGCCGGTCACCGAGTCGAGGACGTCCGTGTCGACGTTCGCGAGCGCCGCGCCCGCCGCGTTCGTGATCTTCGCCGTGACGGTGAAGCCCTCCTGGAGGACGACGTCGCCGAGGTCGGTGTCGACCGAGAGGTCCAGCGGGAACGTGCGCGGCGCGAGCGTGAAGCCGAACACGCCCTTCGTGAGGAACTCGACGTCGATCGGCCCGGGCGGGACGGCGATGGAGAACTCGCCGAACACGTTCGTCGTGTCGCCCTTGAGCACGATGTTCGTGCCGGTGATGCCGTCCTTGACGTCGATGCCCGCGGAGCCGACCGGGAACCCCTGCGTCGTGACGCAGCGGCCGGTCATGGCGACGCCCGCGGGGAGCTGCACGACGCCGAGGTCCGTCGTGCCGCTGATGATCACCGGGTCCATCGTGAGGACCAGCGAGGTGCTCGCCGGCGGCGGCGGCGGCTTGAAGGTCACGGCGTAGTTGCCGTTGGGGATCGTCGTGAGGAAGAAGCCGTTGGGGTCGGTGCCGTCGTTGAAGATGTCCGGCGTGCCGCCGCTGCCGTTGTTCTTCACGTCGATGTCGACGCCGAAGACGCCGACGCCGTTCGCGTCGACGACCTGGCCCATCATGAAGTCGGCGCGGGCCGACGGGGCCAGGCCCGCGGCGGCGAGGATCAGCGCGAGGCCGGCCGCGAGGCGCGCGCGGCGCGGAGCCGTCGCGCGGGACGAGGCGAGGGAGGGACGCCGAGCGTCCGCGGGGACGAGGCCCCGGATCCGAGGTGGAGTGCCCATGGTTGCCGTGTGCCGAGAATGCGTCGTACTCCGGGGCCGGCGGCCCCGGGTGCGCCCGGCCCCGTCCGGAGACGGAGCGTGGACGCACCTGCCCGCTTTAAACACAAGCAAGCTGCCTGCCAGTCAGTGTATCAGGGCTTTAAAGGTGCTGTGGACCGTCCTGGACGGCGCTCCGGGCGGTCTCCGGGCGCGCGCGCCGTCGCACGGCCTCGGCGCGGTGCGACCGCCGGGCGTCCACCCGCTGGACCGGCGTCCACGGCCCGGACGGCCGCGCCCCGTCAGCGGAGGAGGGCGGCGCGCCAGTCCGCGAGGAGCTCGTCCTCGGTGACGCCGAGCGCGTCGAGCACCTCGGCCTCCGTCGTCGCCGGGAGGAGCCCGCGGAGGGCGTCCCGGCCCCAGCGGATCTCGACGTGCTCGACGAGCGTGCCGGCCACGCCGTAGCGCGCCGGACCGGACCAAGCGTCCTCCAGCCGCGTCGGCCCGCCGCCCGCGGCGACGACCTCGCGGGCTCGCTCCCGGTGACCCGCGTCGAGCTGGCCGGAGACGTGCACGGCGAGCCCCTCGACGAGCCAGCCGAGCGGCTCGAGGCCGACGCCGTCGCGTGACGCGTTGTGCTGGAGGTGGAAGCAGTGCACGAGCTCGTGCGTGACGATGCCGCGCACGTGCGCCTCGTCCGTCGCGTCGTGCTCGCAGGCGTCGCGCGGCCAGGCGCGCGGCGAGAGCAGGTGCAGCGTGTCGGCGACGCCCGCGGCCACCATCCAGCAGGCGGTGTCCGGCATGCCCCACTCCGGCGGGAACGACGCCGTGAACGCCGCCCGGTCGGGCAGGAGCAGCACGCGCACCGGCTCGGCGAAGGGCTCGCCGGCCCAGTCCTCGACGACCGCTCGACCGTCCGCGAGCCAGGCGTCGAGCGCGGGGCGCAGCGCCTCGTCGGCGGCCGTCGACTCGACCGGGAACGCGGGCGGCGGAGCGGGCTCCGGAGCGGGTGGCGGGGCGACGCACGCCGTCGCCGCCGCGAGCACGGCCGTCGACCCGAGGAGCGCGGCGCGTCGGCGGGCGTTCACGAGCGGCTCCCGGTCAGGGCGTCTCGACGACGGTCTGCTTCTTCGTCTTGGGGGCCTTCACCGCGACGACGACCTTGGCCTGACCCGTCGACGCGTCCTTCGACGACACCTGGAGCTTCCACGAGCCGAACGCGTCGAAGTCGACGCCGGACACCTTCACCGAGCTGCCCGACTTGTTCGTCGTCGTGAGCCCGGCGAGGTCGACGTCGTCACCCGACGGGTCGAGCAACGCGACCTCCGGCGGGAACGGCCCGAAGGGCACGGTCTTGCTCTTCTTCGAGCTCACCGTGGCCTTCTTGAGCGTCCAGCCCGGACGCGCGCCGAAGGAGACGGTCGCCGTGGGGGCGCCGACGTCCACCGTCGCGACGGCGCTCAGCTTCTTGGGCGTCTTGACCTTGGTGAGCAGCTTGTAGTCGCCGGTGGTGCCGGCCGCGCCCGTGAGCTCGAGCGTCCAGAGGCCCGTCTGCCCGAGGAGCAGCTTCCTGCCCCTGGCGGTCTTCGCGTTCGCGACGCTGTCGGCGGCCGAGAGCACCTCCGAGCCGTCCGGCGCGACGACGCGCAGCTGCGGCTGGAGCAGGCTCCCCTTCGCGGCCTTGACCGTGAGGTTCACCTTCGAGCCCGCGACGGCCTCGACGAAGATGCGGTCGACGTCGCTCGCCGGCAGGCCGCCCTCGAGCGCGTGACCCAGCTCGAGCATCATGTCGCCGTAGGTGTACGGGTCGTCGAGCTCCCGGCTGCCGCCCGCGTCGTTCACCGTGACGGCGACCTGCGTGTCCTTCGTGCCGGCCGGCGCCTGGACGACGATCGTGTCGGGCGGCGTGAGCGAGACGACCGTCGCGGGCGTCGCGCCGAAGAGGACCTCGGTGCCGACGTTCCCCGCGAAGTCGGTGCCGCGCAGCGTGACGAGGTTGCCTCCCTCCGGCGGGCCGGCGCCGGGCAGCACCGTGGTCGACGGCGGCGCCGCGCACGGCAGGGTGCACGGCAGCAGCGAGGCGTCGAGCGTCGTGTTCCCGGAGATCGTGAAGTCGCGGAACACCATGGGTGCGAGCGCCTCGCCGTTCACGGCGGAGAACGTCACGTCCCAGGTGCCCGTCGGCACGACGATCGCGTAGTCGCCGGACGCGTCCGTGTTGTCCATGGAGAGCGGCACGACCGAGTCGTCCGACGGGTCGTTGAGGTCGACGTCGATGTCCGGCAGCGCGACGCCCTCGCTCGTGACGGTGCCCGAGAGCACGACGCCCGCGGCGTGCTCGACGATGCCGAGGTCCTTCGCGCCGTTCACGACGATGTCCTCGACCATGACCGACACGAGGCCGTCGGCGAACTGCGGCTGCGCGACGAAGTCGTACGTGCCCGCGGGCACGACGACGGACACCGAGCCGTCGTTCTTGGAGTTGTCGCCGGGCGTGAAGAGCTTGTCGCCCGTGGCCTTGTCGACGACGTCGGTGTCGGCGTTCACCACCGGGTTGCCGTTGGACCGCTCGAGCTTCGCCGTGAGCATGAGCCCCGGCTTCAGCGCGATGTTCCCCAGCGCGGTGTTCTTGGTGATCGTCGTCTCGATCGCCTCCGACGCGAGGAGCGTGCCGGTCGACGGCGCCTCGAACTGGATCTCGAGCAGGCCCACCGGGACCTTGATGGAGAAGGTGCCGTTCGCGGGCGTGACGTCGCCGGTGATGGGCTGGCTGATGTCGGTGACCGCGTCGACGACGTCGATGTTGACGCCCGCGACGCCGTTGCCGCCGAGGTTCACGACCTTGCCGGAGATCGTCGCCGCCTTCGGGATGACGACGTCGCCCAGGTCGATCGTGCCGCCCGGGGTGACCGGCTCGACGACCTTGGTGAAGAGGCTCGCCGAGGACGGCTTGAACTCGATCGTGAAGGTGCCCGGAGGCACGGTCATGGAGAAGGTGCCGTCCGGCTGCGTGAAGTCGCCGGACACGGTGACGGCGTTCCCGTTCGAGAACAGGAACACGTCGATGTCGAGGTTCCCCACGCCGGCGCCGCCGTCGGTGACGCAACGGCCGGTGACGAGGTCGGCCGCGGCGGAGGGCGCCAGGCCGGCGAGGAGGACGAGGGAGAGGAGGCGCGCGGGGCGCGTCGAGCGTGGGAGCAGCACGGGTACCGTTCCGGATCGGGTGGAGGAGGCGGGCGGCCGCGGGACGCGAGCGCGGGGGGATCCGGTCCTGAGCCGTCCGGTCCCCGTGCTGTCGTCCACCGCCGTCGGCGAGTGGAGCAAGCGGGGTGCCGAACCGTCTGCCGGGTGTCCTGGGGCCCGCACCGCTCTCTTCCCGGTGCTGCGCGTCTGGGAACTGGACGTGTGTCCGGGGTCCGGTCACCGTCGTCCCGGCTTCAACGTAGCACGCGATCTTGATTTAAAGCGCCTGTCGGGATCGTCATGTGCCGGTGCGTCGCGGCGTGCCCGGGGACCGCGCGCCGGTCGCGCCCGGGCGGTAGCATGGGGGCGACCCGGGGGTGCGGATGCCCATCCAGACCATCAATCCTGCGAACGGCGCGGTGCTGCGGGTCTGGGAGGAGGCGTCGGACGCGGAGCTCGACCGGGTGCTCTCGGTGGCCGCGCGGGCGCAGGCTTTCTGGGCGACGCTGCCCTTCGACGAGCGCGCGCTGCCGCTGCGCGCGATCGCCGCCGAGCTCGAGGACCGGATCGAGGCGCTCGCGCGCCTCATGGCCGAGGAGATGGGCAAGCCGCTCCCGCAGGGGCGGGCCGAGATCCAGAAGTGCGCCGGCGCGTGCCGGTACGCGGCGGACCACGCCGCGGAGCACCTGGCCGACGAGACCGTCGACCTCGGCGGCGAGCAGTCGGGCCGCGTGCTCTACCGGCCGCTCGGGCTCGTGCTGGCGGTCATGCCATGGAACTTCCCGTTCTGGCAGGTGCTGCGCTGCCTCGGGCCGGCGGTCATGGCGGGCAACGGCATGCTCCTGAAGCACGCGCCCGGCGTGCAGGGCTGCGCGGCGGCCGTCGAGGACCTCGTGCGCGCGGCGGGCCTGCCGGACGGGCTCTTCGCGAACCTCGTCATCGACGAGCACCGCGTGGGGCGCCTCGTCGCGCGGCCCGAGGTCGCGGCCGTCACGCTCACCGGGTCGACGCGTGCGGGCTCCGCCGTGGCGTCTGCCGCGGGCGACGCGCTCAAGAAGTGCGTGCTCGAGCTGGGCGGCAGCGACCCGTACCTCGTGCTGGCCGACGCCGACGTCGACCTCGCGGCGCGGACCTGCGTCGCGTCCCGCCTCCAGAACACGGGGCAGAGCTGCATCGCGGCGAAGCGCTTCGTCGTGGTCGAGAAGGTGCGCGAGGAGTTCACGGAGCGCGTCGTCGAGGAGATGGCGGGCAAGCGCTTCGGCGACCCGCTCGGTCCGGAGCCCGTGGACCTCGGGCCGCTCGCGCGCGTCGACCTGCGGGACGCGGTGCACGCGCAGGTGGTCCGCAGCGTCGAGGCGGGCGCGCGGCTGCTGCTCGGCGGCGAGGTGCCGGCCGGCGACGGCGCGTTCTACCCGCCCACGGTGCTCGAGGGCGTCGCGCCCGGCATGGCCGCCTTCGACGAGGAGGTCTTCGGGCCGGTCGCGGCGATCGTCCCGGCGCGGGACGAGGCCGAGGCGATCCGGCTCGCGAACGCGACGCCGTACGGCCTGGGCGCCGCGGTGTTCACCGCGGACGTCGCGCGCGGTCGGCGCATCGCGACCGAGCAGCTGCAGGCCGGCAACTGCGCGGTCAATGCGATGGTCGCATCGGACGCGCGCCTGCCGTTCGGCGGCGTCAAGGCGAGCGGCTTCGGGCGCGAGCTCGGCGCGCAGGGCTTCCGCGAGTTCGTCAACGTGCTCTCGTTGCGGACGCCCGCGGACTGACGTCCCGGTCGCGGCGTCGCGCGTGTCGTGCGACGCGCCGCCGACGGGCGCACGTCCGCACCCGATGACGTCGGCGTCATGCGCGCGTCGGACCGCGCGCGCGACGCGCGTCGCGTGGCGAACTCGTCACGGGTCGCGCCTCGACATCCGGACGAAGCTGAGGTGTCCGCGCGCGACGCCGGAAGGCCGCGTGCGGTGACGGGACCGTCACCGGTCCCGCCGTCAGTTGCCCGACCGTCCGTTCGTATGAGGAGGCTCGCCGCGCGACTCCCGCCGCGGCGCGACTCCCCGGAGACGTCCGCCATGTCCACGAGCACGCTGCTGAGCCGCCCGCAACCGCACACGCTGGCGTGGGCCGATCGTTCGCACGCCGACCGCGCCGACCTCGAGTCCTGCGTCACGCGCGTCTACGGTCGGGCGTACGGCGCGCGCATCACGCACTTCCACGACCTGCTCGTCGGTGCGCGGAGCGAGGGCGGCGAGCTGCTCGGCGTCATCGGTGCGAGCGCGGCGCCCGTCGGCCCGATGTTCCTCGAGGCGTACACCGGCCGGCCGATCGAGCGGTGCCTGCGCGAGCGCACGGGGCGCTTCGTCTCGCGCCGCGAGATCGTCGAGGTGGGGAACCTCGCGGTGCGGCACCCGGGCACGGCGCGCTGGCTCGTGACGAGCCTCGCGGAGCACCTCGACGCGCGCGGCCACCGCTGGGTCGTGCTCACGGGCACGGCGCGCGTCCGGCACATCCTCTCGAAGCTGGGCGCCGACCTCCTCGACCTGGGCGCCGCGCCGGGCGAGGCCATGGGCGACGACCTCCCGTCGTGGGGCAGCTACTACGACAACGACCCGCGCGTCGTCGCGCTCGACCTGCGCGCGTTCTGCGCCGGGTTCTCGCGCGACGCGTCGCTCGTGGGCCGCATGCGTCGCATCTGGCAGCGCGCGCGTCGCGCCGCCGCGGTCCCGCGCCCCGCGCTCGGCGCCGCCTGACGTGAACGGCTTCTGGGAGGACTTCGCGGTCCACGCCGCCGGGCGCACCGCGCTCGTGACGGGCGACGGCCGCGCGATCGGCTACGGCGCGCTCCGCGAGACCGTCGCGGACCTCGCGGACCGCATGCTCGACCGCGACGTGCGCAGCGTGTGCACGCTCGTGCCGGACGACGAGCAGGGCGCGGCGCTCCTCCTCGCGTCGCTGTGCGCCGGCGCGGTGCTCGTGCCGATCGCGCCCTTCGCGTCGGCGGAGCAGGTCGCGCACGTGCTCGCGTCCGTGCGGCCGGACCTCGTCGTGGTCGCCGCGGGGAGCCGTCCCGCCGGCCTCGACCTCGAGGCGTGCGGCACGGAGACGGTGGGCGCGCACGACTGGGTGCTGCGCGCCGGAAGCGCGCGCGCCGACGACCCCGGGCGCGACACCGCGCTCATCACCTACACCTCCGGCTCGACGGGCACGCCCAAGGGCGTGTGCCTCCCACCGGCGACCCTCGACGCGACCTCCGCCGCGCTCGTCGAGGCGACGGACGCGGGCCCGGACGACCGCCACGTCCGCCTGCACCCGTTCGCCGTGCTGCTCGAGCTCGTCGGCGGCCTGCTCCGCGCGCTGCGCTGCGGCGCCGAGGTGCACCTGCCGCGGCTCGACGACGGCGCGGTCTGCGCGACCGACGGCGCGCGCATCCTCGCCGCGCTCGAGGGCGCCCGCGCGACGTCCGCGATCCTCGTGCCCGCGATGCTCGACGAGCTCGTGCGCGAGCTCGAGCGGTCGGGGCGAGGCGCGCCGGACACGCTGCGCTTCGTCGGCGTCGGCGGCGCGGTCGTGCCCGAGGCGCTCCTGCGGCGCGCGGCCGGCGTCGGCGTGCCGGTCTTCCAGGGCTACGGCGCGACCGAGTGCGGCTCCGTCATCGCGCTCAACGGCCCGGACGACGATCGCCCCGGCAGCGTGGGGCGGCCGTTGCCGCACGTGCGCGTCGAGATCTCCGACGAGGGCGAGATCCTCGTCGGCGGCAAGCTGTTCCTCGGCTACCACGGGGAGCCGCGGCGCGGCGACGCGCCCTGCCCCGAGGGCGACCTCTGGCCCACGGGCGACCTCGGCTGCCTCGACGAGGACGGCTACCTCCACGTGCGCGGCCGGCGCAGCAACGTCTTCTCGACGGCGCTCGGCCGCAACGTCTCCGCCGAGTGGCTCGAGGAGCGGCTGCAGTCGCTGCCGTCCGTGCGTCAGGCGGTCGTGTTCGGCGAGGGCTTCCCCGCGCCGGTCGCCGTGCTCGTCGCGCGCCCGGGTGGCGAGGCCGACGTGCGGCGCGAGCTCGCGCGCCTCGAGCCGGAGCTGCCGTCCTACGCGCGCCCGTCCGCCGTGCACGTGCGCGCCGCGCCGTTCACCGTCGCGGACGGGCACTGGCTGCCCACCGGTCGCCCGCACCGCGCGGCCATCCTCCGCGACCACCTGTCGTTCTTCCGCCCGGCCGAGCCGGTCTCCTGACCCCGGGCAGCACCTCTCCCGCCCCGGCCCCATGGACCTCCCGACCATGACCACCGTGACCGCGCCCCGCGGCTTCGACCGTCTGCAGGACAGGACCCGCGACGAGCAGGACGCGCTCCTGCGCATCCCCTTCGTGAAGGCCGCCGTCGCGGGGCGGCTGACGCTCGACGAGTACGTGGCCTTCCTGACGCAGGCCTACCACCACGTGAAGCACACCGTGCCGTTGCTCATGGCGACGGCGGCGCGTCTCGGGCCCGACCGGCCCGCGCTCCAGAAGGCGTTCTGCCGGTACGTCGAGGAGGAGCAGGGCCACGAGCAGTGGATCCTCGCCGACATCGCGGCCTGCGGCGGCGACGCCGACGCGGTGCGCGCGAGCGAGCCGGACACGGCCGCCGAGGTGCTCGTCGCCTACGCGTACGACGTCATCCAGCGGCGCGACCCGGTCGGCTTCCTCGGCATGGTGCACGTGCTCGAGGGCACGAGCGTGCGCGCCGCGACACAGGCGGCCGAGGCGATCGCCGACACGCTCGGCCTCCCGCCGCACGCGTTCACCTACCTCTCCAGCCACGGCTCGCTCGACCTGGAGCACGTGGACTTCTTCGCGGGCGTGCTCGACGTGCTGACGCCGGACGAGGTCGACCTCGTCACGGCGCGCGCCCGCGTGTTCTTCCAGCTCTACGGGAACGTGTTCCGTTCCCTGTCCCCGACCACGGACCGGTCCGCGGACCCCGCGCCGGCCGACGAAAGGAACGGATGATGTTCAAGGACCTTCGCATCCTCCTCACCGGCGCGAGCCAGGGCATCGGGCGGGAGACGGCGATGGCGCTCGCGGAGCGCGGCGCGCGCGTGACCCTCGTGGCGCGCTCGGCCGAGGCGCTCGGCGAGCTCGCGCACGACATCGTGCAGGCGGGCGGGCAGGCGTACCCGCTCGCGGCCGACCTCACGGACCCGGCGGCGCGCGCGCGCGTCGTCGACGACGCGATCACCTGGATGGGCGGCCTCGACATGATCGTGAACGTCGCGGGCACGTCGTCCTTCGGGCCGTTCGAGGCCGAGACGCCCGAGGCGCTCGAGACGCTCGTCACGCTCAACCTCCTCGCGCCCATGCAGCTCTGCCGCGACGCCGTGGAGCGGTTCACGGCGCAGGGTCACGGTCACGTCGTGAACGCCGGCTCGGTCTTCGGGTCGATCGGCTTCCCGCACTTCGCGGCCTACTCGGCGACCAAGTTCGGCGTGCGGGGCTTCTGCCAGGCGCTGCGTCGCGAGCTCGCCGGCACGGGCATCGACGTGACCCATGTCGCGCCGCGCGCGACGCGCACCGCTCAGACCGGCGCCTACGCCGACATGGTCGAGGCGACGAAGATGCACCTCGACGAGCCCGCGGTCGTCGCGGCGCGCATCGTGCAGGCGATCGAGCGGCGCGAGAAGGACGTCGTCGTGGGCGGGCCGGAGGGCGTCTTCGTCCGGCTCAACAACTGGTTCCCGCGGCTCGTCGACAGGCTCATGCGCAAGCAGACGGAGACGGCGCGGCCGTTCGCGGAGGCCGCGGCCTCGCGACGCGCGCTCGCCGCGGGCACGCCGCGCGTCGTGCCCGGAGGCGTCGGCCCGGACACCGACGACGACGCGTCCATCCCCGTGACCCGGACCGCCGCCGCCGGCGGCGTCCGCTAGGAGGACACCGATCATGACCCTCATGGACGAGACCCGGACCGCCGCGACGACCTCCCCGCACCAGGCGGTGCTCGCGGTGCGCTTCCTGCTCGCCGCGTTCTTCGTGTTCGTCGCGTGCAAGAACCTCGCGGGCGACGAGGCCATGGCCGGCGACTTCGCGCGCTGGGGCTACGCGGACTGGTTCCGCAAGCTCACCGCCTGGCTGCAGATCCTCGGCGCGATCGCGCTCGTGCTCCCGGTGGCGGGCGCCGCCTTCGCGGGCGCCGTGCTGCTCGCCTGCATCCTCGTGGGCGCGACCGTCACGCACCTCCGTTTCGACCCGCCGACCGCGGCGCTCTCGCCGCTGGTCTTCCTCGCGCTCGTGAGCGTGCTCCTCGTGGCCTACCGCCCGGGCCGTCCGCCGCTGCCGACGGGCTGAATCCCGCGCTCTTCCGCCCGAGCTCAAGTTCCGGAGTCCCCGCTCCTCCGTGTCCGTGTCCGTGTGCCGGGCGACGCCCTCGTCACGGCTCTCCGACGACGAGCCGGGCGAGGTCGAGGGGAGGGTCCCGGACGACATGGAGACGAGCCGGGTGCGGAGGCAGCGAGCGACCGTTCCCGAGCGGCCGTCGGCCGGGACCCTCCCTTCGACCGCGCCCGGCGGCACGCCGTCGGTCAGCCGAGCGACGTCGACACGCCCTGCACGTCGTCGTCCTGCTCGAGCGCGTCGACGAGCGCGAGCACCTCGGTCTCCTGCTCCTCGGAGAGCGTCGTCGTGTTGAGCGCGATGTACTCGTCGGTCACCTGCTCGGGCTTGATGCCGCGCTCCTCGAGCGCGCGCTGCAGGTTGCCGATCTCCGCGAAGTCGCATCGCAGCACGAGCTGCGGCTCGTCCTTCTCGCCCACGCCCTCCAGGATCTCCTCGAGCCCGTGGTCGATGAGCTCCAGCTCGAGCTCGTCGGCGTCGAGGCCCTCGCTCTCGAGCGTGGCGACGTCGACGCGGAACACGCCCATGTGCTCGAACTGGAACACGACGCTGCCGGAGGCGCCGAGGTTGCCGCCGTTCGCCTTGAAGGTCGAGCGCACGTTGGCCACGGTGCGCGTCGGGTTGTCGGTGGCGCAGGCCACGATGACCGCGACGCCGTGGGGCGCGTAGCCCTCGTAGACGATCTGCTGGTAGTCGACGGCGTCCTGGCCGCTGGCGCGCTTGATGGCGGCCTCGACCTTGTCCTTCGGCATGTTCACGGCGCGCGCGTTGGCGACCGCGCGACGCAGCGCCGGGTTCGCGTCGGGATCGGGCAGCCCGGTCTTGGCCGCCATGGTGATCTCCTTGGCGATCCTCGAGAACGCCCGGGACATGCGGTCCCACCGCGCGAACATCGTCGTCTTGCGCTTCTCGAACATGCGGCCCATGGCGGTGATCAGGTCCTGGGGTGTGAGTGGGGCGGGGAGGAGCGGGTGGTGCGGAAAATCGGGAGGGACATCGTACGTCCGGGCTCCTGCGACGCCGAGGGAGTCTCCCCCGCGACTCCTCTTCTTACTGCGCTGGAAGCGCGACGCGGAAGCCCGTGTCGTATTCGCGCAGTCCCGGCTGTGCGTCGAACCGATTGGAGGCGCGGCATTGGTCGGCGGGTGTCATCCAGCTGCCGCCTCGGAGGATTCCGCCGTTGGGTTGCGCCTTGCCGACTTGCAGCCCATCGCCTTTGGCGAGCTGGCCCCAACCGTCCACGTAGTCGTCGCGGCACCACTCCCACACGTTCCCGCACATGTCGAACAGGCCGAACGGATTCGGTGCGAACGTGCCAACGGGAGAGGTGTAGATGAATCCATCATCAGGCTCACCGAGAGGATAGGCGAAGAGCTCGCGGTTCGCACCACTCAGGTTCTCGTTCAGTGCTGTACGGTCCAGTACATTTGCGTAAGGAGAGAGTTCGCGCCAATCATAGTCTCCGCTGCCCGGGCCCAGGAGCGTGAACGGTAGCTCAACAAAGGTCGGGGACGTGGTGCGCGCTCGACAAGCGGCTTCCCACTGAGCCTCGGTGGGCAGCGTCAGTCCCAGGCGTGCGGTGAACGTCTGTGCTTCGAACCGGCTAAGTGATTCGACGGGGAGCAAGCCCGCATCGGTCTCGGCGGGTACGGGGCACCAACCTCTCGAGTCGCCCATGACACGCTCCCATTGAGCGCGTGTCACCTCGAAGCGCCCGAGGTAATACGGTGCAAGATGGACCTCGACGGGAACTGAGCCTCCCGCGTCGCCCAGCGAGCTCTCGTCGCGGTCGAAGTAGATGTCGAAGAACGGCTGAGCGATTTCAGACTCAGTTGTGACTTCCCGAGACCCAAGTCGAACGACTCCTCCTGGCAACAACAGCAGCACGATTCCGCGCTCCGGTCCGACCTCATCTGCATGGTCGTACTCCAGGGGAGTGGAGAAGTCCGCGGTCTCAAGGACCAGGAATGCCCAGAGGCCAGCCGGTTCGGTTGGCCCGAGAGGCAGCAGGTCATCACGCGGCGTGATGTCGACACCGGCAAAGTCCGGATAGACTGCCAGGGCTGCCAAAGCCTGATCCCATCTCTCGCGAACCCTGCTTGTGTCCGGGCGGAAATGGCTCTCACGCTCGATGCGTTGTTCGATCAGGAGAGCACGCTCCAGCGCCGCCTCCAGGTCAGGCATGCGCTGGATCTGGCGCTCCAGTTCCGCCACCTGCAGTTCCAGGTCTTCCTGCGGTTCGAGAGCCTGCGCCCGTAACTGTGACAGTTCAGCATGCCGCCGAGTGAGATCGTCTTCCTGCGCCTGCAATGCTGCCCCGTCACGCTGAACTGCCCGGGCATCATCGAGTTGACTCGGCGCCACGAAGAGCATCTGGGATCGACTCAGCACCGAGTCCAACCTCAGGGCACCTGTGAGGTTCCTCTCCCGATCACGTGAAGCCTCGAGCGCCTCCACACGATCGCGTTCGAGCGCGAAGCCGCCGACTGACGCACCGAGTCCGCCGAGCAACAGCATGCCAGAGAGCCCGGCCACGGTTCGGTTGCGGCGAATCCACTTCGAGAACTCAGCCCATGCGCCCGTACGGTAGGCGTGTACGGGACGAACCTCGAGGAACGCGCGGAGGTCGTCGGCCAGCTCTGCGGCGCTTGCGTAGCGATCGCGCCGGTCGGGCGACATGGCCTTCTGGCAGATGGCCACCAGTTCAGCAGGCACGCCCGGATCGAGTTCCTGGAGCGGTGTCGGTCGCTCGGCAAGGATCTCCCTCAGGCGATCCACATTCAGCCTCTGTCGTCCGAGTTCCGCGAGGGATGAGGCATGGGGAATGCGCTTGCCCAGCAGGAGATACAGCATGGCCCCTACTGCGTAGACATCGACACGTTCATCCTGTCGCGTGGCCTCGAAGCTGACCTGCTCCGGAGCCATGAACCCGGGTGTTCCCTTGGGCGAGGTGATGAGAAGCGCGTCCGCCTCTTGCATCAGCGCCTCGAGCCGGTCGGTCCAAACCCGGTCACCGGCGTCATTGCTGCGGACGAGGCGCGCCAATCCCCAGTCGATGACCAGCACTTCGCCGTACTCGCCGACCATGATGTTGGCGGGCTTGATGTCTCGGTGGATCACGCCGCGGCTGTGGGCGAAGGCCAGCGTCTCACACACCCGCTGCACGGTCGCCAGGCAACGTTCGAGAGTCCAATCCTCGTCGCCCTTCCAGCACCGCTTGAAGACCTCCTCCAAGGTGCCGCCGCGCAATCGGGGCATCACGTAGTACACCTGCCCGTCTGATGTGACGCCCAACTCATGGATGGGTGGAACGCCTGGGTGGTCGAGTTGGGCCGTGATCTGTGCTTCCTGGAGGAATCGCTCGCGAAGGTCCTCGTTCAGTTCGGGGTCGTTCGCGACCTCTCGGAGAACCTTGACCGCAACAGTGCGCCGCAAGTCCTTGTCGACGGACTCGAGCACCCGCCCCATGCCGCCCTTGCCGAGCTCGCCGCGTTCCTCGAACGGACTCGCGGCTCGGCGGTGTTTCCTGAGGCGCAGCAGGAGAGTGTCCCCAGCGACTCCATCGAATCCCCGGCTGTCAGGAGCCGGATCGCTGGCGGGAGTAGGACCGTCATCTGACGCACTCATCCGTCTCGTTCCTCGGGGTGCCGTTCTCGATACAGCGCTGCCAAGCGCTCCCTCGCGCGCCGGGCAAGCTGCTCCGCTCCGCGAGCCGTACGGCCCAGGTGCTGACCGACCTCCTGCCAGGATTCCTCGAGGTAGAAGCGGAGCACCAGCACCTCGCGCTCCGCCTCCGGCAACTCGGCCAGGCATGCGTCGAGTCGCTGCGCACGCTCCTGCTCCTCGGCCCATTCCCGAGGCCCCTTGTCGCGGCACGCGATCTGCTCATCGAGTTCCAGGCGCGCTGTCGAACCCCGTGGGGGGAGAGACTGCTCTCGACTGGGGTCGCGACGCGCAGCGCTCTGTCGCCGGGCCTGGTCCCTCAGCGTGTTCTCGGCGATCCGCGCCACCCAGTCGAGGAACCCGTAGTCGGGCTGCTTGCTGTAACCGTCCAACCCGCGCCAGGCCTTGAGGAAGGCCTCCTGGAGCACGTCAGCCAGGTCGTAGCGTGGTTGGGTTCCGCGGCCCCACCGGATGCGCACCACCCTCTCCAGCCGGCGGTAGGAACGGGCGAACAGGATCTCCAGTGACGCGCGGTCACCTGCCCGGATGCGATCGAGGAGGAAGCCTGTGGTCGGGGGGTCGGGAGGATCCGCAGCTTCCATGGGCTGGACAGGATAAGCAACGTGCGCGAGATTGCGCCGGAGCATTCGACGGGGGAGCGCGTTCTCGATGCTGGAGCGTGAGCCTTCCGGGCATTCCAGAATGGCTGCAATCCGTTGGCGCACTCATCGAGAACCCACATGCCGATCCCCATGCTGGCGTTGTTGCTCGCCATCCCATTGGCAGTCGCGGAGCCCGCGACGTCGCCGGCGAACGGCGTGACCTTCGGGTCCACCGGTGCGGACGGACCGCTCGTCCTGGCTCCCGGCGAGGTGCGTGTCATCAACCTCGCGATGGAAGGCACCTTGCAGCCGACGGAGTGGCTCGTGCGCTTCGACTACACGATGGTCGAGATCGGGGACGGCGCGGAGCTGACGTTCGTGAATCACCCAAGCCGCGCGCCGGTGGCGTGGATCGTCATGGGGGACGTCCGGATCGGTGCCGGCGCGACCATCCGGCTCGACGGCCAGCCGGGCCTCACGTCCGGCGGCTACGCGGAGCCAGGCCCGGGAGGCTTCCGCGGCGGCCGCGGGACGATCGCGGGCTTCCTGGACAACGCCTCCGCCGGGCTGGGTCCGGGTGGTGCTCGCGGTGACGCGAACGACAATTTCTTCGGCGGCACGGGAGGCTCCCATCGAGGCGTCGGCGGGCTCGGCGAAGGCGCGAACTCCGTGGCACAGGCGCCAGTGACGGGAAGCGAGGCCATTGTCCAGCTCGCCGGTGGCAGCGGCGGCGGCGCGGGTCGGCGCAGCTTCGCGGGGCAAGCGCTCAGCGGGGGTGGTGGGGGAGGCGGCGCGATCCGGATCGCCGCGGACGGCCTGATCGATGTCTCCGGGACCATCGAGGCGCGAGGCGGCGCGGGGGCAGCGGCCCTCGACGGAGGCGCGGCCGGCGGCGGTGGTTCGGGAGGCGCGGTGCATCTGGCAAGTCTTGCCGGCGTGACCCTGGGTGGGGGAGCGCAGGTCGACGTGTCCGGCGGTGCCGCAGGTGCAGGCACCGGACCCAGCGCGGGTGATGCGCCCGAGGGCGGAGCCGGTTCGATGGGCCGCATTCGCATCGACAGCCCCGGCGGTGCCGTGACGGGGACAGTCCCCGCGACGGCCAGCGTGGGTGTCCCGGACACCATGTCGAGTCTCGCTCCACCGCGCTTGCGAGTGCTCTCGATCGGTGGAACCAATGCCCCGCCCGACGCCACCCTCGGTGCAGGTCTGGGAGGCAACGACGGTGCACCGGACCTGAACTTCCCAGACGACACGCCGCGCGACGTGATCGTCGCGACCGAGAACATCCCGGCCGGCAGTGAGATCTGGTTGCGAGTCACGCGCGCGACCGGCCCCGCGACGCTTCACGGGCCCGTCCTGCTGTCGGTGCTCGACGGCTCGGTCACCTTCGTCGCCGTTCCCGTAACGAGCGGCATCTCGGCCATCCAGGCGCGAGCTGTCCTGGCTCAGCCATGACCCCGACTCCATTCTGCGAGACGTCCATGCGATTCCCCGCTCGGGGTCTGCCCAGCCTCCGCTTCGTCTGCGTTGTACTCACGTTGTGCGGGTTTCTCTCGCCCTTCGCCACGGCTGCGACCGAGGAGTTTCCGACCGAGGACACGGCCCCGCTCGTCCTGACCGGAAGTGTATTTCACCCGGATGGCCGTCCCGCGCGAGGAGCTGTCGTGATCTCGAGTGCCGGCGGGCTGGCGGAAGTCGACGTCGACGGAGAGTTCGTCCTCGATGTGCAGGTGACCCGTGGCGCCGACTCGCTGGAGGTCACGGCGGTTGCGAACGGAATGGACGGCGAACTTACGGCCACGCGCTACGTTGAGCTCACCGGGTTCGGCGGAACTGAGGACGTCGGTGCGCTGCAGCTGGCGCAGGGCCTTGACTGCCAATCGAGCTGGGTGCCGACGTTTGGGGGAGTGCCAGGGACCGACTTTCGTGTCTACGCTCTCACCGTCTTTGACGATGGTACCGGTCCAGCGCTCTACGTTGGTGGTGACTTTGGCACCGCGGGGGGCGTGACCGCCCTCCGCATTGCGAAGTGGGACGGCGTGTCCTGGTCCTCCCTTGGCAGTGG
>JAUIEF010000197.1 GCA_030428785.1 bacterium
CCCGGTCCGGCGCCGGAGGCAGCGAGCCTGCTCGACGTCGCGCCGACCGTGCTCGGCGAGCTCGGCCTCCCGCCCCTGCCCGGCGCGCGCGGCCGCGACCTGCGGCGCGCGGACGGGCCCGCGCCGCGGCTCCTCGAGCGCATCGAGGACACGCACTGGCTGGCGTCCGTCCGACGCGACGGTCGCTCGTGGATCCTCCGGCTGCCGCGCGCGCTGCACCCCGGGCCCGAGCGGTCGCGCGCGTGGCGCGCGGCCCTCGACGCGACGTCGGGCGCGATGCGGCTCGACGCCGACGCGTGGACCGCGCCGCCCGGTCCGGCCGCCCAGGTGCGCGTCGTCGACGGCGTGCTCGAGCTGCGGTCGGGCGCGCACGACCGCCCCGTGCTGCGGTCGCGTGCCTGGCGTGCGCCCGCCGACGGCGTGGTCGGCGCCGTGCTCGAGCTCGGCGGCGGTCCGGGCCGGTTCGCGGCGGGCCTCGAGCGGCGCGACGGCGACGCGTGGGCGCCCGTCGAGGACGCGCGCGTCGTCGTGACGCGCGACGCCGACGAGACGCGCGCCCTCCGGCTGCCGCCCGCCGAGGTCGCCGCCGGCGACGAGGTGCGCTGGGCCGTCGGTCCGGCGGACCCGCTCCCGCCCGGCGCGCGCTGGCGCCTCGGACCCGCGCGCGTCGGCCTCGACGACCCGCGCCTGCTGCTCACCGGCGAGCTCTACGACCTCGCGACCGACCCGGCCCAGCGTCGCGACCTCTTCCCCGGCGCGGCCGGCGACTGGGAGCGCGCGCTCGCGCTGCTGCTCGACCACCTGGCCGAGGCGCGCGTCGAGACGGAGCGCGCGCTCGACGAGTCGGAGCTCGATCGCCTCCGGGCGATGGGCTACCTGCGCTGACCGGACGCCTCGAGGAACGCGAGCACGTCGGCGGACGGCCGCGCGAACGCGACGTTCGACGGGAAGTCGCCGAGCGGTCGCGAGATGACGATGCCGATGAGGCGGCCCTTCGCGTCGACGAGCGCGCCGCCCGAGTTGCCCGGCGACACGGGCGCGCTCGTGTGGATGAGCGTGCGCGCGTCCCGGTCCCGACCGTAGCCCGTGATCGTGCCGCGCGTGATGCACCAGCCGAGTCCGACCGGGTGTCCGAGGAGGTAGACCTCCGAGCCCTTGGGCGGCGGCGGGTCGCCGTCGAGCGGCGGCGGCGACCACGCGACGCCGCTCGGCGGCAGCCGGACGAGGGCCAGGTCGAGGTCCGGGTCCTTGACGAGGACGCGCCCGACCCAGGTGTTGCCCAGCGAGCTCACCTCGACGGCGTCGGCCTTGCCGACGACGCGCGCGTTCGTCGCGATGAGCCCGTCGTCGGACAGGACGACGCCCGCGCCGATGCCGCTCGTCGAGTCGAGGCGCACGACGTAGCCGCGCGCGAGCCGGTAGAGGTCGCACGCGTCGCACGCGCCCGGTTCGTGCGCGATGACGTGCACGCCGCGCTCGTCGAAGACGTGCGGCTTCTGCACGGTGCGCTTGGGCTCGCTCCCGCAGGCGATCGTCGCTCCGGCGACGAGCGCGCACACGAGCGCGACGAGCGGGCGGGCGGCGGGTCGGACGCGCTTCATGCCGCGATTGTGGCCGCCCGACGCCTCAGGCGTCCAACATCGCCACGACGACGTGCAGCACGTGCGCCGTGGAGGCGACGCACAGGGCGACCGTCGCCGCGACGAGGGCGCGTCGCGCGAAGCCCACCCGGCGCAGGAAGTCGGCGCCCAGCGCGGTGAGCGCGATGAACGCGGGCAGCCCGTTGAGGATGTAGACCGTCTTGAGCGCGAACGTGTACGGGAACTTCCATGCCGTGAGCGTGATGCCCGCCATGACGCCGGCCGTGAGCACCGGCATCATCGCGAGGCGCGCGGCCTCGAGGGCGTCCGCGGGGCGCAGCGGGCACCACCGCCCGACGAGGCACCGGAAGAGCCCGACGAGCATGAGCGCCGTCGGCACGAGCCCCAGCGCGACGAGCGTCCCGCCGATGCCGCGCGTCCACGGCGTGAGCGCCGCGGTCCCCGGCCAGGGGTCGCCCTCCGCGCCGCCGAGCCACGTGCGGTAGGCCTCCCACCACTCCGGTGTCGCGGGGTCCGTGTACGGCAGGAAGCGCGGCTCCATGTCGAACCACGCGCGTGCCCAGAGCACGGTCCACACCGAGTCGCGGTTCTCCGGCGCGAGCACCGGCGTCGCGATCGCGCGCCACGGCGCGAAGCCCAGGAAGTCGAGGTCGCGTCGACCGCGCCCCGAGTCGAGGTAGTCCTGGTGGAAGAGCTCGAGGTTGCTCGGGAACGCCTTGCCGTGGTCGCGCACGTTCGGCGCCGCGAAGAGCGCGAGCACGACGAGCGCCGGGACGCACGCGAGGGCGAGGCCGGTGACGAGCCGCGCGCGCGGCGCGCCGACGCGCCACCACCACGCGACGCCGAAGGACGCCGCCGCCATGGGCAGCACGACCATCGACGTGTACTTGGTCAGGACCGTGACCGCGAGCACGGCGGCGAGCCACGCGAGGTCGCGGACGCGACAGCCCGCGTCGAGCGCGCGCACGGCGAGCCAGGCCGAGGTCGTCACGCCGAGGTACGCGATGGTGTCGTTCGAGTGGATCGCCGACATGTACACGTGCCGCGGCAGGAAGCACGCGACGGCGAAGGCCGTGCACGTCGCGAAGTCCGGCAGGCGGAGCCGCAGGAGGAGCGCGCGCAGCACGAGGAGCGTCAGGATCCCGTAGAGGCACGGCAGCGCGTGGGCGATCTTCTGCGCGACGGGCGGCGTCGCGCCCAGCGCCGTGGCGCCCTGCACGACCCAGGCCGACGACACGTAGAACGCCGGCGGGTGGTAGCACTCCCAGCAGGCGTCGCGGTCCGGCACCTCGCCCGTCTCGAGGTAGAGCGTGATGGGGCGGAAGTGGTCGTCGAAGGCGTTCGTCGGCGGGTTCACCGCGAAGAGCAGCAGCCGCAGCGCCACCCCGACGACGAGGCACGCGCGGAGCACGGCGCGCGCGCGCGGTCCGGGCCCGTCCGGACGGGCGTCGTCGGGCGAGGGCGTCACGCCGGGCGTCCGGCGTGCTCGACGACCTCGGCGCCCAGCCGCTCGAGGAGCTCGCGGTACCAGCGCACGGCAGCGGCGGTGTGTCCCGCGAGCGCGGTCGTGCCCCACAGGACGGAGAGCGTTCGCGTGGTCGCCGGTCCGGTCTTCGTGCGCTGGCTGTCCTTCACGCCGTTGCCGCAGGGGCCGGCCGCGTCGAAGAGGCAGAGCAGCCGGCCGACGTCCATCTCCTGGCCCGAGGCGTTGAACACGTAGCGCGCGCCGGGCTCCGCGACGGCGACGCGCAGCGGGGGCGCGGCGGCGTCCAGGTCGACGACGCTCACGGGCAGGCCGCTGTGGTACGAGACCGCGTTGCAGGCGTCGACGGCCGGGTTGATGGACGGCAGGCGGCCCTCGCCCACGGCGCGCACGAGGTACTCGCTCGCGGGCTTGCCGCGCCCGGTGGGCTTGTACCCGGCGTGGCGCAGGAGGTCGCGCACGGCGGCGCGGACGTCCTCGCCGCGCGCGACGGGGGCCTCGGCGTCCTCGCGCAGCAGGGCCGTGAGCCACTCCGGGCTCGACGTCCCTCCGAGCGGCGTCGGGAAGCGCGCCTCGAGCAGGCCGACGTCCAGCAGCGGGTGGGGCGCGACGTCGATCACGGCGGGGCTCCGGCGGTCCCGAGGCGTGCGGCGCGGGGGCCGCCGCGCCGCCGCCGCCGCGCCGCGGGGTGCCCGGGCGCGGGGCGCGCAGCGCACCCTCGTCGCGGGCGGCCCGGAATGCAAGAGGCCCCCGGATCCTCGCGGGATCCGGGGGCCTCTCTCGCCCGTGGCGGCGGGTGCCGCGCGGGGCGGGTGTCCTCAGCCGATCAGGGCGTGGTGCCGTGCACGGCGTTGGAGATGGTCAGGCCGTGGATCGACGCGGGATCGTCGACCAGGACCTGCCAGTAGTGGTCCGTGCCCGAGGGCAGACCGGCCGGCCACGTCGTGGAGGCGTAGATGTGGCCCGCGTCGTTCGTCGCAGCGAAGATCTGCGAGTTGAACGGGAAGGCGTAGATCGTGCCGCCGACGGCGCTGAAGGGCGTCGGGTTCAGCGAGAGCCAGACCAGGGAGAGACGGTTGTTGCGGCCCTCGCTCAGCTTGAGCGTGATCGGGGAGCCGCCGGCCTGCGTGCCGACCATCTCGAGGTACGGGACCTTGCCGTTGAGACCCTTGGTGCCGCAGCCCAGGTTCTCCCAGAGCGTGACGCCCGAGGAGGTCTGGTTGTAGGTGACGGTCCCGGTGATGCCCTTGTTGCCGGCATCGTCGGTGGCCTCGATGCGGTACGCGACCGTACCGTTGATGCCGCCGGGGATCACACCGCGGAACTGCTGACCACGCTGCGCGAACATCGACACGCAGTTCTCGTCGCCACCGTTGACGGTGTAGATGAGGTTCACGCGGTAGTAGTCGATGTTGTAGTAGTTGTGGTTGTCGCGCACCTGGGCGTAGATGACGGTGTCCGAACCGTCCGCCTTGTTGCCCTGGACCGTGAACTGGTAGAAGGTCGGCGCGTGGGTGTCGGGGACACCGAGCACGTTCGGCCAGTACCGGTTGTTCTGGTTGGCGTCGTTCGAGAGGAGCAGGTCCACGTCGCCGTCACCGTCCATGTCGGCCGCCTCGCCGTCGAGCGTCGTGCCGCCGTTGCCGGAGGCCGGGACCTCGACCGACGCGCCACCCGTGCCCGTGCGCGTGTAGAGCGCGCCCGCGCCGCCGTCGACGAGACGGCTCTGGTAGATCGCGTTGGTGCCGGAGAAGTTGGCCAGGAAGGTGTCCAGGTCGCCGTCGCCGTCGTAGTCGAGGAAGTCGACCTCGTTCTCGTCGACTGCCGGGTCACCGGAGATCCAGCTGTTCATCTGCGTGAACGTGAAGTTGCCGTTGTTGCGCAGGAGACGGTCGGTGAAGTTGTTGTAGTTCTTCGCCCACACGTCGAAGTCGCCGTCACCGTCCACGTCCGCGAACTCGGCCTCGTAGTTGCTCGTGCCGATGAGGTTCGCACCCTGGTTGAGGAGGGCGCTCTGCGTGATGTCGGTGAACGGGTTGCCGCCCCAGGTGCCCGCGGCGCTCAGGTTGTTGCGGTAGACGCGCGCCTGGCTGTTGCGGCTGGAGTTGAAGACGTCGAGGTCGTAGTCACCGTCGAAATCGGCGAGGTCGATGTCGAGCGTGTGGGTCCGGATGTCGCCACCCGCCTGCATCCACGGCCACATCTCGTCGAACTGGCCGGCGCCGTCGTTCAGGAACATGCGGCTGTCACGGGTACCGTTGATGTTCGGGCCGTAGGAGCTGTGGAACAGGTCCAGGTCGCCGTCGTTGTCGAGGTCGCCGAAGTCGCAGTCGCAGGAGAAGTTGATCCAGGGACCGGAGTTGCCGCCCAGGACCTGGTCGCCCGCGGGGACCGAGACGAGGCTGCCCCAGAAGGAGTTCGTGCCCTCGGAGTAGAAGCCCGGGGCGCCGAACTGCGCGCCGCCCTGGTTGATGTACGCGCGGCTGACCTCACCGCCGTTGACGGTGGAGCCGCGGTTCGAGATGTAGACGTCGAGGTCGTGGTCGGCGTCGAAGTCCGCGAACTCGATGTCACGGCTCGTGTCGTTCGGGACACCGACGAAGCGCGCGCCCGTCGCGTTCGTGAACGTGCCCTGCGTGCCGCCCTGCAGGCCGCCGTTGTTCAGGTAGAGCTCGTTGCCCTGGGGCGTGCCGTCGCCACCGTTCGCCACACCGACGTCGAAGTCGCCGTCGTTGTCGATGTCGCCGATGTCGATGTTCTCCGAACGGCCGCCGCCGAACTGGATGCCGGCCGTGGGGAAATTTCGACCCGGCTGCAGGTCGGTGAGCTGCGCCGAGGCGGGCGTCGCCACGGTCGCCAGCGCTGCAAGACTGATCAGGATGCGCATGGGACTTCCATCTTGGGGAACTGGAGATCGGTCGACGGTTGCGAGCCGACCGGCGGGAACACTTCGGATGCGGGTCACGGCGCCGGGACGGAGCGCACCGCGTGCCTGCGGGGATGAAGACCGGGACACTCTACCAGAGAGTGAATACCTGTAAAGTATGCACCACGGATCCCCGGGTGGGAGGAGAACCCGGGCAAAACCACCCCTGGGCTGCCGTTTGCGGGGTTTCCCGAGCCCGTAGGCGGAAATTGATGGGACTCCGGCCGCGATCGGGGCCCGGAGGCGGGCGGGGGCGGGCCCCGGGGGCCGCCGGGAGACGTCGCCGGGGGGCGCGGCCGGCCGCCCGGGGCTCCCGACCCTCGTGATCCCGCGCGACGGATCCGGGACACTGCCGCGACGCCCGCCCGGAGCCCGCCGATGGACGCCCTCGCCCCGACCCCCGAAGACCGCTTCTCCTTCGGCCTGTGGACCGTCGGCAACCCGGGGCGCGATCCCTTCGGCGAGCCCGTGCGCCCCGTCTCGCGACCGACCGAGCTCGTCGCGGGCCTCGCGCGCTGCGGCGCCTGGGGCGTGAACCTCCACGACAACGACCTCGTGCCCTTCGGCGCCTCGGCCGCCGAGCGCGACCGGATCGTCGCCGAGTTCCGGCGCGCCCTCGACGACCACGGGATGGTCGTCCCCATGGCGACGACGAACCTCTTCGGACACCCGGCCTTCAAGGACGGCGCCTTCACGGCCAACGACCCGGCCGTCCGCGCGCTCGCGCTCCGCAAGACGCTCGACGCGATCGACCTCGGCGTGGAGCTCGGCGCGCGCATCTACGTCTTCTGGGGCGGCCGCGAGGGCGTCGAGGCCGAGGCCTGCCGCGACCCGCGCGACGCCGTGAAGCGCATGCGCGACGCGCTCGACTTCCTGTGCGCGTACGTGGAGCACCAGGGCTACGACCTGCGCTTCGCCCTCGAGGCCAAGCCCAACGAGCCGCGCGGCGACATCTACTTCCCGACCACGGGCCACATGCTCCACTTCATCTCGACGCTCGAGCACGAGGCGATGGTCGGCGTGAACCCGGAGGTCGCGCACGAGACCATGGCCGGCCTGTCCTTCGTGCACGGCGTGGCCCAGGCCATGGAGGCGGGCAAGCTCTTCCACATCGACCTCAACGCGCAGCGCATCGGCCGCTACGACCAGGACCTGCGCTTCGGCAGCGAGGACCTCAAGCAGGCGTTCTGCCTCGTGCGGCTGCTCGAGGGCACGCTGGGCGGCGCGCGCTACGAGGGCCCGCGGCACTTCGACGCCCACGCCTACCGCACGGAGGACCAGGAGGGCGTCTGGGACTTCGCGAAGGGCTGCATGCGCACGTACAAGCTCCTCGCGCAGCGGGCGGCGGCCTTCGACGCGGACCCGGAGGTGCAGGAGCTCGTCGGGTCGCAGGCGGACGAGGCGCTCGACCCGCTGCTCGCGGGCTTCTCGCCCGCCAAGGTCGACGCGCTGCGCGGCCTCGAGCTGGACGCCGACGCGCTCGGGCGTCGCGGCCTGCGCTACGAGCGCCTCGACCAGCTCCTCGTCGAGCACTTGATGGGCGCGCGCGGATGACGGGGGGAGCTCTCGGATGACGGCGGCGGAGGGCCTGGTCCTCGGCCTGGACGTCGGGACGCAGGGCACGAAGGGGCTCGTGCTCGACCTCGCGGGCGGCGTCGTCGCGCGGGCGTCCGTCGCGTACGACCTGCTGCCCGGCCTGCCGCCCGGCGCGGCCGAGCAGGACCCGCGCACCTGGCTCGACGCGGTGCGCGGCGTCGTCTCGTCGCTGCTCGCGGCGCCCGGCGTCGACGCGTCGCGTCTCGCGGGCGTCGGCGTGTCCGGCCAGCAGCACGGGCTCGTGGTCCTCGACGAGCACGACGAGGTCGTGCGCCCCGCGAAGCTCTGGTGCGACACGTCCACCGCCGCCGAGGCGGACGAGCTCTCGTCGCGACTCGGGCGCCCCGTGCCCACGGGTTTCACGGCGAGCAAGGTGCTCTGGCTCGCGCGGCACGAGCCCGACGCGTGGGCGCGTGTGCGCCGCGTGCTCCTGCCGCACGACTCCGTGAACCTCGCGCTCACCGGCGAGGCGACCATGGAGGCGGGCGACGCGTCCGGCACGGGCTTCTTCGACGTCGCGCGGCGCGCGTTCGACGACGCGGCCGTCGACGCGGTCGACCCCGCGCTGCGCGAGCGGCTGCCGCGGCTGCTCGACGTCGGCGAGCCCGCCGGCCGCGTCTCGGCGGAGGCCGCCGCGCGCTTCGGCCTTCCCGAGGGCGTGCCGGTCGCGGCCGGCGGCGGCGACAACATGATGAGCGCGGCGGGCAGCGGCGCGACGGCGCCCGGCGTCGCCGTCGCGAGCCTCGGCACGTCGGGCACGGTGTTCACGTGGTCCGCGACGCCGGTCGTCGACCCCGAGGGCCTCATCGCGCCCTTCTGCGCCTCGACCGGCGGCTGGCTCCCGCTGCTCTGCGTCATGAACCTGACCGGCGTCACGGAGGAGGTCCGCGCCGCGTTCCCGGACCACGACCTCGACGCGCTCACGGAGGCCGCGGCGGAGACGCCGCCCGGCAACGACGGTCTGCTGCTCCTCCCGTACCTCATGGGTGAGCGCGTCCCGGACCTGCCGCGCGCGACGGGCACGCTCACCGGCCTGCGGCCCGGCCTCCTGCGCCCGGGTCACCTCTTCCGCGCGGCGCTCGAGGGCACGAGCCTCAACCTCGCCTGGGGCGTCGACCGCCTGCGCGCGCTCGGGGCCGACGTCGATGCGCTGCGGCTCGTGGGCGGCGCGGCGGCCAACCCGCTCTGGCGGTCGATCCTCGCGGACACGACGGGCGTCCCCGTGCGGCGCCTCGTCGAGGCGGAGTCGGCGGCGCTCGGCGCGGCGCTCTGCGCGGCCTGGACGGCGCGTCGGCTCGAGGGCGAGGACGTCGACGCGCACACCGTCGCGGCGCCGCACGTCGCGCTGCACGACGAGGTCGTCGAGCCGGACGCGTCGCGCGCCGCGCTCTACGCCGAGGCGAAGGAGCGGTTCGTCGAGCTCGTGCGCCGGGTGCACGGCTGAGCCGGACCGCTCGCGGACACGCGGGCGCGACCGTGAGGCGCACGGGGCGCGCTCCCGCTCGGACCCCGCGCGTGCGCCGTCGGCTGGCGCCGCGCTCAGTCGCCGCCCGGCGGGTCGAGGCGCAGCGCGAGGTCGAGGCGCCGGTACACGCACGTGCCGTCCTCGTCCGAGCAGGCGTGGAAGAGCGCGTAGCCGGTGAGCGCGACGGGCGCGCGCGCGCCGTCCGGCAGGCGCACCTCGAACTCGAGGCGGCGCGGCTCGTCCGAGACGACGGCCGGCGGGACGCCCTCCGCGACGAGCCGGCGCGCCTCGAGGACGACGCCTTCGACGGCGGGCTCCTCGAGCCACACGACGAGCGGCTCGGCCTCGTTGTTCCAGTGCCAGCCGCCGTCGGCCGCCGGACGCAACTCGAGGTGCACGCGCGCGAGCGGCGCGTCGCCCGTCGTCTCCCACGCGACGGCGTCCGTCGCGAGGAAGATCCCGTCCGCGCGCGGCACGCGCCCGTCCGCGTCGGGCGGCGCGCCGACGTCGTCCGCGGGCGCGAGGTCGCGGCGCGGCTGCGCGCGCTCGGCGGCCGTGAGCGCCGTCGTCCACGCGGGCGCCGGCTCGCCGCGCGTCGCGAGCGCCGCGACGGCCTCGTCGACCCAGTCGTAGAACGGGTACGGCTTGTCCATGCGCGGCCCGTACTGCTGGAGGCGCCGACGCCAGATGTAGACGCCCGGGTCGCGGTCGAGCGCCGCGCTGCCCTCGGCCAGGCCGACGCGCAGCGTCGAGCCGTCGCGGCGCACGTCGAGGTGATGCGAGGGCGACG
>JAUIEF010000198.1 GCA_030428785.1 bacterium
TCGCGAGGATCAGGACGTTCGGCCACCATCGACGGGTCACGCGCACGGGTCTCTCTCCAGGGTCGTCACGTCCCCGCGAGCATAAGGCACGGACGGCTCGTCGTGTGTCGCCCCCGCTCACTCCCCGAGCGCGAACCCGCCCGGCGGCAGCTCGGCGCCCGGCTCGACCTCCGTGACGGTGACCTCGATGGTCCCGATGAACGGGTGCGCGACGCGGGACTCGGTGCGGTACGGGAGCAGCATCCCCGACACGTCGCGGAAGTCGTCGAAGGCCGCCTGCACGCCCACGCGACCCAGCCCCGGGATGAACGAGAACTCCGCGAGGCGCCGCACGCGGCCGGTGTCGGCCTCGATGAAGAACGTCGACGCCGGCGCCGACGTGTCGCCCGTGCGCACGAGCAGGAGCGGCCGCCCTTCGTCGTCGAGCTGCTGCACGGCGTGCAGCCCCGGGTACCACGCGAGGAGGTCGCCGTAGCGCGCGAAGGGCGTGTCGAGGCGGATCGACTCGGCGAGCGGACCGTCCGGCGTCGCGAGCGGGCTCGTCGGCGACTCGTAGCGGACGACCTCGCCGTCGAAGGACATGCGCTCCTCGCCGCCGGCCGTCGTGACGTCGATGCGCGTGCGGTCGGGCCACGCGATCCAGCGCGAGATGTCGCCCTCCACGCCGAGGGACGGCATGCTCATCCGGCCGCGGAAGCGCACCGGGCCGAGCGACTCCACGAGGTCGAGTCGGTGCGCCGCGCCGACGCGTGCCGTGATCTCCGCGGGCGTCGGCAGCGTCGACGCGGGCTCGAAGCGGAACTCGCGGTGCGCGCCGATGTGGTAGCCGGTGACCTCGCCCGAGGCGTCGCGCACGAAGTCGAGGACCGTCGACGGCTCGTCGCGCAGCTTCCATCCGTCCTCGCCGACGTAGACCAGCGCCGCGACCGCGCGTCCCACGACCTCGAGCGCGAGCCCGTCGCCGTCGCGCACGATCGCGCGGTAGAGGTCGTCCTCGTCCTCGCGGTAGTACCCGAGGTAGTCGTCGAGCGGCGGGGCGGTGAGGTCCGCGCGCTCCGGCGCGCCGAGGAACAACGTCGCGAGCGCCTCCTCGACGCGCAGCCCCGTCGGGCTGCCGCGCGACTGCGTGAAGTAGAGCGCCAGCGCGTCGTGCTCGGGGAACGCCCACGCGTAGGTGCCGTCGGAGCCGCTGTGCCCGAACGCGACGAGCGCGCCGGTCTCCCCGTCCGTCCACACCTGCATGAGCGAGCCGTAGCCGACGGTGAGCCCCAGGCCCGTGGAGCCGGGGAACAGGTACGGGCCGGGCACGAGCGCCTCGTCGACCGACGCGGGCGAGAGGAGCCGCCGCTCCCCCACGCGCCCGTCGTCCATCCACATCCGCAGGAAGCGCGCGTAGTCCTCGAGCGACGCGTAGAGCCCCTGCGAGCCGAGGAAGATCGGGAAGAGCGGCGGGTCGTCGGGGCCCCAGAAGCGCGTCCACGCGCCCGGCGCGCCGGCGTACTTCGCGACGGCGCGGCCGCGCAGCGGGCTGTCCTCGGTCATGAGGCAGGTGCTCGCGTCCATGCCCAGCGGGACGAGCAGGCGCGCGGTGACGTAGTCCTCGGCGGGCACGTCCGTGACGACCTCGATGAGCGCGGTGAGCGTGTCCGTGCCCTGGTCGCTGTACCGGAAGGCGGTGCCGGGCTCGAAGTGCAGCTCCGCGCCCGCGCCGAGCGCCACGACGTCGTCGCGCAGGCTCCCGAGCGTGCGCGGGTCGGACGTCGCGATCATCGACATGGGCAGGCCGCTCGTGTGCGTGAGCAGCTGGCGCACGGTGATCGCGCGCTTGTCGTCCGTGTCGAACTCGGGCAGGTGGTCCGCGATCGGGTCGTCGAGGTCGAGCAGCCCGTCGTCGGCCAGCATCCGGACGCACGTCCCGACGAGCGGCTTGGTCATGGAGCGCACGCAGAACACGCGCCCCGTCTCCATGGCGACGCCGGCCTCCCGGTCGGCCAGGCCGTAGGCCTCGTGCAGGATCGTGTGGCCGCCCTTGATGACGAGCAGCTCCGCGCCCACGACCTCGCCGTCGTCCACGAACGACTGCACGAGCGCCTGGAGGTCGGCGAGCGCGCGCCGGGAGACGCCCTGCTCGGCGGCGGTGGACGGCGGGAAGTCGACCGCCTGCGCGGGCGCGAGTGGGACGAGCGCGACGAGCAGGCCGAGCACGGCGGGGGTGAGCTTCATGCGGGTCCTTCGGTGGCGGGTGTGCGGTGACGGGCGTGCAGTGCCGACCCAGCGGGCGTCGGTCAGGGCCGCAGGCCGTGGAGGGCGGCGCGCACGATGGAGCGCTGCTGCGCCATGGGGTGCGCGACGCGTCCGAGCAGGGCCATGCCCTGGGTGAGTGCGACGAGCGCGCGGGCCGCATCGCGCGGCGAGGCGTCCGCATCGACCGTGCCGTCCGCCTGCGCCGCCTCGAGGTTCCGCCGGAACGCGAGCTCGAGCCGGTGCAGCGCGTCGCGGACGAGCGCCGCCAGATCGTCGTCGTCGGAGCCGGCCTGCCCCATGGCGACGCCGAGCAGGCAGCCGAGGCTGTCGGGCGAACCGTGGTGCGCCTGCAACCGGCCGAGCACCCGCTCGAGGTTCTCCAGCGGACCGTTGCGCGGGTCGTCGAGCCCCGCGCGGATCTTCGCGATCACGGTGTCCGTGTAGTGCCGGAGGGAGCGCAGGTACAGCTCACGCTTGCTCCCGAACGTGTCGTAGAAGCTCTTGCGGCCGATGCCCATGGCCGCCTCGAGCGCGCTCAGCGAGGTGCCGTCGTAGCCCCGCTCCCAGAAGAGGTCGCGCGCCTGCTCGAGGGCGAGGTCGGGGTCGAACTGCTTGGCGGGGCCGGGGCTCATGCCCGCGACCCTACCACCTGTACCGATCAGTCAAGGATGCGAAGGTGTGAGCGTTCCGTGGCCGGCGGACCGTCCGCGAGGACGTGGGGACCGATCGAATTCACGGGGCCGCGCACCGGACCATCCGCAGTGACAGTCGTCTACGCGGCGGTCGCCGTCACGGGGAGAACGGGAGCGGACGACCGAGCACGCGCTCCACCGTGTCCCGGCCGAGTCGCTGGCACGCCTCGCGCAGCCGGAGCTCCTCGGCGTCGGCCTCGGGGTGACGCTGGGCGAGGCCGGCGAGCGCGAGCCGCCGCGCGTCCTCGCACAGCGCGTCCACCAGCGCGAGCTTCTCCCGGGGACTCATCCCACGCCAGTGGTCAAACTGCATGCGGTCCGCCCACTCCGCCGTGTCGCGCGACTGGGGGCGGTAGCCGGAGGCGCCCGTCGGGGCGTCGGTGTCGGCGGCAGGGTCGGGAGGCGGCGTCATGGCCCAGCAAGTGTAGCCGGTGACGTCCCTACCACGTCTGCCCACCCCGCCGCGAGCTCGCCAGGTGCTCCGCGAGGCGCGCGACGTCCTGCTCATTGTTGACGAGCTAACCGAGCATCGGGCGCGGGGCCATCTGACCTCTCACCACGACCGCGCAGGGTCGCCGCGACCTCGAGCATGAGGGGGGAAGGGTTTCCCTGGCGAGGTCCTCCTCATCGACCGATCGGCTGATCGGTGTCGGGTCGGCCGCTTGATCTCGAAGTCGGGCCCCCATGTCTTCCCCGAAGCAAGGTAGTCTCGGGGCATGAAGAGAATGATCGGGGGGAGGGAGGGGAGCATGTCGATCCACGTTCGCAGCGCCGGGCCCATCGGGACGTGCCTCGTCCGTGGGGTGCTGGCGGTCGCCGTCGCCGTAGGGCTCGCGCCTTCCGTCAACGCACAGGCCGACGGTGGAGTCGAGGCTCGCACGACACACGTCCGCTCGTCGCCGCGCGTCGCGACGCTGAGCGGCTTCGTCGAGAACCGCGGTCAGTGGCCGGCCGACGTGCGTTTCCTCGCGCGCGAGGGCGGCATCGAGGCGGTGCTGCTCGACGACGCGCTCGTGCTGCACCCGATGCCGCGCCGGGTGCAGCGGTCGCGGCTCGACGAGATGCTCGCGAGCGTGCCGGGCTTCGGGGATCCGCTCGAGGAGTCGCAGTTCGCGCCGCCGCCGCCACCCGAACCGGTGCCGGGTCCTCCGCTGACGATCCGATTCCCCGGCGCGGGAGCCGTCGAGGGAGAGGGCGCTCTGCCGACACGCCACCACTTCCTGCTCGGCACGGGGTCGACGCGCAACGTCCTCGGGTACGAGCGCGTCGTGTACCGGGAGGTCGCCCCGGGCATCGACTGTGTCGTGCGGACTGATGGTGGCCGCTACGCGTACGACTTGCACGTCGCGGCCGGCGCTGACCTCGGCGCACTGTCTCTCGAGCTCGACGGCGCGACGAGCGCGGAGCTGCTCGACGACGGCGTGCTGGCGCTGGAGACCTCCGCGGGCCGCGTCGAGATGCGCATCGGGGCATCGTGGGAGGTCGACCCGGCAACCGGCGAGCGGCTCACCCGCATCGGCCGATTCCGCGCCCCGGTGTCGACCGACGGTCGCCTCCGCATCGGCGTCGAGGCTCACGGCCGCGACCCGTCCCGCGCGTTCGTGCTCGATCCGACGCTCGTCTACGCCACCTACGTCGGGAGTACCGGCCAGGACGTCCTCAGGGAGATGGCCGTGGGCCCGGACGGCGCGGTCTATCTCGTCGTCGACACGGGCTTCGCCCCCACGACACCTGGCGCGTACCAGAGGGTTCAGGTCGGCGGACTCGACGCCTGGGCCGGCAAGCTCTCGCCCGACGGCACGACGCTCGAGTGGGCGACGTACCTCGGCGGTTCGGCAACCGACAGTGTCGCTGCCGTTGGCGTCGACCAGGACGGCACGGTCGTCATCAACGGGCAAACATGGTCGCCGGACTTCCCGGTGACGCCCGACGCACTCGACACCGTGAACGAGAACGCCCCGTCCAAGTCCGACATCTACGTGACGCGCCTCACCCCGGACGGCAGCGGGATCGTGTGGTCGACGTTCTTCGGGGGACCCGATCACGACGGCGAGGGAACCGTGGCGCTCTTCCCGGGCGGCGACGTGCTCGTCTACGGCCAGGCGACGAACGTCCTCCCAGCTCCCACACCGGGAGCCATCGACCCGGTGTTCGTCCCTGGAAAACCCTTCATGACCCGCATCTCCGCGGACGGGACGCAGCTCGGCTTCCACACGTACTTCGCCGCGGGCGTGAACGACATCGCCTTCGACGCTGACTGCAATATCTACGTCACGGGCGGTGCAGGGTCGCTGTTCACGCTCACGACCCCCGGAGCCTACAAGGAGACCGTAGTGCCCGGGACCTTCGACGGGCAGGTCACGAAGATGAACCCGTTCGGGACCCAGGTCATCTGGTCCACATTCCTCGGCGGGGACGCGGACAAGGACTTCCCGACCGAGATCGAGCTCGACGCCGCTCATGCGGTCTACGTGGCCGGTTGGACGACCGCGAACGACTTCCCGATCACATCGGGCGTCCCCGGCACCAACGCCCTCAACGGCTTTGCCACCAAACTGTTGCCGGGTGGAAGCGACCTCGTCTGGTCTCGAGTCCTGTCAGCATGCTGCGCGAAGTCGACGTTTTTCTCGGGCCTGGCCGTCGATCCGGCAGGTTGCCCGATCATCTCCGGCGATTCGAACTCCGGCGGCTTTCCGACCACGCCGGATGCTTTCCAGCCGACCTACAACGGCAGCAGCACCGACGCGCATCTGACCAAGCTGGATGCCCTCGGTGAGTCGCTCGTCTACTCGACATACTTCGGAGGGGGCGGAGGTGAGTTCATCTCGGAGGTCGGGTTGGACGCCGCCAACGTCCTGCACCTCGTCTTGCAGACCACGTCCGGTGGTCTCACCACGACACCCGGAGCCAACGGCTCCGAGTACCTGGGAGGCGGCGACCCCTACGTCGCGAGCTTCGACATGCCCGTGGCGCCATGGCGCGTGCTCGGCGGGGGCATCGCCGGCACCCACGACACGCCGAACCTCGCGGGAGCCGGGGATCTCACTCCCGGGTCACCGACGCGCCTGAGCGTGCGGGGCGGCGCGCCGTCGTCGGCGGCGCTGCTCACCGTGGGCTACCCCGCTCACCAACTCACCGGCGCTGGCGGGCCGAGCGGTCTCACCCCGTCAGGCCTGGGCGTCTCTCTCACCACGAGCGCGCAGGGCAGCCTGGACCTCTCGCTCACCTGGCCCGCGTTGCCGCCCGGAGTGCGTCTCACGGCCCAGGTCTGGATCCAGGACCCGAGTGCCCCCGGCGGCTGGAGCGCGACGAACAAGCTCCGTTTGATCTCGAAGTAGTCGGCGAATGACGAGGGAGCAGCCGCGCCCTACCAGGTCCGCCCCCCCCGCCGCGGGCTCGACAGGTACTCGACGATGCGCGCGACGTCCTGCTCGTTCTTCACGAGCGCGCCGAGCATCGGGGGCGGCTCCATCTTGCCGTCCTTGACCTCGAGCGACGCGGCGTCCCGGCTCTCGAGCACGAGCAGGCGCAGCCAGTCGAGGAGCTCGCTCGTGCTCGGGCGCTTCTTGAGGCCCGGCGCGCCGCGCAGGTGGTAGAACATCGCGATCGCGCGCTGCACGAGCTCCTTGCGCAGCCCCGGGTGGTGCGCCTCGACGATGGACTCCATCGTGTCCGGGTCGGGGAAGCGGATGTAGTGGAAGAAGCAGCGGCGCAGGAAGGCGTCCGGCAGCTCCTTCTCGTTGTTGCTCGTGATGAGCACCACGGGCCGCGTCGCCGCGCGCACGGTCTCCTGCGTCTCGTAGACGAAGAACTCCATGCGGTCGAGCTCGAGCAGCAGGTCGTTCGGGAACTCGATGTCCGCCTTGTCGATCTCGTCGATGAGCAGCACGGAGCCGCCCTCCGTCGCGAACGCCTCCCAGAGCTTGCCGCGCACGATGTAGTTGTCGATCGCGTGCACCTTCTCGCTGCCGAGCTGGCTGTCGCGCAGGCGCGCGACGGCGTCGTACTCGTAGAGGCCCTGCTGCGCCCTCGTCGTCGACTTGATGTGCCAGGTGATGAGCGGCAGGCCGAGCGTGTTCGCGACCTCCTCGGCGAGGGCCGTCTTGCCCGTGCCGGGCTCGCCCTTGACGAGAAGCGGCCGCGCGAGGGCCACGGCGGCGTTCACCGCCACGGAGAGGTCCTCGGTGGCGATGTAGGTGTCGGTGCCGGTGAAGCGCTTGGGTGCGTCGTCGCGGGGAGGCATCCGCGCATCCTCGCCGCCGCCGCGTGACGGGGCAAGGACGGCGCGCCTCGCGCCCCCCTTCTCGCGCCGCGCCGCGCCCGGCATCATGGAGGCGACGCCGCTCCCTCTCCCGTCCGTCCATGCCCCGTCGCCGCACGTCCCTCCGCCGCGCCGATCGCCGCGCCGATCGCCGAACCGGTTACCGAACCGGCCGCCCCGGCACCGCGCTCCTCCGCGCGGCCGCGGGGCCGCTGCTCGTCGCGCTCGTCGCGACGGCCTGCGGCGGCGAGCCCGCCGACGACGCGACCGCTCCGCCCGCCACGGCCGCCGCCGACGACGCCGTGCCCCCCACCGGCGAGGACGAGGACGTCGACCCCACCGGCGGCTCCGCTTTCGTCGACCCGGACGGCGTGCCCTGGTCCGGCGTCGACGGCGGCGACGCGCCCACGCCCGCGAACGCCGACGCCTCCCCCCACGTCTCGCACCGCGCGGAGTTCGAGGCGATCGCCGCGCGCCTCGCCGCGAGCGAGAACCCGTACGTCGGGCGCGGCCAGCTCGCGCGCCAGCGCACGGAGCTCGCGCGGATCGTCGAGCCGTCGACGCAACGGCTCACGCTCCTCATGGAGCACGCCTTCGACCTGCTCCGCTGCGGCGAGACCGACGAGGCCCTCGCGCGCATCGCCGACGCGCAGGCGGTCGCCACGGCGCTCGGCATGCCCGACGCGGCGCGCCTCCCGATCCACCAGCTCGAGGGGCTCGCGCACCTGCGCGCCGCCGAGGTCGCCAACTGCATCCGGCGGCACAACGCCGAGTGCTGCGTCTTCCCGCTCGCGGGCGGCGGCCGCCACGAGGAGGAGGCGCCGGCCCGCGCCGCGCGCGCCGCCTTCGAGCGCTGCCTCGACCTCGCGCCGAACCAGCTCGACTCGCGCTGGCTGCTCAACCTCTCCGCGATGGCCGTCGGCGAGTGGCCGCGCACCGTGCCGCAGCCGCTGCGCATCCCGCCCACGGCCTTCGCGTCCGAGCAGGACGTCCCGCGCTGGCGCGACGTCGCGGGCGCGGTGGGCGTCGACGCCTTCAACCACTGCGGCGGCGCGGTCGTCGAGGACTTCGACGGCGACGGCCACCTCGACATCGTCACGACGACCTTCGACATGGGCGGCCCCGCGATCTTCTACCGCGGCGGCCCGGGCCTCGCCTTCGCCGACGACTCGGAGGCCTCGCGCCTCGACGACCAGCTCGGCGGCCTCAACTGCGTCGCGGCCGACTACGACGGCGACGGCGACCACGACGTGCTCGTCCTGCGCGGCGCCTGGCTCTTCGACGACGGCCGCATCCGCAACTCGCTCCTGCAGAACGACGGGCGCGCCGTGTTCTCGGACGTCACCGAGTCGGCCGGCCTCGCCGAGCCCGCGCGCCCCACGCAGGCCGCGGCCTTCGGCGACTTCGACGGCGACGGTCACCTCGACCTCTACATCGGGAACGAGTCGCGCAAGGAGCAGCGCGGCGACGGCGACTACCCGGGCCAGCTCTTCCGCAACGACGGCGACGGCACGTTCACGGACGTCGCCGCGTCGGCCGGCGTCACGAACGACCGCTACGCCAAGGGCGTCTGCGTCGGCGACCACGACAACGACGGCGACCTCGACCTCTACGTGAGCAACGCCGGCCCCAACCGCCTCTACCGCAACGACGGCGACGGCGGCTTCACGGACGTCGCGCCCGAGCTCGGCGTGACCGGCCCCGAGGGCCGCAGCTTCGCGTGCTGGTTCTTCGACGTGCAGAACGACGGCTGGCTCGACCTCTTCGTCGGCGCCTTCGACGCGACGCTCGCGGACGTCGCCGCCGACGCGCTCGGCCTGCCGTTCGAGGCGACGCCGCCGCGCCTCTACCGCAACGAGGGCGACGGTACCTTCACCGACGTCGCAGAACCCTACGGCCTGCACCACGCGTGGCTCCCCATGGGCGCCGGCTTCGGCGACATGGACGGCGACGGCTGGCTCGACGTCTACCTCGCGACGGGCGACCCCGGCTACCAGACGCTCGTCCCGAACGTCATGCTGCGCAACGACCGCGGCACGCGCTACCGCGACGTGACGACCGCCGGCGGCTTCGGCCACCTCCAGAAGGGGCACGGCGTCGCCTTCGCCGACCTCGACAACGACGGCGACCAGGACCTCTACAACCAGCTCGGCGGCTTCTACCCCGGCGACGCCTACGCGAACGCGCTCTTCCGCAACCCGGGCAACGACCACCACTGGCTGCACGTGCGGCTCGTCGGCACGAAGAGCAACCGGGCCGCCTACGGCGCGCGCCTCAAGCTCACCCTCGAGGAGGACGGCGTCCGCCGCGAGATCCACCGCGCGGTGGGCAGCGTGAGCTCCTTCGGCGGCGCGCCGTCGCGGCAGGAGATCGGCCTCGGCACCGCCGACCGGGTCGTCTCGCTCCAGGTCTTCTGGCCCCACAGCGGCCTGCGCCAGATCCACGAGGGCGTGGAGATGGACCGCATGATCGAGGTCGTCGAGGGCGACCCGGTCATCCGCACCGTCCCGCTGCGCTGACGGGGCGGCGCCGACGGCGCGCGGCCGTCCGGCGCGCGCCCCCGTCCGGCGCGCGCCCCCGTCCGGCGCGCGCCC
>JAUIEF010000199.1 GCA_030428785.1 bacterium
TTTCTGTATCGCGTCAAACAGGGCGCGGCCGATCGCTCCTATGGACTCCATGTCGCCAAGCTCGCAGGCCTTCCCGCTCCGGTTCTTGCGCGCGCCGGCGCGGTGCTCGCCGAGCTCGACGAGGCCGACGGGCGTCCAAAGCCGACGGATCTTGCAGGAGACTTGCCCCTGTTCCAGGCCGCCGCGGTCCAGAGCGCGAGGGCCGCCTCGGCGGGCCACAGGCCGTCGGTCGGCGGACGGTAGGCGCCGGCCCGCTCCCGCCCGCGGCCGACCGCGCGGTCCTTCGGCGTGCGCACGAAGGGCGACGAGCGGCCCGCGAGCGCCTCGACGACGGCCCGCGTGTTCGAGAGCGCGATGCCCGTCCCGACGAGCACGAGCGCCGGCAGCGCGAGGAGCGTCCGCAGCGGTCGCCCGAGCGCGCGCTGCGACAGCACGTAGAGCGCCGTCGGTCCGCAGGTGCCGACGAAGAGCAGCGCCGCGAGCGCCGTGCCCGCGCCCCGCGTCGCGGTCGTCCCCGTGAGGTGCACGGGCAGCGACGTGAGCGCGACGAGCAGCATGAGCGGGTGGATGAGGTAGTGCGTGAGGTGCAGCGCGGCCTGCAGCTTGAGCGCGGCGGGGAGCGGGGCGCGCAGCACGGGCCCGAGCAGCTTGCGCGCGGTCTGGATGGACCCCTTCGCCCAACGGCGCTGCTGGCTCTTGAACGCGGCGAGGCTCGCGGGGAGCTCCGCCGGCACGCCCGTGTCGAGCAGGTACTCGATGCGCCAGCCCGCGAGCTGCGCGCGGTACGACAGGTCGAGGTCCTCGGTGAGCGTGTCGCCCGTCCAGCCGCCGGCCTCGTCGATCGCGCGGCGGCGCCAGACGCCCGCGGTGCCGTTGAAGTTCAGGAACCACCCGGAGCGGCAGCGCGCGACCTGCTCGATGCCGAAGTGGCCGTCGACGGCGAGGGCCTGGAGCCGCGTGAGCGCGTTGAGGTCGCAGTCGAGGTGCTCCCAGCGGCACTGCACGACGCCCGTCCGCTCGTCGGAGAAGAAGGGGACCGTCCGCTCCAGGAAGTCGGGGGCCGGCACGAAGTCCGCGTCGAAGACGGCGATCCACTCGCCGCGCGCGCACTCCAGTCCGGCGGCGAGCGCGCCCGCCTTGTAGCCGTCGCGCGCCGTGCGGTGCAGGTGCACGATGTCGATGCCCGCCGCGGCGAACCGGCGGGCGAGGCGCGCTACCCGTTCGGTCGTGTCGTCCGTCGAGTCGTCGAGCACCTGGATCTCGAGCCGGTCGCGCGGGTACCGAAGCGCGCACGCCGCCTCGACGAGGCGCTCCACGACGAGGCGCTCGTCGAACACGGGGAGCTGCACCGTGACGCGCGGCCAGCGCGCGCGCGGGAGGTCGAAGGCCGCACGCACGGCCGCGGTCCGCTCGGCGTCGCGGCGGCGGACGCGCAGGAACCGGAACGCGAGCACGTAGCAGTTCAGCCCGTAGAGGCCGAGCGCGCCCACCGCGCACCAGGAGATCGCGAGCCACGCGTCGTTCACGACGGCGGGGCCTCCGCGAGGCCGCGCGGGACGGTCGGACCGCGCGCGCGCAGCCGATCCCGCGCGACGAGAGCCAGCCACGCCGCGAGCGGCGCGTACTCCGCGAGCTTGAGCGCCGGCCACTCCGTCCAGACGCCCGTGCGCCGCACCTCGAGCTGCACGAGCCACGTGAGCGCGACGGTGCCGCTCAACGCGATCCAGCCCCACCACGGCTCGAGCGCGAGCAGCGGCAGGAGCACGACGAGGTACCACGGGTGGACCGTCGGGAGGACGAGCAGCAGCGTCGCGACGAGGAGGGCGGTCGCGCGGAACGCGTCGGGTGCGCCGCGGCGGACGACGACGACGGCGACCGCCGACCACAGGGTGATCATGAGCGCGCGGCTCGCCGTGGGGGGGAGCACGGCGGCGGCGACGGCGTGGAGCGAGTCGTTCCAGTGCATCGTCGCGCCGAAGCGGGTGAGCGAGTCGAGCAGGCCGCCGCCCCGCGCGAGGAAGGGCGTCGCGAGCAGGCCGACGACGAGCGCCGCCGCGCCGACCGCGCCGAGCCGGTCGCGCCGTGGCGCGCGACGGGCCCGGGCGACGAGCACGGGCAGCGCCGCGAGCGCGAAGCCCTTGGCGAGCACCGCGGCCGCGAGCGCGCCCGCCGCCGCCGCGAGCCGCCGCCGCTCGAGCAGCAGGAGCGCGCCGACGAGCAGCGTCGCGGCGAGCACGTCGTGGTGCGCCTCGGACGCGGTGGCGTGCACGGCGAGCGGGCTCCACGCGTACACGAGCACGTGCGCCGCGGGCCGGCCGCGGTCCCGGAGCGCGAGCAGGAGCAGCCCGACGAGCACCACCTCCGCCGCGAGGAACGACAGCTTGAGGCGGCGCACGGTCGACGTCGGCACGCGCGCACCGGGCACCGCGTCTCGAGCTCCATCCGCGTCCCCGTGTGCGTCGGCGTCACCCGACGTCGGCGGGTCGCCCACGACCGCGGCCTGCCACCACTGCGCGAGCGGCGGGTAGATCGCGGGCCAGTCCGGGTGGTTCACCGCGACGTGCTCCGGCGCGCGGGCGGCGAGCCCCGCCAGTGACGGGTCGTCGGGCGCCGTGAGGTACGGGTTGCCGCCCGTGCGGACGACGCGCGCCTCCCACACGTACCGCGCCGCGTCGTCGGAGGGCGTCGAGGGCAGGGCGACGATCCGGCAGATCGCCGCGACGACGAGGACCGTCGCGACGACGCCTCGACCGCGCACCGACCCGGGCGCGAGCACGCGGCGACACGCGACGACGTAGGCGGCGAAGCCCGCGCCGTACGCGAGCAGCGCGCCGACCGGGTGCCGCACGACCGGGTCGGTCGCCGCGAGCGCGACGCCGGATGCGACGAGCAGCATGCCCGGGAGCGCGAGGGCGCGGAGCGGAGCGGGGTCGGTGGGGCGAGCGGAGGACACGAGGGCGGCGCGGGGAGGTGGCGGCGGGGGCGGGGCCCGATGGTAGCCTCGCGGGGCCCGTCACCCGATCCGTCCTCCCGACCCGCACGGAGACCCGCCGTGAGCCCACTCGTGACGCTGGAGCGCGCCGACGGCGTGGCCTGGCTGACGCTCGACCGCCCCGACGTCATGAACGCGCTCTCGCGCCCGACGCTCGAGGAGCTGCGCGCGCACGTCGCGACCCTGGCCGCCGACGTGGAGACGCGCGTCGTGTGCGTCACCGGGGCGGGCGCGAAGTGCTTCTGCGCCGGAGCCGACCTCAAGGAGCGCCGCGGGTTCACGGAGGAGCAGACGCGCGCGTTCGTCGCGCTCATCGGCGACACCTTCACGGACGTCGCGAAGCTGCCGCAGCCCACGATCGCGGTGCTCAACGGGCACGCGTTCGGCGGCGGCCTGGAGCTCGCGCTCGCGTGCGACATGCGGGTCGCCGCGCGGGGCGTGAAGCTGGGGCTCACCGAGACGTCGCTCGCGATCATCCCCGGCGCCGGCGGCACGCAGAGGCTCCCCGCCGTGGTGGGTGTCGCGCGCGCGAAGGAGCTCATCCTCTCGGCGCGGCGCGTCGAGGCGGACGAGGCCGCCGCGATGGGGCTCGTGAACCGCGTCGTGCCCGCGGACGCGCTGCGCGACGCGGCGCTCGAGCTGGCCGGGGCGATCGCCGCGTGCGGTCCGCTCGCCGTGCGCGCGGCGAAGGAGGCCATCGACGCCTCGCAGGACGGCGGCGACCTCGACGCGCGGCTCCTCACGGAGCGGCAGCTCTACCTCGACCGGGTGCTGCCGTCCGAGGACCGGCTCGAGGCGCTCGCGGCGTTCCGCGAGAAGCGCCCGCCCGTGTACCGCGGGCGCTGACCTCCGCGGCCGGCCGGGGCGCGCCGGGCGCGCCCCGGGCACGGCCTCGCGTCAGAACACGAAACCGGCGGCGAAGTAGTAGGTGAGGTCCGTCTTGCTGTCGCCGTCGTCCGGGTCGCTGTTCTCGGCGTGCTCGGCGCCGACCGTGATCGTCCACGGGTTGTCGGCCTCGACCTTCATGCGGTACTCGGCCCGGCTGATCGACTGGTACTCGCCCTTGTCCTCGAGGCTCGGGTAGATGTCGGAGCCCGCCGAGATGCTGCGGTCCTCGTCGATCTGGAGGAAGTAGTCCATGCCCAGGATGATCTCCGGCTCCCAGCTCTCGTCGTCGCCGCCGACCTCCTTGACGGACGCCGCGCCGACGCGGCCGATCCAGCGCTCCTTCTCGTTCTCGATCCACGGGTACGCACCGCCGGCGCCGATGCGGTAGCGCTGGCGGAAGCTCTTGAACTTGTCGTCCTCGATCGAGCCCTGGAGGAACGGGCGCCACTTGGTCTCGTCCAGGTACCACTCCCGCCGGGCCTGGGCGTACACGCGACGGGCGGTGAAGTCGGTCGTCTTGAGCTCGGCGGGGGGCGGCGCCGGGTTGTCGTCGCGCGTCTCCGCACGCGCCTGCTCGAAGGTGATGACGTACGCGTCGACGGTGCGCTCGTCCTCGCGCCGCGCCTTGAAGTCGACGCGGGTCTGCTGGTTCTGCGAGTTGCCGCGCTTGCCGGTGATGGACAGGTCGAACGAGCCGGACCACGGGCTCTTGACGGCGGCCTCGTCGACGGGCGGCGGCGGCGGCTTGATGAGCGACCGGTTGATGCGGATGACGACGTCGATCTCCGCGTGGCGGACGACGACCTCCGACGCGGTGACCTCGATGATCTCGCCGGTGATGAGGTCGCCGTTGGTGAGTTCGATGGTCTGGGTCGTGCCCACGTCCTGCGCCTCCTGGGTGGAGCCGGGCGGGGCGAGCAGGAGCAGCAGCAGGAAGGCGGGGGCGAGGAGTCTCACGGCTCGGTTTCCGGTGGAGGAGGTGTTGCCCTGGGGAGTCGTCGCCTCCGGCGGCGTCGAGTGGGCAGCGTAGCGAGCGCGTGAGCGCGGATTCCACCCCGCTGCTGCGGAAGGGTCGCCGCGTGTATCATGCGGTTCCCGGCGGCGGGCACCCCGGTGCCCGGGCCGTCCACGACCCTCGAACCGGAGTCCTACCGATGTTGGTCTCGCGCTTCATGACGCGCAGTCCCGTCACGATCTCGCCCGACGCCTCCGTCCGCGAGGCGGCACGACTCATGGAGGAACGGGGTTTCCGTCACCTCCCCGTGGAGAAGGACGGCGAGCTCGTGGGCCTCGTGTCCGACCGCGACGTCATGCTCGGGACCGGCGGCGCGGACGAGGAGGAGCTCCCGCTCGAGGGCGTGCCGAGCCGTGTCGAGGAGGTCATGCGTTCGCCCGTGATCTGCGTGGAGTCGGACGAGCGCGGTGCGGTGGCCGCGTCGCGCATGATCGAGCAGCGGGTCGGGGCGCTCCCCGTCCCCGAGGACGGACGGCTCGTGGGCATCGTCACCGAGACGAACCTCGTGAAGGCGTTCCGCGACCTGTGCCGCGATCCCGCCAACGCCGACAGCCTCGACGCGATGATCGAGGGCGTCATGCGCTCGATGGTCGTGACGATGTCGCCCAGCGACACGCTCGAGGAGGCCATCAAGGCCTGCTCCGACTGGCGTATCCGCCACATCCCCGTGCTCGACGACGACGAGGAGCTCGTCGGCATCGTGTCCGACCGCGACATCCGCCTGGCGGTCGGCCGCGCGATGGTGGCCGACGCCCGCGCGCAGAAGGAAGGGCGCGTCTACGTCGAGGACCAGCGCGTCGGCGACATCATGTCGCGCGAGGTCATCACCATCGAGCCGACCGAGATGCTCTCGTCCGCCGTGCCGCTCATGATGGAGAACCGCGTGAGCGCGCTGCCCGTGAGCCTCGAGGGCATGCTCATGGGGATCATCACCCGCACGGACATCCTCGAGCACTACGCGAACGTCGCGTGACCCCCGCCTGACCCTCAGATGCCGCGCAGGCGGCCGGTCGGGTGCAGCGGCCCCGCGAGCGGCGCCGCGTACTCCACGAAGGCCGGCGTGATGTCGTTGCCCGCCTTGTTCACGAAGCGGGCCGGCATGACCTTCGTGAACTTCGCGACGCGCTTGAGCGGCGCGAGGCCCGCCGTGCAGCGGTAGCGCTTGCCCTTGGCGCGCTCGAGCACGACCGTCCCGCTCGTGCGGGTCTCCGCGAACCCGACGGCCGCGCGGCCGACGAGGCGCGCCTCCTTCGCGTCGGACTCGCTCCAGCAGCCCGCGAACGAGCGCTGCAGGTAGCCGAAGGTGTCGGCGCGCACGCGCGCGCCGGGGAGCGCCTTCTTGACGAGGCCCGCGAGGTGGTCGCCGAGCGCGCCGGAGCCGCTGAGCTGCACGTTGCCGTGCGCGTCGCGCTCCGCCTTCGCGACCATCTTCTCCGCGACCGTCTTGCCGCGCTTGTCGTGGATGCCCTCGCTCACCGCGACGACGCAGCGGCCGAGCCCGTGGTAGACGTGCTTCACGTCGCGCACGAACGCGCGCTCGTCGAACGCGACCTCCGGCACGTAGACGAGGTGCGGCCCGTCGTCGTCGTGCACGCGGCCCAGCACCGACGCCGCCGTCAGGAAGCCGGCGTGACGGCCCATCACGACGTTGATCTTGATGCCCTTGAGCGAGCGGTTGTCGAGGTTGTCGCCGATGAACGCCTGCGCGACGAACTTGGCCGCGCTGCCGAAGCCCGGACAGTGGTCGGTGACCTTGAGGTCGTTGTCGATGGTCTTCGGGACGTGGAACACCTTGAGCGGGTGACGCTCCGCGCGCGCGCACTCCAGGAGGATGTTCGCCGTCTCCGCGGAGTCGTTCCCGCCGATGTAGAAGACGTAGCCGATCTCACGCTTGCGGAAGGTGTCGAACATCGCGAGGCACTCCTCGCGCGTCGGCTTCTTGCGCACGGAGCCGAGGGCGGCCGCGGGCGTGAGCGCCACCTTCTCGAGCACGGACGCGGACTGGTTGTCGAGCCGGATGAGGTCGTCGATGAGGATGCCGGCGACGCCGTGCCGCGCGCCGAACACCTTGCCGATGGAGCGCGACGCCTTGGCGGCCTCGACGATCCCGACGAGCGACTGGTTGATGACCACCGTCGGGCCGCCCGACTGGCCGATGACCGCGTTGACGGGCGCCGACTCCTTGACGCGCACCGCCTTCGTGCGGGGCGCGGGCTTCGAGCGCGACGTCGCGCGCTTGGTCGCCGGGCGCGGCGCGCGGGCGGTCGCGGCGCTCTTCGTCCGGGTGGCCGACGAGGACTGGGTGCGGCGGGCCATGGGTCGCTCCGATTCGGTGAGGGCGGGGTCGCGCGTCGTCGGCGCGACAGTGTCAGCGGTCGGAGACGGCGAGTCCAGCGCGGGCGCGAGCGCCGCCCGGACGGCTCCCGGGCGCGTTGACACCCCGTGGTGCGGTGTCTACCTTGAGCGGCCCTCGTGCGGCTTTCCGTCCGGTGCAGTCCACCGGGCCACGCCGCGGGCCCGGATACGAATTCGATGAGCAAGCCCCGCTGGATCGACGGGGGGGTCTTCCGCACCCTCCGCTCGGCAACCCGAAACAGGAAACTCACGGTCATCGTGGGTCCCGGCCACGGCTCGGCGGAGCTCAGGTCCCGCGCGGCGCTCAAGGACGCCCTGGGCGACGGCGACCGCGCCTCCCTCGCGGAGGACGCGCGCTGCACGAGCGGCCCCGAGGAGGGCCTCCGCTGGTTGCACCTGCTGCGCCAGCCCTGCGTGGTGACGACCGGCGTCGACGACGTGCTCGAGGCGTCGTTCCCCGAGGACGAGCTCGAGATCGCGCCGCGCGTGTTCGGCCCGGACAGCAAGGGCCTCAAGAGCGCCTTCGAGCGCAAGGACCCGGCCATCGTGCACCTGCACGGTCGCGCCGCGGACCCGGCGAGCCTCGTGCTCACCGTGAAGGACCGCAAGACGCTCACGAAGCCGGACAGCCGCTACAACGCGTTCCTGCGCCAGGCGTTCTCGCGGACGGTCCTGTTCACGGGCTTCCCGCTCGACGACCCCGGCCTCTCGGAGCTGCTCGAGGACGTGTCGCGCGTGTTCAACGGTCACGTGCCGGCGAACATCGCGCTCGTCGAGGCCGGCTCGGCCGACCCCGCCGCCGCGCTCAAGGCGAACATGCACTACGGCATGAGCCTCGTGGACTTCCCGCCGGAGGTGGGGACCGCGGGCGCGCTGCTCGAGGTGACGCGCCTCCTCGAGGAGCTCGAGGTGCCGAAGCCGGCGACGGGCAACCCGCCGCGCGGGTTCACCGAGCTCACCTCGGAGTTCCTCGCGGGTGTCGGCGCGGCCGACGACGAGGCGACGCGTCGCTTCGACGACGGGGACACCGCCGGCTGGAGCGCGGTCAAGGACGGCCTCGCCGTGCCGCGCACCGCGGCGGGTGCGGTCACCGACGCGCTCCTGGGCGAGCCCGTCGAGGGCAAGGTGCGCGTGGTCCTCGTGCGCGGCGCGGAGGGCGACGGCAAGTCGACCTTCCTGCGACGCGCCGCCTGGGACCTCGCGGAGCGCACGGCCGACCAGAAGCACACCCGCGTCTTCTGGCGCGAGGAGGGCATGGGCCTCCCGGACGAATACGTCCCCGCGGAGGCCGACGACGCCGTGGCCGTCTTCGTCGTCGACGACGCCCACGAGCTCGAGAACCTGCCGGTGCTCCTGCGCAACCTCGCGTCGACGGGCAAGGGCAAGGCGCGCGTCCTGCTCGGCGCGGACGGCGCCCAGTGGGACCGATCGGGCCTCGACCACCGGATCCGCCGCGACATCGAGGCGCTCGACGTCGAGCTGACCGCGCCGGACGAGACGGAGGCGGCGGCCCTGGCGAAGGGACTCGAGGCGCGCGGCCGGCTCCCCGCCGGCACGACCGCCGACGCCGTCGCGTCCGCCCTCCGCGAAGGCGAGGGTTCGTTGTTCGACCGGCTGACCCGCGCGCGCGGGCTCGGCGGGCTCGAGCAGCTCGTCGCCGACGCCGTGAAGGCCGTCGCGGACGGCGACGCCGGCGAGGTCCTGCGCAAGGCCTACCTCGCCACGGCGATGGTCCACCAGCACGGCCTCTGCATGGGGGTCGGGCACCTCGCGAAGTTCCTCGGCGTCGACGCCGGGCAGGTCCCGGACTCGGTCGTGTCGAAGCTCGGCGCGCTCGTCGTCCGCGCCGGCGAGGGCTCGCTGCGCACGCCGCACCCGATGGTCGCCGCGGCGGCCGTGGCGCACCTCGCGCCCGAGGAGTCCGTGCGGGACGAGCTCACCGTCGAGCTGCTCACCGCGCTGCCCGAGGGCGGCTCCCAGGACCCGAAGACGCTCCAGTCGCCGTCCGAGCTCATCCGGGCGCGCCGGCAGGCGCCGCTGCCCCCGCTCATGCTGGGGCGCTTCTTCGAGGCGGGCGAGTCGGCGGCCGGCAACGACCGGCAGTTCTGGTTCGACCGCGGCCGCTTCGAGACCGACTTCTCGCGCTGGGAGCAGGCGCTCGCCGCCTTCGACCAGGCGCTCTGGGCCCGGCCCGGCGACTCGCGCGAGAAGGAGCACAACGCGCTCGTCCACGCGAACCGCGCCCGCTGCTTCACCTCCCTGGGGCGCAAGAAGGAGGCGCTCCAGGCCGTGGAGGAAGGCCTCCGCAGCGCGCCGCGCGACGGCTCGCTCCTGCGGCTGCAGGAGAAGCTCGGCGGGCGGCGTCGGCCGCCGCGTCGCGGCGGACCCGGCGGTGGTCGGGGCGGTCCCGGCGGCGGCCGAGGCGGCCCCGGCGGTGGTCGGGGCGGACGGCCCGGCGGCGGCGGACGGCCGGGCGGCGGCGGTCCGGGTCGGCGTGGACCGGGCGG
>JAUIEF010000200.1 GCA_030428785.1 bacterium
CTGGAGGATGCCGCGGTACATGTCGACGACGTAGAGCGCGCCGTCGGGGCCGCCGGTGAGCGCCACCGGGCGGAAGCGCTCGTCGGTGCTCGTGAGCCAGTCGCGCGGCGGCCGCCCGTCGGGCGTCGACGCGCCGTCACCGCGCGTCTCGTCGCCCGCCGGCGTGCCCGCCGCCGACACGAGCCGCGCGAGCGGCGTGCCGTCGACGCCCGGCTCGAGCTCGTAGCGCTGCACGAGGTTCGCGGCCGGCTCGCACACGAACGCGCTGCCGCGCTCGGCCGCGCGCAGCCCGTCGCCCCGGAAGATCCACGGACCGCAGGCCGCCGTCACCGCGCGGAGCGTGAAGTCGTCGCGCAGGGTCTCGGGACGGTAGCCGCGGTTCACCCCCGGCGTCATCCGCGAGGGCCGCGCGAGGCGCGAGAGCGCGATGCCCGTGTCGGAGCCGTCGACCGGGCCGTGGAGCGGATGGCGGAGCGCCTCCGTCGGCGGCACGAGCGACACGCGCAGCGGGTCGGAGTTCGTGTCGTGGTAGAGCCGACCGCGGTCGTCCTGCGTGATGCCCCACTGCCCGACGGCGCGCGCCCGCTCGACGACCCACGCGCCGTCGACGAAGCGGTAGCGGCGGTCGTGCCGCGCGCACGCGAAGGCGTTGTCGAGCGTCGGGAGCAGGCCGTTCGGCGCGTGCTCCGGGTTGTCGAGTCCCTCGAGCCCCGTGTCGACGACGATCGTCTCGTCGGCGCGGCCGTCGCCGTCCGTGTCGCGGCAGAAGAGCAGGTCGGGCGGCGCGATGACGAGCGCGCCGCCGCGTGTCGGCGCCACCGCGCGCGGCAGGACGAGCCCGCCCAGGAAGTCGACGCGCCGGTCCATGCGTCCGTCGCCGTCGTCGTCGTGGAGCACGGCGATCGCGCCGACCGGCTCGAGCTCGCCGACGCCGTCGACGTCCGGCATGAAGCCGCGCATCTCGACGACCCAGAGCCGGCCCTCGAGGTCGAAGGTCGCGGCCACGGGGTCCACGACGAGCGGCTCGGCGGCGACGAGCGAGACCGCGAGACCGTCGGGCAACGCGAAGGTCGCGGCCTGCGCGGCCGGGTCGAGCGGCGGCGCGGCGGGGACGCGCACGTCGGGCGGCAGGGGCGGCTGCGCCTCGCCGGGGACGTCGCCCGCCTGCGCGAGCAGCGTGCCCGCCAGGAGCGCGTGCGTGACGACGTGGCGGACCGGCCCGGGCATGGCGGGATGATACCCTCCGCCCGAACCCGAGGAGCCCCGCCGTGATCGTCCCCCGCACGCCCCCCGACGTCGTCCTCGAGCGGCTCCGCGCGAAGCAGGCGCGCGGCGAGCCGCTGTTCATCGCGAGCGCCGGCAGCGGCCTCGTGGCGCAGCTCCTCGAGCGCGAGGGCGTCGACTGCGTGAACACGTTCTCGGGCGCGCGCCTGCGGGCCAACGGCATGGGCACGATGTCCATGCTCTGGCCGATCCTCGACAGCAACGCGCAGACCCTCGACTACACGGAGCAGGACATCCTGCCCGCGATGACCGGCGACGCCTTCGTGTGCGCCTGCCTCAACGCGAACGACCCGCTGAAGGACATGCGCAGCGTGCTGCAGCGGCTGCTCGACATGGGCGTGCCGAGCGCGTCCAACATCGGGCCGTCGATCAGCTACGTCGACAAGGACAGCCAGATCTTCAAGGTGCTGACGAGCGCGGGCATCACCCTCGACAACGAGATCGAGATGCTCGCGCTGTGCCGCGAGATGGGCATGGTGAGCATCGGGCTGGCCTTCGACATGGAGGACAGCGTGCGCATCATCGAGGAGGCGCGCCCGCACGTCTTCTGCTTCCACGCGGGCACGACGAAGGGCGGCCTCAAGGGCTACGACTCGGGCGAGACCATCGAGGAGACGGCCGCGCGCACCGAGGAGGTGTGTCGCCGGCTGCGCGCCATCGATCCGGAGGTGATGCTCGTCGGGCACGGCGCCGCGCTCGAGACGCCCGAGGACGCGCAGGTCATTCTCGACGAGACGAGCTGCGACGGCTTCTGGACGGGCTCCTCGACGGAGCGCATCCCCATCGAGCGCGCGGTGACGGAGACGGCGCGGCGGTTCGCGTCGCTGCGGTTCAGCCCGGGCGCGTCGCGCGGCGGCAAGGGCGGTGGCGCGTGAGCTCGGTCGTCGCGGTGCTCGCCACGCTGGACACGAAGGGCGCCGAGGCCGCGTACCTGCGCGAGCGCATCGAGGCCGCCGGCTGCGAGGCGCTGCTCGTGGACCTGGGCGTCGTGGGTGACGCGCGCTGCCGGGCGGACGTGTCCGCCGACGAGGTCGCGCGCGCCGGCGGCTCGACCCTGGCCTCGCTCCGCGAGGGGGCCGACCGCCGGCAGGCCTCGCCCGTCATGATCCGCGGCGCGACGGCGCTGCTCCGCGAGCGCCTCGGGCGCGGCGCGCTCGACGCCGTGCTCGGCCTGGGCGGCACGCAGGGCACGAGCAACGCGACGGCGATCATGCGCGCGCTGCCGTACGGCCTGCCCAAGCTCATGGTCTCGACGGTCGCGTCGGGCGACGTCTCGGCCTTCGTCGACATCGCGGACATCACCATGATGTTCAGCGTCGGCGACCTGCTCGGGCTCAACCCGCTCACGCGCACCATCCTCGCGAACGCGGCGGGCGCGGCCTGCGGCATGGCGGCCGTCGACGTCGGGCTCGAGACGGCGGGCGGCGACGCGCCGGTCGTCGGCCTCACGAACCTCGGCGTGCTCACCGAGGGCGCCGAGCTCGCGATCCGGCTGCTCGAGGACGCGGGCTGCGAGGTGCTCGTGTTCCACGCGGTGGGCTCGGGCGGCCGCGCGATGGAGCGGCTCATGCGCGAGGGCGTCATCACCGCGGTCTTCGACTACGCGATGGGGGAGGTCTCCGACGAGCTCTTCCACGGGCTGCGCGCGGGCACGCCGGAGCGCCTCACCGTCGCGGCGGAGCTCGGCCTCCCGCAGGTGCTCTGTCCCGGCGGCGCGGAGCACATCGGCCTCATCGTCGAGCCGGACACCGTCCCCGACGCGTGGGCCGGACACCTCCACGTCTTCCACAACCCGGTCATCCTCGCGCCGCGGCTCTCCGCGGAGCAGCTCACGGAGGTGGGGCGCGAGGTCGGGAAGCGGCTGGCCAGCGTGCGCGGTCACGCGACGCTCTTCCTGCCCGAGGGCGGCGTGTCCCGCTACAGCAAGGCCGGCGGCCCGCTGCACGACCCGGAGGGCGAGCGCGCGTTCCTCGACGCGCTGCGGGACTCCGCGCCGGACACGGTGGAGGTCGTGTCGCGACCCGAGGACGCCGAGGACCCGGCCTTCGTCCGCGCGGCGGTGGCGCGCCTGCTCGAGCACGTCGAGGCGCACCGCGCGGCGCACGCCTGACCGCCGAGGGGCCGCCGCGCGTCCTGGCGTCCGCGGCGGGAGGCGAGGGGCGCGCCGAGGCGCCGCCCGTCGCGCGCGTCAGCCGTCCCCGGGCAGGCCGAGGCGCTGGCGCACGACCGACAGGTCGACGAGCGGGTCGACCGCGGGACGGATGCGGATGGGCGGCGGCAGCGGACCGAAGCGCAACGCGTACTCGCGGATGATGCGCTGCGCGTCGGGCGGGCTCGTGAGACCGAGCGCGAGCGCCTGCCGCTCGAGCTCCTCGACGGTGCGGAGGTAGCGCGCCCAGGCCTCCTCGAAGCGCGGGCCCTGCACGGGGTCCGTGCGCGCGACCTTCGGCGACAGGCCGCCGAGGTCCTTCGTCGGCAGCTCGGGCCACGCGCGGAGCACGGCCGCGTACGCGAGGAGCACCATCCGTTCACGGTCGAGGATGACGTCCTCGCTCACGACGTCCGGCGCGACGGGTCGCACGAAGACCGGCGACGTCCAGGCCGCCTCGCCGTCGACCTGCCGGACGCGGGCCATGTACCAGCTGCCGTCCGGCGGCGGACCGTCCGCGGTGAACGTCACGCGCGCGGTGCGTCCGTCGGGACGCACCCGCTCGAGCACGCGCCCGCTCTCGTAGATCGTGACCTCCTCGAGGTCGGCCGTGCCCTCGACGAACAGCTCGCCCGACGGCGTCCCCGCGCCCGTGAGCACCGAGCCCATGGGCCGCCCGTCCACGGAGAACGAGAGCCGGATGCGCGCGCCCGTCGTCGCGTAGGTGCGCCGCGCGCGGAGCGCCTCGAAGAGCGCGCCCGGGCCCAGCTCGTCGAGCACGACGCCCGTGAGCCCCGAGTCGCCGGGGAAGGTGTAGTGGCTGTCGCTGCTGCCGCCCACGCCGAGCACGCGGCCGCTGGCCAGCGCGCCCTCGAGCGTCGACACGTGCCCGCGGATCTCCGCGCTGCGGTCGCTCGCGTAGGCGTCGATGTCGCGCTGCCCGCTCCAGATCGCGTGCACGGAGCACAGCTCGGTCATGGGCAGCAGGTCGTCCTCGACGGGCGACTCCTGCCAGAAGTCCGGCGTCGCGAAGTAGTGGTGCCGGATGACGAGCGTGTCCTGCTCCACGGCGCGCAGCTTCTCGAGCAGGCGCTCCGGCGTGGGCGTCATGAGGTCCGGGATCCACGTGCGGCCGCCGTGGGGCGCCATGTACGGCACGCCGCCCGGGCCGGCGAAGTAGACGTTGAAGTGCCCCGACCAGCCGATGACGAAGGTCGTCTCGTAGCCGGGCAGCGCGAGGAAGCGGCCGGGGACGGATGCGCCGGCGACGGCCGCCTCGAGCGCGGCCCAGCGGCCGTCCGGGTGTCCGACGTACTCGCCGTGGTCCGACATGGCGACGAAGTCGAGGCCCGCGACGTCCCGCGCGTAGCCGAGGAGCTCCTCGGGCGTGCTCGCGCCGTCGGAGAGCAGCGAGTGCGTGTGGAAGTCGCCGAAGGCGAGCAGGCCGTCCCCGTCCGGCGGCGGCTGCAGCGCCTGCCGGTCGGCGCGACCGACGGTCACCGCGCGGAGGCCCTCGACCGTGTTGCCCGGCGCCTCGAGCAGCCGCACGAGCCCGCCGCCCTCGGGGCCGGAGATCGTGTTCCCCGTGCTGCGCACGACGCGCACGGCCTCCTCCACCGCGCCGGCGACGCGCCAGCCCTCGACGCGGTTGCCGTCCGAGCCCTCCATGAGCACGAGCCCGCGGAGCCCGCTCCCGCGCACGACGTTGTCGACGAGCGTGTTGTCGCGGCCCTGCTTGAGCAGCGCGGCCTCGCGCCGGCAGTCGAGGAAGGTGTTGCCCTCGATGCGGTTGCCGGAGATGACGACGTTCACGTCGCCCGTGTCCGAGTCGACGTAGACGAGGTCGTCGTACTCGCTGCCGTCCTTGCCGAACGGGCTGCGCGTGAGGGCGAGCCCGCGGCGCGTCCGCGCGAAGAGGTTGTCGCGCACGATGTTGTCGTCGGTCTGGAGGCTCAGGCCGATGTCGCAGCCCTCGAAGACGTTGCCCTCGATGACCGTCCGGTCACTGCGGCTGTACGCGACGAGCCCGACCCAGCCGGCGCGCCGCACGTGGTTCGCCTCGAAGCGGTTGTCCGGGCTGCCGGCGAAGCGCACGGCGTAGATGCTGCCCGACTCGATCTGGTTCCCGCGGACGAGGTGCTCGCCGCCGCCGAAGAACCGCAGCGCGCCCGCGAAGAGCGCCTGGTTGTCGAGGACGCGCGCGCGTCGCCCGTCCTGGAGCATGAGCGTGTCGCGGCACTCCGTGAAGAAGCAGCGCGAGACGACGAGGTCGTGGGCGCCCTGCGCCGTGATCGCCGTGCCGTCGAGCGTGCGGAAGTGCAGGTTGTCGACGACGACGCCGCTCGCGCGCACGGTGATCGGCGCGTGGACCATGGGTCGCGCCTTGTTGCCGTAGCCGAGGAGCTCGATCCGCTTGTCGACGACGAGCGGCTCGCGGAGGTCGTCGAGCACGATCACGCGGTCGCCGTCGGCCGCCGCGGCGAGCGCCTCGGTCGCCGTGTCGTAGGACGCGCCCTCCTGGAAGGTGTCCTGGTGACGGAGCCACGGCTGCGGCCGCCCGACGTAGAGCGTGTCCGCGTGCGCCGGCACGGCGAGGGCCGCGACCACCGCGCACGCGACGACGGGGGCGAGCAGCGCGCGGAGCGAGCGACGGGGGGCGGTCATCGGAGGTAGGGCACCTGGCTGGCGTTGTCGAGCGAGACGTCGGCGTCGAAGGGCGTGACGCTCTCGCGCCACGCGTCGAGCCGCGCCCGGAGCGCCGCGAGCACCGCGTCTCCTGCGTCCTCGACGAGCGTGCCCGTCGCCCGGTCGTAGAGCAGCTCCTCGCCGGCGGACGTCCGCACGTAGAGGTGCTCCGGCGTGACGAGCGCGCGGCGCGCCGCGTAGTAGTAGTCGCGGAAGTCGCGCTGCACGAGCCCCGGCAACGCGGGGCCGAGCGGCTTGTCGAGCGCCGGGTCGCCGTCGTCGATCGCCGCGAGGTCCGCGACGAGCGTCGGCTGCTGCTGCACGCGCGCGATCCAGCGCGCGAGGAGCGTCTTGAGCGAGGGCGTGCCGTCCGCGGCGTCGGGTTCCTCGGGCAGGTTGCGCTGGACCTTGCCCATGAGGCGGACCTCGCGCTGGAGCGCGTCGCCGCCGAGCACCTGCGCCAGCCAGTCCGCGAGCGGCGGGCCGTGCCGCCAGTCGAGCGCGCCCTCGCTGTCGTTGTCGTGGAGCTCCGCGACGACCGGTGCGTCCGCGCGCTCCGCGAAGAGGTCCGTGCCGGGCAGGCGCCGCCCGGCCGCCTCCTGCGCGTCGATGCCGAGCCGCGCGAGGAGCGTCGGCAGCAGGTCGATGCCCTGCACGGTGCGCGTCACGCGCCCCGGCGCGCGCTCCGGATCGTACACGACGAGCGGCACGTCGAGCAGCGGCGCCGACAGGATGCGGCCGTGCCCGAAGTCGTCGTGCTCGCCGAGCGACTCGCCGTGGTCCGACGTGAACACGACGATCGTGTCGCGCATGAGCCCGCGCTCCTCGAGCCCCGCGAGCAGGCGGCCGACCTCGTCGTCGAGGTAGCGCACGGTCTGGTCGTACCGGTCGGAGAGGAAGCGCAGGTCGTCCGCGTCGTACGGGTGGATGTCCTCCGCGGCGAGGAGCTGCCGCCAGTACACCGGGTGGATGCCGGGGAACTCGGGGATGCTCGCGGCCCGGATGATCGGGTCCCACTCCCGGGCGGGCGGCTTCGGCGCCGCCGGGAAGCCGGCGTCCCAGTCCTCGGGGAACTGGTACGGCCGGTGGTTCGCCATGTAGTTCAGGAAGAGGAACCACGGGCGGTCGTCGGCCCGCGCCATGTCGACGTACTGGAGCGCGCACTCCGTCGTCTCGTGCACGCCGAGGTCGCCCGGGTTCGCGGGCACCTCCGGCAGGAAGCGCGGCGCGCCGCGCGGGACGCCCGTGAGCGACTCGGCCGCCTCGCGCAGCACGAACGGGTCGCGGGGCGCGCGGCGCGTGCGCGTGGCGCGCACGACGGGCGTGTCGAAGCTCGTGTCCTGCACCCAGTCGAAGGGCGTCACGTAGCCCTGGTGGCGCCCGTTGATCATCGAGTTGCTGCTCACGGCCATCGTGCGATAGCCGTGGTCGCGCAGGATGCCCGGCAGCGTGGGCAGCGACGGGTGGAGCAGCCGCACCTGCGCGCTCGCGCCGTGCTCGATGAGCCAGCGCCCGGTCCAGAGCGACGCGGTGCCGGGGATGGTCCACGAGGAGTTGCTCACGGAGTCCTCGAAGACCGTCGAGCGCGCGGCGAAGGCGTCGATGTTCGGCGACGTCGGGTGGCGGTCGTAGCCGTAGGCGCCGAGCCGGTCCGCGCGCAGCGTGTCCGCGATGATGAACACGACGTTCGGCGGCCCGTCGAGGTGCGCGAGACGTTCGTCGGCGACGCTCGTCGGCAGGCGCTCCGTGCCCGCGGTCGCGAGCCCGCCCGCGAGGAGACCGAGGCCCGCGAGCCCCGCGAGCGCGGCGCCCAGCGGGCCGTCGACGAGCCGGCCGAGCGGCGGCAGCGAGAACAGGACACCGAGCGCGACGCGCGCCGCGACGAACAGCGCGAGCGACGCGACGACCGCGCCCGTCACGGTCGTGGGCAGGGCGTCCGGCACGACGTCCCCCGCGAACGGCCCATCGCGCAGCGCGGCGAGGTGCCCGAGGTGCAGCGCGGCGGTCGACGCGAGCGCGGCCGCGAGCGCGACGCGCCCCACGGGGCGGTTCACCCGGATGCGGCCGACGAGGCTCTCGAACGGTAGGAGCAGCACGGCGAGCGCGACGCCCACCGCGGCGTGGGCCCACCACGCGTCCGCCAGGACCACGGTGAGCGACCGGCCGTCCGGCGGGCGCTCCACGGCGCACCCGACCGCGTCCGCCCAGGCCGCCACGAGGAAGGGGGCGAGCCAGCGGACGGCCCGGCGGGGCGGCGTCGCGGGGCGCCCGGCGGGGGCCGCCGGAGCGGGGGCCGACGGCTCGGCGACGGGCGTGTCCGACGGGGCGTTCAGCGGGCGGGACCGGAGGGGACGGGCGGACGTCGAGTCTAGCAACACGCGCTCCATCGACCGCGCGTGGGCACCGCGTGAACGCGATGCGAGGCGCCCGGCCGTTGGGAGGTCGCAGAACGGCCGATGCGAGGAAGATCGTCTTCCCGGATCCCGGGTGCTGCCTTAGGCTGGATCCGTCGCGTCCCCGAAGGCGCCCGCTCTCGAAACCGGCCCGCCCCCCGCCCCGGCCGGAGAAGGATTGCCCGTGCTCCACACCGTCGTCGTCTCCGCCCTCGCTCTCGTCCCGCTCGCCGATCCCTCCGAGCCGCCGTCTCCGTACCGGCTCGTCGAGGTCACGGGCGACGCCCTCCCCGACAAGCTCGTGCTCGGTCGCGACGGCTCCCTGGCCGTCGCCGTGAACGCCGGCGGCGGGCTCTTCGTCGAGGTGGACCAGGAGCTGCCGTCCGCGGAGGTCGCGGGCCTGCTCGTCGACGACCTCGACGGGGACGGGCGCGCGGACCTCTACCTCGTGACGCCCGGCGAGAACCTCGCGCTGCGCGGCGACGGCCGCGGGCGGTTCGAGGAGGCCACGGAGCTCCTCGGGCTCGCCGACGGCGGGGCGGGCGTCTCCGCCGAGCGCCTCGACGTGGACGGCGACGGGGCGCCCGACCTCGTCGTGCACAACGCGAGCAGCGACGTCGTCTTCTGGTGGGTGCCGGCGGCGGGTCGCTACGAGCGCGACGGGCTCGCGCCGACGGGGAGCGCGACCGTCGGCCGGCCGACCGCGACGACGCCCGGCACGGCGCCGCTGCCGGGGACGCCGGCGGGCGGCGGGACGGCCTCCGCGGGCTCGGGCCCCGACCCGATCGAGGCGGGCGTCATCCCGCAGGACGACTTCGATGCGCTCGTGCGCGAGCTCATCAAGCGCATGGCCAAGCTCTTCATGTTCGACGACCGGAACGAGGTCGACTCGAGGGACGTGCTCGACCTCTCGCTCATCGGCCCGGACGTCTCGACGCTCGAGGGCGACGTCGTCCACCTCGGCGGGCGCGTGGGCATCGGGACCGCGGCGCCGCAGTCGACGCTCGACGTCGCCGGCTCGGAGTCCGTGTCCGGC
>JAUIEF010000009.1 GCA_030428785.1 bacterium
CATTGACGCGCGCCGCAGGCGACGAGCAGCGACGCGACGAGGGCGGCGGCGACCCTCGTCGGGCCGCGCGCGGCGAGGTGCGGCGACCGACGTCGGACGGGTAGACTCCAGCGCATGGCGTACATCGAGACGACTCCTCCGGAACGGGCGAAAGGCCGCCTCGCGTCCCTGTACGAGGCCGCCGTGAAGCGAGCGGGTCGAGTCTACGAAATCCTCCGCGTGCAGAGCCCGAACCCGGCCGCGCTCGAGGCGTCCATGGCGCTCTACACGACCGTCATGCACGGACCGTCGCCGCTCACCCGGGTGGAGCGCGAGGCCATCGCCGTCGTCGTGAGCCGCGCCAACGACTGCTTCTACTGAGTGTCCGCCCACGTGGACGACCTCCGTGTCGAGGTCAACAAGGAGCTCGAGGAGGACGGGACGCTCGACGAGGCGGAGCGGGCGCGGCGCGCCGACGCCTTCGCGCACGACGTCGGCGCGCAGGGCAGCGAGGCGGCGCCGGGCGAGCGGCTGCGCGCGATCCTCCGGTACGCGGAGCGGCTCGCGCTCGCGCCCGGTCGCATGGGACCCGAGCACGTGCAGGCGTTGCGCGACGCCGGGCTCGACGACCGCGCGATCCACGACGCGGCGCAGGCCACCGCCTACTTCTCGTACATCAACCGCATCGCGGACGGCCTGGGCGTCGACCTCGAGCCGGAGATGGAGCACCGCTGACGCGCGCGCCGGCCGGCGTCAGTCGCGGAGCCCGGCCACGCCCGAGTGCACGCGCGGGCCGGGCGGCAGCCGCTCGAGCAGCGCGGCCTCCTCGCGCGCGAGCGCCGCGAACCGCTCCTCGACGAGCGCCTCCGGGAACGCCTCCTTCGCGACGTCCGTGAAGAGCTCGCCGTGTCGCGCCTCCGCCTCGCACAGGCCGCGGTAGAACGGCGCGAGGTCCGCGAGCGCCGCGCACGCCGCGAGCCGCTCGAAGCGCTCGTGCGAACGCAGCTCGATGAGCGCCGAGACGAGCGCCACGTCGAGGAAGCCCGCGTGCGGGAGCCGCACGGGCGGCAGCGCGCGGGCGGCGGCGTGCAGGCCGGCGGCCCACGGGTTGGGCGTGTCTTGACCGAGCACGGCGCCGCGCGCGTCGAGCTCGCGCAGCACGCGCTGAAGGTGGTCGCACTCCTCGCGGAGGAGCGGCGCGAGCCGCAGCGCGAGGCCCGGGCGGTCCGGGTTGCGCTTGAGCATGGTCATCGCGTTCGCCGCGGCCTTGAGCTCGCAGTGCGCGTGGTCGGAGAGGAGCGCGACGACGTCCTCCGCCGCGTGCTCCGCCCAGGCGTCCGGCGTGCGGCTCGCGAGCCGTCCGCTCACGTCGCGCCGCCCTCGGCGGGCACGAGCTCCACGACGACCCAGCCGTCCTCCTCCCGCGCGGGGAACACGGGGATGGACGCCTCGGGCACGAGCGTGCAGCGCCCGTCCGTGAAGCGGAAGTGCCAGAGGTGGCTGCCGCAGGTGATGCCCTGCTCCGCGACGAAGCCCTCGGAGAGGTCGTGCCGCATGTGCGGGCAGACGGCGCTGAACCCGTGGACCCGGCCGCCGTCGCGCGCGACCGCGACGTGACGCCCGTCCACGACGAGCTTGCGGACCTCGCCCTCGGCGAGCTCGTCGGAGCGGCAGACGCGGACGTGCATGGCGCGGGGAGCCTCCGGACCCGGGTGTCGTCGGGAGCGGCGCCAGACTAGCGCGGTCGTCGCGGGGCGACCACCGGCGCGGGCCGCGCGTCCCGCGCGGATCCGGCGGGGACGGCCGGGGCCCCGGGAGCGTACAATCGCGCCACCATGAAGGATCGCCCCGCCGAGGGCCCCGAGCCCTCCTCCACCGAACGCATGGCCCGCCGACAGTCCTTCGCCGGTCCCCGCCGCGTCTTCCTCTTCGGCGACATCACCGGGTCCAAGGCCCAGGAGGCCGTGAACCGGCTGCTGGAGCTCGCGGAGGAGGACCCGTCCGAGTCCATCGACCTGCTCATCAACAGCACGGGCGGCGACGTCGAGGCGGCCTGCGCCATCATCAACGCCATGCACGGCATCCCGTGCCGGGTGAACACGGTCTGCATGGGCTTCGCCCAGTCGGCGGCCTGCATCATCCTCATGGCCGGCACGGGCGTCCGGACGGCCTTCGAGAACTCGGTGCTCCTCATCCACCGGATGGTCTGGGACGACCCCCCGGAGCGGGAGGACGAGGACGAGTACCTGCCGCCGCCCGACGAGAAGTACGTCGAGCTCTGCCGCCGCCTCGAGAACGCGTACCTGGGGCGCTTCCTCAACCACGACGCGGATTGGGCCGAAAAGAAGATCCCCACGGCCCTCGACATGTCGACCGACGACGCGCTCCGCCACGGCGTCATCGACGGCGTGATCTTCCTCGACCGGGAATAGGCCCGGCCGGGGCGGGGCCCGTGCTCACACGACCCACGCCTCGACGGGACCCAGCCCCCGACGCCCATGGGCTAGACTGAGGAGCCCTCCTCGGTCGTTCCCTCCCATCGGGCCGCCCCCGCGGCGCCCCCCACCCGGATCCACTCCATGCTCCGCAAGGCCCTCAAGCAGTTCCAGCTCGGCGTGAAGAGCCCCCGGCAGGCCGCCCGCGTGCTCGCCAGCGAGGCGAAGATGCGTGCCGGCATCCGGACGCTGCGCTCCCTCGAGCTCGCGGTCACCTGGATCTGCAACCTCGACTGCGAGTTCTGCTACGCCGAGGACCTCATGAAGGCCCAGCAGAAGCCGCCGCACATGCCGGTGGACGAGGTGGCCCGCGTCACCCGCGAGGCGCACGAGCTGGGGCTCATCCACGTGAACGTCACGGGCGGCGAGCCCATGGTCCGCAAGGACATCTACGACGTCGTGGACGCGATCCCGAAGGACGTCGTCGTCTCCCTCGTGACGAACAGCACGCTGCTCACCGAGGAGAAGATCGACCGCCTCAAGGAGGCCGGCCTGTCGACGATCCAGATGTCGTACGGCTCCTACTACCTGAAGAGCTTCAAGCGCGACCTCGCGCGCTACTGCGTCGAGAAGGGCATCTCGGTCACGCTGTCCGTGGTCAACATCGAGAGCGAGCGCGAGAACATCCAGAACGCCTTCGCGATGGCCGAGGAGGACGACTTCTCGGTGCTGTTCAACTACCCGATGATCTACAACAACGTCGGGCTGGACAGCGAGTACTACTGGAAGATGCGCTACCACCCGCGCTGCCGCGAGGACAACCTCTTCTGGAGCGGCAAGGACCGCTGCCCGGCCGGCACGCACAAGCTCTACGTCACGAACGACGGCGACGTCATGACGTGCGACCGCATCCACGCGATCTACGGCAACGTGCACGAGGAGCCGCTGTCGGTCATCCACAAGCGGATGTACGACCAGTTCATCAAGCACAAGAGCTTCTGCCTCCTCGAGACCTGCGACAAGCAGTGGGAGGAGAACAACAAGCGCTCCGGCCGCAACTACAGCAAGGAGCTCGTCGGCACGAACCACGACCCCTTCAACGTCTTCGAGGGCACGAAGCTCATGGAGGGGACGGTGCCGGGCTCGACGCTCGCGCAGCAGATGCACAAGGCGCGCGCCGCGGCGGCGAACCGCCCGGAGAACCAGCCGGCGCCGGCCTCCCGCTGACGGGCGGGCGTCGCGCCGTCCCCGCGCCCGGACCGTGAGTCGACGGGCAGCGGCCCCCGGCGCCCTCGGACGACGGGCAGCGGCCCCCGGCGCCCTCAGGCGACGGGCAGCGGGTGGATGAGCTTGAGCACCGTCGGGATGGGCGGGAAGCGCACCTCGAGCCGGTAGCCGCGGAACTCGGACCGCGGCCGACCCAGCCGCGCGAGCACGGACTCGACGAGCTCCGGCATGCGCGGGATGTCCGTCGACGCGAGGTCGGGGAGCCCGGGCGCCAGCTCGCGCAGCTCCTCCTGCAGGTCGAGCGCGTAGAGCGGCCGACCGAGCGGGCGCGCGGTGTCGCACACCTGCATGCGGCTCTCGAGCACGACCTCGGGCGGCGCCTCGAGCGGCAGCGACTCGTGCACGAGCACGTCGAACTGGCATGCCTCGACGGGCGTGTTGAGGTGGAGCTGGTACTCGCCCGTCTGCCCCGGCTCGGGCGCGAAGAACGGCGCGGCGTGGCGCACGACCTGACCGAAGACGCACGACAGCGACGCCGTGTTGCCCACGGGACCCTCGGCGATCTCGTAGAGCTCGCCCGGCACCTGGGGGAGCCGGCGACACGCGGCGCGCGGCATGCTGCAGAACTCGCGCAACCACGGCGGCTCGCCCGGCTCGTGCGACGACGCATCGATGGGCTCGACGGCGTGCTGCTCGGGCGTCGGCTCGTCGCTCACGAAGCGGTGGTGCATGAGCGGCCAGCGCACGTCGGAGCGCAGCCGCCAGAAGTCGTAGAGCCCGCCGACGACCGCCAGGTCGACCTCGCCCTCGCTCGAGGACGGCACGACGACCTGCAGGCCGAGCCGCGCCCGGGCGCGCACCCCCCACACGGCGGAGTTGCCCTGGAACGCGAGCTTGCGCGCGGCGAGCACGCCCTCCGGTCCCTCGCCCTCGGGGCGCAGGCTGCGCAGCGTGAGGTCGAGCGCGGTGCGGTCGCCGGCCTGGACCTCCACCATGTGGAGGAAGCCCTCCATCGCGTCGCCGACCGCGCGGACGATGTCGCCGGGCGCGCCCGCCTCGCGGAAGCGCTCGCACAGGATGCGCATGCCCTGCGTGCCCGGGACGTGACGCACGGCGGCGCGCTGGTCCTGCTCGCCGATGAGCCGCGAGATCTTCCAGGCGAGGTTCCGGTTCACCTGGAATCGTCGCGAGATCTTCTGCGGCGTCGTGGGGTCCGCCTCCACGGAGGCGAGGAGGTCGACGAGGGCGGATCGCAAGCCGCCCATGGCCTGGGAGAGGTGCTCGTCGAACGAGAGTCGGCTGCCAACGGCCGCCTCGGGACGAGCCGCATCCGGGTTCGGGACTGTCATGGGAGGGCCGAGTCGGATTCGGGTGTCGGGGTTCCGTTCCCAGAGCATCCCCGACGCGACGACCTCAGACCACCCCGAGGCTCACAGAATGGTGAGTCTTCACTGGTGATTTTCGCAGGGAAAGCGGGGAAGTCGGCGTGAAGCTGCGGCCCCCCGCGTCCCGCGGGCTCAGCGCGGCTCGTCGTCGACCGCCGCGTCCGTGTCCTCGCCGGCCAGCTCCGCGCGACGCCGCAGCTTCTCCTCGTAGCGCTGCTGCGCCCGCTCGCGCGACGCCTCGCGGTCCGCCACGAGCTTCTCGACGCGGGTCCGCAACCGGTCGACGCCGCCCTCCCGGTCGAGCGTGCGCTGCCACAACCGGATCCAGCCGTCGACGACGAGCATGCGGTTCCGCACGTCCACGGCGGAGACCTTGGCGGTGTCCTCGTCGAGGACGACGTGCTTGTACTTCACCATGCCGTCGTACCAGTAGCGGGACACGGCGACGGCGCGCTCGATGTCGGTCGGGTCGCCCATGTCGAGCCCGTGCAGCGCGTTGATGAAGGCCGGCGTCGCGTCGACGATGGGCAGCTCGGCGAGCGCGGCGTCGAGTGCGGGAAGTCGCTCCGGCTCCGGGTCCGCGAGGAAGCGCTCGGCGAGCAGGTTCCCCCACGCCGCGAACTGCTCGGGCGTCGTGCCGGGCGCCGGACCGAAGCGCTCGAAGCGCAGCACGCCCTCGTCCTCGCCGACCGGGAGCCGGTCGGGCGCGTCGATGGCGGTCGCCCGGGCGTGGTCGCCGAAGGGGTCGGGCTCGGGAAGCGGGCGCGGCGCCAGCGGGCCGGGGCGCTCGCCCTCGCCGAGCGGCGTCGGGTTCGGGACGGCGCCGCCGAGGAAGTCGTCGAGGGCGTCGTCCGTCGGCGCGGCGTCGTCGGCCGGCGCGGCGTCGGCCGCCGGCGCGTCGACCGTGCCGTCCGCGGTGCGCGGCGCCTGCGCGGCCCGCGCGGGGTCGGACGTCCCGGCGTCCCCGGAGTCCCCCGCGTCCGCGAAGGGAGCGTCCGGCGCGGCGGCCGGGGAGGAGCGGGACGGCCCCGCGCACGCCGTCCAGGCGGCGGCGAGGGCGACGAGGAGCACGTGTTTCCGAGCGGTCCGGGCGGTCATGGCCCCGATCCTAGCGTGCCCCCCGCGGAGCGCGCCACCGGGCCGGGGTCCGCCGACGTCCGGCGCCGTCGCGCCCTCGGTGCGCGCCTCACCGGTCCGCGAGCGCCCGGTCGACGCGGTCGAGGACCTCCTCCGCCGGCCCGGGCAGCACGAGGTCCAGCGCCGCGCTGAGGGCCGTCGCGTCCGGGTTCACCTCCGCGGTGAACGCCCCGGACCGCGCCGCCTCCACCGCGAGTCCGGCCGCGGGATGCACCTGCGCCGACGTCCCCACGACGAGGAACACGTCGCAGGCCGTGGCCGCCACCGCCCGCTCGATGGCGTCGCCCGGGATGACCTCGCCGAACCAGACGACGCCCGGCCGCAGCGGCCCGCCGCAGTGCGGGCAGGGCGGCGGCAGCTCGGGGAACGGCACGGTGTCGTCGCGCCAGCGTCGCGGCGAGGCGGCGCAGCGGTCCCAGCAGCCCACGTCCCAGATCGAGCCGTGGAACCGGATGACGCCCTCGGTGCCCGCGCGCTCGTGCAATCCGTCGACGTTCTGCGTGACGAGCCGGAAGCCGGGCCGACGGCTCCACGTCGCGAGCACCTCGTGCGCGCGGTTCGGGACGCAGCGCGCGATCTCCGCGCGGCGCTCGTCGTACCAGGCCCAGACCGACCCGGGGTCCGCCGCGAAGGCCTCGGGCGTCGCGATGTCCTCCGCGCGCCGCCCGCGCCACAGGCCGCCCGAGCCGCGGTACGTCGGCACGCCGCTCGCCGCCGACACGCCGGCGCCCGTGAGCACCGTGATCCGCGACGCCGCCGCCAGCCGCTCCGCGAGCGCGGCGACGCTCTCCTCGAGCGCGTCCGTCACCGGCTCAGCGCGCCGGCTCGAGCAGCAGCGACGAGCGACGCCCGTCGAGCAGCACCGCGTCGCCGAACGAGATGAGGTCCGTCGCGTCGAGCCCCGGGTAGGCGTGCTCGAGCTCCGCGCGGTCCATGCCCATGTTGAGCTGCCCGTACACGCGGCCCAGCACGATCTGCGCCTCGAGCCACAGCGCCGCGGGGTCGTCGCCGGCCTGCGCGCGGATGGCGGCGAAGTCCGGGAGCGACGTCATCTCGAGCTGCAGCCGCTGCACGACCCAGCGCGGCTCCTGCCCGGCGCCGACCTCGGCGCGCAGCGACTCGAGCTCCGCGCGCACCGCTCCGGCGTCGACGCCCTGCGGCAGCGAGGCCGAGATGAGCAGCCAGCGCCCCTCGGGCGTCACGAGGTCGGCCTGCGCCGTGGCCTCCACCCCCATCGCCGCGAGCGCGCCGCGCTGCGAGAGCCGCACGTTGAGCAGGTAGGCCAGCGCGTCGGCCCGGATGCGGTCGAGCGCCGAGCCGTCGGGCACGGGGAACCACTCGAGGTAGTGCCGCGCGGGGAGGTCCCAGGTCGCGGCCTGGTCGCGGCGCGCGCCCACCTCGTCCGGCGGGACCGTCGGCGCCGAGGCGACCCACGGTTGCCCGGGCAGCGCGCCGATCGTCTCGTCGATCGCGGCACGCACCTCGTCGACGGGCACCGGCCCCACGGAGACGACGAGCGTCCCGCGCCCGCAGCGCACGCGCCGCGCGAGCGTGTCCTCGGCGTCCTCCACCGACGCCCCCGCGACGTCGCCGTGCACCGCGACGTGCTCGGAGCCGTGCCGCACGACCTGGTTCCACGCCGCGAGCGCCCACTTGTGGGTGAAGCCGCGCTGCGCCGTGATCTCCTCCTCCTGCGCGATGTGCTCCTTCTCGCGCCCGAGGATCTCCGGGTCGACGTCGTCCACCTGCAGCCACTCGACGTGCCGCCCGAGGGCGGTGCGCCAGTTCTCCGTCTGCGCGATGGCCTCGAGGCGCAGCGCGAGCGCGGTCGTCTCGCCGTTCACGACGACGTCCTCCCGCGCGAGCTCGTCCGGGTCGGTCGCCCGCACGACGAGGTGCTCGACGAGGTGCGCGAACTGCGCGCGGTCCGCCTCGTCGTCGAGCAGGCCCAGCGGGAGCAGCGTGAAGAACGCCTGGCTCTCGGCGAGCGGCGCCTCGACGGCGATGACGCGGACGCCGTTCTCGAGCTCCCAGGCGTGCCACGGGTCGGCGGCGACGGGCGCGGCGGCCGGCGGGACGGCCTCGTCGTCGACGGGGGTCAGCGCGAGGAGCAGCGGGAGCAGCGAGGTCGCGAGGGTCATGATGGCTCTCGGGGCGGGGGACGCTCTCGGGGACGGGGCGCTCGATCGAGGCGCGGCAGACGAAACCGCGCCGGGGAAACTACCACCGGCTCACGGGCACGCCGCTCAGGGCCTCGAAGCCCTGCAGGATCCACGGCAGGTGCTCGGAGAACCACTCGTAGGCGCCGGGGTCCGTGCCCGACGCGCGGATGACCGCGCCGCCGAAGGCCGTGCCGCCGCAGGCGTAGACGCCGACGGCCACGCCGCCCGCGGCCGCGTAGCCCAGCGCCATCCCGCCGATGCCGAGCCAGCCCGCGGCGAGGCCGCCGATGCCGACGAGCAGGCCGACGGCCATGCCGGCCATCGAGACGACGCCCGCCGCGACGCCGCCGAGCGCGACGCCGCCCGTGGCGACCCCGCCCATCGCGATCCCGCCGCACGCCACGTCGCCCACGGCGAGCCAGCCCTTCGCGACGACGAGCCGCCCCGTCGCGGCGAGGCTGTGCTTCTCGACGTGCACGAGCGGCAACCCGAGGAAGGTCGCGCGCGTGCGCCAGCTCACGCGGCCCGGCGTGAGGATGCGCAGGAGCACGTCGAGCACGAACCGGAGCCCGGACGCCTCCTGCGCGCGCGCCTGCGTGCGGCCGCCCGCGACGAGCGCCTCGAGGTCGGCGCCCAGCTCGAGCGCCGAGCGGTAGCGGTCGTCCGGGTCGCGCGCCATCGCGCGGTCGACGACGGCCTGCCCGTCGGCGGAGACGCGCACCCGTCCGCCGTGCAGCGCGGGCGGCGTCTCGGTGCGGATGGCGTCGAAGATCGCCGCGAGGTTCCCGCCGTCGAACGGCCGCCGCCCGGACAGGCCCTCGTAGAGCGTCACGCCCAGGCTGTACACGTCGGTGCGCGCGTCGAGCGCGTGCTCCTCCTGCACGACCTGCTCCGGCGACATGTAGTACGGCGTGCCGAGCGGCTCGCCCGTGAGCGAGACGTCGAGCTCGCCGTGGCCCGTCGCGAGCCCGAAGTCGGCGATCTTCGCGCGACCGTCGCGCGTGAGCAGGATGTTCGACGGCTTGATGTCGCGGTGCACGATGCCGATGTCGTGCGCGACGCCGACCGCGCGCACCACGGGCGCGAGCAGCGCGCAGAACGCACGCTCGTAGGAGGCGTGCGCCGCGAGGGCGTCGTCGCCGACGGCGGTCGCGAGGTCCGCGGCGGTCCACGGCCGGTCGTGCGGCAGCGACGCGAGCACGCGGCCCAGGTCCGGCCCCTCGAGCAGCTCCATGGCGATGAAGTGGTGGCCGTCGGCCTCCCCCACCGCGTGCACGGCGACGATGTTCGGGTGGTCGAGCCGCGCGATCGCCAGCGCCTCGCGGTGGAAGCGATCGACGTGCCGCCGCTCGAGCGCGAGTCCCGGACGCAGCACCTTGAGCGCGACGAGGCGGTCGAGGTCGTCCTGCACGGCGCGGTACACGACGGCCATGCCGCCGCGTCCGATGACGTCGCGGATCGTGTAGCCGCCGAGCGACACGCCGGGGCCGAGCGGGCGGTTCGGCACGGGCACGGAGGCGCCGCCCCGGTCGATCATGTCGAGGCAGCGGGCGAGGGAGGCGCGGTGCTGCTCGGGCACCTCGGACAGGCAGCGGTCCCGGTCGGGCTGCCGACCCGCCGCGCGGTCGTCCGCGTAGGCGGCGACGAGACGGTCGAGGCGGTCGTCGAGGGACTCGTGGTTCATGGTGGTGGTCATGACCTTACAAGGCGTCGGCCCGAGAGCGATTCGCCGCGGCGATCCGGAAAAAGTCCCCGGCCGTCGCGCGGGCGCGTCGACGGGGCGTGCCGGCCGCGATCGGCCCGCCCGTCCTCGCCCCGGCCCGCGCCGCGACGCTCAGCGCGTGCCGTCGCCGCCGAGGGCCTCGTCCCAGGCGGCGAGCGCCCGCCGGTAGAGCGAGTGGACCGCCGTCTCGCTGCGCCCCATGCGTCGGGCCGCCTCGCGCGCGGAGAGCCCCTCGAACTGCCGGAGGCCGAGGACACGCCGGTGCTCGGGGGACAGCCCGTCGAACGCGCGGAGCAGCGCGGCCTGCTCGTCGGCCGCGAGCACGAGCGTGGCGGGCCCGGGCCCGGCCGCCTCGAGCCGGCCCTCGCCGAGCCCGGTGGCGCTCCAGTCGGCGCGCCTCAGCGGCACCTCGCGCGCGGACCGCTTGAGCGCGCGCAGGCTCCGCAGGACGTCCACGACGCAGTGCCGGGCGATGCGGGCCAGGAAGCGCTTGAGCGCGGCCTCGCCGGGCTCCTCGGGCGGGAGGCCGCCCGGCGCGGACCACGCCCGGAGCAGCGCCTCCTGGACGAGGTCGTCGATCTCGACGCGGGCGCGCACGGCGCGGCCCGTGAGGTGCAGGAAGAGCAGCGCGAGCCAGCGGCCCTGCTCGGCGAGGCGTCGTCCCGTCTCGTCCGCGCCGGGGTCCCGCGCGTCGTCGCTCGCGGCGCCGCTCACGCCGCGCTCACCCGGCGCGGCTCACCGCCTCGACGAGGATCGCCTCGACGCCGCCCAGGTACTCGAGCAGCGCGTACTTGGGCGCGTCGGGGTTCGCCGGGTCGACGACGTCCTCGTCGCCGATGTTCTCCCGGATGCCGAGGTCCGTCGCGATGACGAGGCGCACGTCGTTCATGAAGCGCAACCAGAGGTCGACGGACGCGCGGTCGAGGTGCAGCTCCGTGCCGTCGTCCGTCTTCGTCGCGCCCTCGAGCTGCTCGTTGACCGCCGTGATCATCTCCTTGCGCTCGGCCATGAGCGAGTCGCCCAGGAGCTTGCGGTTGAGCGCCTCCTCCTCCGGGTCCTCGTAGGACGCGGGGAACAGCCGGTCGACGACGCGCTGGTTGCTCTCGGGGTGCGTGAGGAGCGCCTCGAGCTGCTCGGGGAGGCTCGCGAGGATGTTCGCCTCGAGCTCGACGAAGTGGAGCGTCCACCGGTCCTCGCCGGTCTTGGCGTCCTTGCCCTCGTAGCGCAGGCGCGTCACGCGGCGTCTCCGCGCGCGTTCACTCCTCGCCCCGTTCCATCGTGGCCTGCAGCCCGTAGGCGTGAAGGCGCGTCACGTAGAACTCGGCGCGCTCGCGCTCGACGCTCGCGACGATGGACTTCCCGTCGTTGTGGACCTCCATCATCTTCTCGTTGGCCACGGTCTCGTTGAAGCCAAAGAGCTTCTGGAAGACGTAGACCACGTAGCTCATGAGGTTCACGGGGTCGTCCCAGACCACGACGTTCCACGGGCGCAGCGTCGACGGCCGGACGGTGGTCTCCGGCTGGACGTCGGTGCGGGTGTCGGGTCGTTCGGCCATGGCCCCTCAGTCTAGCGCGCGGGATCGGATCGATCCCCCGCCTCCCCTGCTCGACCGTCCGCGGCCGCCGCTTGAGGGCGGGGCGCGCGGCGGACGGCCGGCGCGTCGCGCGTCCACCGCTCGGGCGGGGCGTCGCGGCTCGGTGGGCGCGTCGCTCCCGCCCCGGGGGCGGGAGCGACGCACCGTCCGGGACGGGTCGTCCCGGGTTCCCGCCGAGGCGGGATCAGCCGTCGTCCTCGATCAGAGGTCGACGATGAACGTGCCGGTGATGTCCAGGTCCGGCTGGCCCGCCGAGACGAGCATCGCCTCGAACGACCCCGCGGCCTGACCGCCGCTCACCGCGTTGACGGTGACCGACGCCGCGCCGCCGTTCGGCGCCTGCCAGGTGGTGATCGTCGGCACGAGCCCCATGAGCGTCGTCTCGCTGTAGGAGAACGTCATGAGCGTCGTCGGGAAGTGCGCGTAGGTCTGCGGCGCCATGTCCGTCCCCGTGTTGAACGGGATGACCACGGCGAAGCTGCGCTGCGGGTTGTTCTGCTTGAGGTTCGCCGCGATGACGATGCTCAGGCCCGAGTCCTCGCTGCCGAGGAACTTGCCGGTCGACTTGTAGGGCGCACCGTTGATCGACGCCGTGAAGTGGGCCTTGCCGAGCTTCTTGGTGCTGCCGGTCACGACGAGCGCGGCGGGCGCGTTGTCCGTGCCGATCTTGTTGTCGACCATGACGTCCCAGCCGCCGTTCGCGAGGCTCTTCGGCACCTTGGCGGTGAACGCCGTGCCGCTGCCCTCCTCGGTGTCGGGCGCGCGCTTGAGCTTGGTCTTCTTGCCGCCGATGGACGCCTTGACGTTCTTGGCGCCCGGGTTGGCGATGTTGACCGTGATCTCCTCGCCCGGCATCGCGCTGCTCGGGTTCACGCCGACGACGGTCGGGCCGACGACGGTCATGACGTCCATGGAGGTCGTCGCGCCGAACGCGCCCTTGCCCTTGGGCTGGACGTTGAGCGTCCAGTCGCTGCCCGCGGCGGGGTTCTTCTTGTTGGTCGGGATCTTCTTCACCTCGGCCACGATCTCCGTGTCCGAGTTGCTCACGACCTTCAGGATGATCTTGGCCTTCGTGTCCTCGGACGTGCCGAAGACCTTGGGCTTGGGGATCTTGCCCTCGGTCGCCTCGGCGAAGTCACCGGTGATGGTGACCATCGTGCCCGTGGTGATCTGCTTGGGGCTGTAGTCCGTGATGGTCGCGTCCTGCGCGGCGAGGGGACCGGCGAGGAACGCGGCCGCGAGCAGGGCGCCGACGAGACGCATGGGTTTGGCGAACATGATGGACGTGGAACTCCTGAGGTCTGGCGAACGGGAGGCGTCCGGGGCGCCCCTCCGGCCCGCGCGGGACGCGGACATCGGCAACCTCCCCCACCGGGAAGCTGTTTTCAAGCGCGGAGCCGCTCCGAGGGCCCGTCCGCCGTCTCTCCCGCGATCGCGGCTCAGGGCGCCGAGAGCGGCACCTGGAAGACGCCGCCCGCCACGGCGACCGTCCCGCCGCCGAAGCGCTCCACGAGGTACCCCTCGACCGTGCCCAGCAGCGAGCCGCTGCAGTGCGGGTCCACCGTGAGCGTCACGCTGCTCTGGAGGAGCTCGTCCACCTCGAGCACCCAGAGCACGCCCTCGTGCTGCCAGGTGAACTGGAGCACGTCGAGGCCGTCGACGGTCGCCGGCCCGTCGGTCGCCGGGTCGTAGCGCAGCCGGAGCTCCACCGAGTCGCCGTCCGGCGCGGGAACGAAGACGTGCGTCTCGCCGTCCACGACCTCCGCGAAGGCCGACGCCGCCGTCGGGTCGCCGGCGAAGGCCGTCCCGCCGAAGTCCGCGTCGAACCGCTGCTCCTGCCCGTCGAGCACGAGCAGCGCGTCCTCGAGCACGCCGGCCCCCACCTTCGTGCGCACCTCGACGTCCACCGTACCGATGACCTTCTTCTTCGGGAGGCGCAGCCGGACGGTGTCGTCCCCGCCCGCCTCGCCCGGCGTCCACTCGAGGACCTTGGCGCGCTTGCCGCCCACGAACACGCGCCCCTTCTTCGGTCCGAGGAACCGCCCGGTGAGCACGAGCTCGTCGCCCGGCGACGCGCAGGTGGCGGAGAGCGCGAGGTCCGACGGCGGCCGCACCTCGAAGGCGGCCTCCGCGACGACCGGGGTCGCGCCCTTGCCCTTGGGCCGCAGCTCGACGTCGTGCACGCCGACCTGGACCTTGCCGACGCGCGCCGTCGCCGAGCCGTCGGTCCAGGCCAGGACCTTCGCCTTGCGGGCCTTGCCGCCGCCCACGGGCAGCAGCCGGACGCGCGGCTTCCCGGCCCCGAAGCCCGAGCCCTCGAGCCCGAGCTCGGTCCCCCGCGTCCCCTCGGCCGGCGTCACCGCGTCGAGCTGCGGGCCGACGGGGCCGTCTCCCGCCGCCCGGACGCCGACCGCGGCGAGCAGGAGCGCGAGGACGAGGCACGGGAGCGGACGCACGGGCGGGTTCCGACGGGGTGACGGGCCCAGCGTTCACGGGCCGCCGGGGGAGGTCAAGCGCCGCCCGGGACGCTCGGAGTCCGGGGGGCCGTCTCTGTATCATGGCCGGTCGGCCGCACGGACCGCGCGACCGTCGACGGGGATCGCGGCCCACCACCCACCAGGCACACCGAAGAGAGCCCCATGGCCTCCGCCCCTTCCCGCTCCGCCGCGCCCCTCGTGCTCGGCGCCGCCGCCATCCTCCTCATCGCGTTCGGCGTGTTCTGGATGCTCGACGACGCGCCGCCGGACGAGGGCTCCTCCGCGGTGCCCCGGGTCGTCGACGGCGACCGCGACGCCGGCGACGTCCCCACGCCCATGGACCTGCCCGAGGTCGACCGGCAGGAGCCGACGCCCATCCGCAACACCGTCGATCAGCCCACGCCGCCGATCACCGAGGACTCCTCGTGGGAGGAGCCGCTCGTCGTGACCGGCTGGGTCGAGGACCCGACGGAGAAGCGCCTGCCCGACGTCGAGGTGAACCTCTTCGACGACCTCGGCGACTACCTCGACTCGGTCTACACCGACGCCGAGGGCCGCTTCGCCTTCTACTCCGAGGAGGGGCTGCCGCCGGGCTGGGGCGTGGGCACCGAGCCCGAGCTCCTCGACCCGGACGATCCCACCGCGCTCGTGCCGGCCTTCCACCAGCACGCGACCGCCGTGCTCCCCGGCCAGACGCCCGTGCAGGTCAAGCTCGTCATGAGCCGGCCGCCGCGCATCGAGGGCAAGGTCTACGACGCCGAGACCCTCGAGCCCGTCGAGCTCGCCGACGTCGAGGTCGTCGCCATGGCGCCCGCCTGGCTCGCCGAGTTCCAGGACGCCTACACGGACGAGGCCGGCTTCTACTCGATGAACCTCGTCGACGTGCCGCGCGAGGACATCATCCTGCGCGTCTCGGACGACGAGGACCGCTACCAGATCGTCGGACCGTTCTCGCTCCAGCCGGGCGAGGTGCGCGTCATCGACGTCGGGCTCACCGAGCCGCAGACGCTCGAGGGCGTCGTGCTCGACGCCGCGGACGGCACGCCCGTGGGCGGCGCCGAGGTCACCGTGCTCCCCGCGCACCTCGAGTTCGAGGGCGCCGACGCCTGGGACATCACCGACGACGAGGGCGGCTTCTACATCGACGACGTCGGCACGCCCCTCGACCGCGTCTGGCTGCTCGTCGCGGAGGACGAGTACGGCCCCGCGCTCGTCCACGTCGACGACCCGCGCGCGCCCGTGGAGGTCCGCCTCGGCGAGCACGTGACCGTCTCGGGCACCGTCACGGACGCCGAGACCGGCGATCCCGTCGCCGACGCCGAGGTGCTCTTCATCCTGTCCGGCCCGTCCGGCCTGCTCGACGACTACGAGGACCTCGACTACACCGACGAGGACGGCACCTTCTCGATCCTGCTCGAGGCCGTCCCGCCGCAGGGCGCCGTGCTCATCGTCGAGAGCGAGGACCACGTGAAGTACCGCGTGCCGCTCTCGGAGCTCGCGCCCGTCGAGCTCGACCTCCGGTCCTACGACGTGGCCGTCTCCCTCCGCCCGATCCCCGTGCTCTGACGAGCGCCCGGCGGCGTCGCGCCCGCGGCGACCGCCCCGGAGTCCCGTCGACATGCCGATCCCCGTCCGCGCGGCCGCCCGGGCCGCCCTGGGCTTCTCCGCGGGCCTCGCGCTGCTCGCCGCGTGCGCGACGCAGACGCACCGGGTCGTGCGCCCCGTCGCGTGGCGCGAGCCGCAGGTCGACATCCTCCACTACGACATCGAGCTCGAGCTCGACCACGAGGCGGGCTTCGTCCGCGGCGTCGTCGACGTGCACTACCGCGGGCTGCCCGACACCGTCGCGGAGTCGCTCGTGCTCGACGCCGTCGACCTCGACGTGAGCGGCGCCTGGGACGCCGACGACCGGCCGCTCGAGATCGCGCTCGCCGACGACACGGTCACCGTGCGCTTCCCGCGCCCCGTGCTCCCGGAGCTCGAGGGCGTCGTCCGTCTGCGCTGGACCGCCTACCCGCGCCGCGGCCTCGTCTTCGTGCCGCCGAGCGGCCGCGCGCCGGGCCGCCCGTGGCACGTCTGGTCGCAGGGCCAGGCCGAGGACACGCGCCACTGGATGCCCGTGTGGGACATCCCCAACGAGATGGCGACGCACGAGCTCACGGTGACGCTCGACGCGTCGCTCCAGTCCGTGGGCGCCGGCACGCTCGTCGAGAGCACGACCTACCCGCGCACCGGCCGGCGCACCGAGACCTGGCGCGCCGACGAACCGCACGTGAGCTACCTCGTCACCTACGCCGCCGGCGGGTTCGCGCGCGGCGAGCTGGGCGGCGCGGACGTCCCCCTGCCCGTCCTCGCCGACCCGCCCGACCTCCCGCTCGCCATGGAGAACGCGCGCCACACCGCCGCGATGCTCGACGTGCTCGGCGACTTCACCGGCCTCCCCTACCCGTACCCGAAGTACGCGCAGACCTTCGTGCACGACTTCACCGCCGGCGGCATGGAGAACATCTCCGCGACGACCCTCTACTACGAGGGCGTCCACCTCGCCGCCGACGAGCCGCAGATCGACATCACCGACCTGCTCACGCACGAGCTCGCGCACCAGTGGTTCGGTGACCTGATCTGCGGCCGCGGGTGGAAGGAGATCTGGATCAACGAGGGCTTCGCGACCTACTGCGAGGGCGAGTTCCGCGCGCACCTCGAGGGCCCCGCCGCCCGCGACGTGCTCGCGCGCGGCTGGCAGCGCACCGCGATGGACGCCGAGCGCGTCGCGAGCCACCCCATCGTCTGGGACGGCTACGACGACCCGGACGAGGTCTTCGACGGCCACGTCTACGAGGGCGCCGCCGCGCGTCTCCACCTGCTCCGCGACCAGCTCGGCGACGACGCCTTCCTCGCCGGCGTGCGCGCGTTCGTCGCGCGGCACCGCGGCCAGGTCGCCGTGACCGCCGACCTCCGGCGCGCCATGGAGGAGGCGAGCGGCGTCGACCTCACCCGCTTCTTCGACGAGTGGTTCCACGGCCGCGGCTATCCGTCCGTGACCGGCGAGCCGACCCCCGACGGCCGCGCGCTCGTCGTCACGCAGCAGGCGGCGCGCGAGGGCTGGCCCGCGGTGTTCCACGCCGAGCTCGAGGTCTCGTGGTCACGCGACGGCGTCGAGGCGCGCACCCGCTTCCCGCTCGACGGACCCGCGGTGACCGTCCCGCTCCCCGGCGACGGCCCCCTCGACTGGGTGCGCCTCGACAGCCGCGGCGTCCTCCCGGGGCTCGTGCGCACGACGCAGCCCGACGAGGCGTGGGTGCGCCAGCTCGGCGCCGCCGACCCCATGACGCGCCTCGTCGCCGCCGAGACCCTCGACGCCCGGACGAACACCGTCCTCTGCCCCACCTGGCCCGAGGACGCCTTCACCGAGGAGACCCGCGCGGCGCTCCGGCGCACCGCCCGCGAGGACGCGTTCCCGCACGTCCGCGTCCTGGCGCTCTCCGCGCTCCACGGCGCCACCGAGGAGGCCTGCCGCGTCCTCTTCATAGACCTCGCCGTCGACCCCGACCCGCGCGTCCGCGCCGCGGCCGTCGGCGCGCTCTCCGTCCGCCCCGACGACGACGGCCTCGCCGTCCTCCGCAGCGCCGCCGACGACCCGAGCGGCGCCGTCGCCCTCCAGGCGATGCACGGCCTCGTCAACAACGACGACCCCGGCGCGTGGCGCACGCTCCGCCGCCGCTTCGACGAGTCCGGACCGTACCAGCTCCGCCTCCAACGCGACCTCGTCGACCTCGCCACGCGCCGCGCGCACCCCGAGCGCGTCCCCTTCCTCGTGGGCGTCGCACGCCGACACCCGCAACGCTGGGTGCGCGCCGCCGCCGTCACCGCCCTCGCCGACGTCCCCGACCCGCCCGGCGACCGCGTCTTCCGCCAGCTCTGCGAGTCGCTCCACGACGAGAGCTACCAGGTGCGCATCGCGGCGGCGCAGGGACTGAGCCGGCGCGGGGACGAGCGGGCGGCGCGGCATCTGCGCGCGCGGTTGGATCTCGAGGGGACGGCGTTCGTGGTCGTCGAGCTCGAGGACGCGCTCGCGGCGTTCTGACGTCGGGGGCGCTCCGCTCGGTCGGTCGCGGCGGGACGGACGCGCTGGGGAGGCGGTGGTGGCGCCGACCGTGAGGGCATGTCTGCGGCCCATGCTCAAACAAGTCCTCGGGCCTTCGGCCCTGCGGGAGATAACTGCGCGTGGGCCGCAGACATGCCCTCACGTCGCAAACGGAACCATCACCACGGCGCGTCCGTCCCGACGCGACCTCCCTCGCTGCACTCACAACGCGTGACGCGAGTGAGACGGGTCGATGGGTCGGCGCACGGATCGCACCGATCCCTGCGAGCGGGTCGGCGGCATGGAGCGGGTCGGGGAACGAGAGCCGACGCCGAGAAAGTGACGCGCGAGAGAACAGCCCGGCTCGTCATGCTCCACGTGGTGTCGGATCGCTTCGCTCCCGACGGCGAAGGGTGTCCGCGGAGCGTCACCCCCCCCTTTCCGACGCCGACGGACTCCCGGTCACTCGGTGAGCCGTCGGAGGTCCTTCGACGAGTGCGAGCGCGGAACGCGCGATGCACGGCCGGGACGCGGGGGCGTCTCCACGCTCGTGACGACTGTCGTCCTCCCGCGCCGCGCGGAACCCGTTCCAGAGCCGCAACGCCTGGAGTGCAGCGAGGAAGGACGCGACGGGCCGGACGCGCCGTGGAAACCGTTCCGGATGCGACGTGAGGGCATACCTTCGGCCCGCGCGCAGTTATCTCCCGCAGGGCCGCAGGCCCGAGGACTTGTCTGAGCACGGGCCGAAGGTATGCCCTCACGGTCGGCTCCACAGACGCAACCCCAGCGCGTCCGGCCCGCCGCGCCCGCCCGAGCGGAACGCCACCGACCCGATGCGTCCGGGAATCGGGTGTCGTCCCCCCGTCGCGAGGCGATCGGGTTTACGATGCCCGTCGACGGCGCGCCGCGGAGCCCCGCGAGCCGCGCCGGACGACGACCGGTCCATGCGGGGATCGACGGTCATGGTGACGCTCGGCGACCTGTTCCCGGGGGGCGACGCCGTCCTGCTCGACGGCGCGATGGGCTCGGCGCTGCGCGACGCGGGGTGGGAGACGCGTCGGCCGACGGTGCTCGCGAACCTCGACGCGCCGGAGCTCGTCGGCGGCGTGCACCGCGCGCACCGGGCGGCGGGCGCGCGAGTCCTCGCGACGAACACCTTCAGCGCGTTGCTCGTGAGCGACCGGCGCGGGCCGTCGGCGGTGCGCGAGGGGGTGCGGATCGCGCGACGGGAGGCGGGGCGCGCGGCGCGCGTCGCGGGGACGGTCGCGGCGTTCGGGCTCGCGGTGGACGACCCGCAGCTCGAGGAGGTCGTGGGCATCCTCGTGGAGGAGGGCGTGGACCTGCTCGTGTTCGAGACGTGCAACAAGGTCGAGGACGCGGCGCACGCGCTCGGCTTGCGCCGTCGGCTCGCGCCGCGGCTGCCGGCGGTGGTCTGCGCGAGCACGACGGACGGCAGCCGCGAGGACTGGCAGCGCGTGCGCGAGGTCGTGGCCTGCGTGCAGGGCGCGGGCGAGCCGCAGGCGGAGGCCGGGCTGAACTGCTGTCGCGGGCCGTACGACGCGTTGCGCATCGCGCTCTCGTGCGAGCCGGTGCTGCGCTGGGTCAAGCCGTCGACGGGGCTGCCCGGCGATCGGGTGGCGGACGACGTCATGGCGGCCTTCGCGATCACGGCGCGGCGCGGCGACGCGCGGTTCATCGGCGGCTGCTGCGGCACGACGAGCCGCACCCTGGGGGCGATGGGCCGGGCGCTCGGCGACGACTGACGAGGTCCGCGGAGCCGAGCGCGGCATACGCCCGCTCCGCCCGCGGCCGAGGGTCCCCGCGACGGACGGGGCACCGACCTGCTAGCGTGACACGCTCGGCGCGCGGACGTCTCGACGCGTGGCGCCGACGCTCCCGAGGACCTCGTCCTGAAGCCCCCCACCGACCTCCCCCGCGGCGCCTCGCCGCTGCGACGCCTGCGGCCGTGGGCGCTGCCGATCGCGTTCGTCGTCGTGGCCTTCTGGGTCATGCTCGGCGGCGACTTCGACCCCGCGGCGCTGCGCGAGGAGCTCGAGGCCGGGCGCATCGAGGACGCGCTCGAGCGCCTGAGCCGGACGCCGCGCGAGACGCTCCCCGTCGACATCGCGGCCGTCCGTTGGTGGCCGGCCGGCGCGCGCGCGCTCCGTCTGCGGACGCTGCGCGAGGAGGCCGCCCGCGATGCGCTCGAGAGCGCAGACCAGCCGACGATCGTCTCGCCGCTCGACGCGCGCCGCGCGCCGCCGGAGGTGTTCCGCCTGCGCGAGCCCGCGCCCCGGCCGCTCGTCGTCGACGTGCAGAACCTCGACCTCGGGCTGCCGGTCACGAAGCTCGAGGTGCCGCGGGGCGCGACCGAGGTGCGCCCGGACGTCTCGTGGATCCCCGGGACGGCCTTCGTCATCACGGTGCACGAGGCGGCGTCCGGCGCGGCCGTCGCGCTCGCGCGCTTCGACCTCCTGTCGGGGCCGCGCGGCGAGGCGCTCGCGCGCGCGATGCGCACGGCCTGGGACCTCGCGCCGGAGGGGCCCGCGGCCGGGCTGCTCGCGGCGCTCGTCGCGCTCCACCACGGCCTTCACGAGGAGGCGCTCGAGCGGCTGGAGCCCGCGCTCGACGCGGACGGCGAGCTCCGCTCGGTCGCGCGGGAGCTGCGCGCGATCGCGCTCGCGGAGATGGGCCTGGACCTCACGGCGGTCGCGTCGCTCGACGAGCCGCGGGAGGACGACGGCTGAGCCGAGGGTCCGCGCGTCCGTGGCCGGCGGCGCGGCCGCGCTCTCTGACGCCGGACGGCGCTCGCCGACGCTCGACAGCGCGCGCCGACGCCCGACCCCGTGCGGCGACGACCGACCGCGCGCGGGCGGACGCGCGTCAGGCGGTGCGGCCGCGCGACTCGCGGGCCAGCAGGCGCGTCGCGCGCAGGGCGAGGGCCCGGTCGCGGTCCGACGCGGCGAGGTGCACGAGGTTGCGCACCGTGCGCAGGAGCATCTCGCGGTCGTCGGCGTCGAGGTCCGGGACCTTGCGATCGGACACACCGTGCGCCGTGAGCTGCCGCTCGCACGCGTCGGGGTCCACGACGCGCCCGCCGCTGTAGGCGTCGAAGACGAGCAGCCGCTCCGGCACCTCGAGGCGCAGCAGGAAGTGCCCCGGCATGTTCACGCCGATGAGCGGCACGCCCACGCGGCGCGCGACGAGGATCCACGCGATGCAGAGCGGCAGCGGCATGCCGCGACGGTGCGCGGTGACGCCGTGCAGCAGCGCGTCGACCGGCCGCGAGCGCCCGGGCGGCGAGCCCTGGAGCTCGTACTCGTCGACGAGCACGCGCCGGAGCACCGCGAGCTGGCGCGCCGGATCGTCGTCACCCATGAGCAGCTCGTCGACGCGGTCGGACATCGCGTCCAGCAGGCCCGGCGCGTCGTCGACCTCCGTGCCGCCGTCGACGAGGCGGCCGAGCAGCAGCGAGCCCTCCTCGAGGTCCACGGGGCCGAGCAGGTGCTCGAGCGCGTCCTCCGCGGCGTGCGGGTGGCGGATGCGCGCGAGCACGGAGCGGATGACGCGCTCCTCGCGCGGCGCCGCGAGCGGGAGGCGGTGACGGAGGAACGGGAGCGCGCGCTCGCCCTGACGCACGAGCCCGTCGCAGCAGCCCTCGAGCACCTTCTCGTTGCTGTCGGAGAGCAGCGAGACCATCGCCTGGAGCTGGCCCTCGCTCACGGGCTCCTCGTCCGGTTGCTGCGCGGCGTCCTGCACGGCGGGTCAGCCCTCGTTCGCGGGGAGGAAGGCGTCGAGCTGCTCGACGACGACCTCGAGCGGCGACGTCCAGCCCTGCCACGGGTGCTTGGCGCCGAAGGTGTGGTCGCCGCCGGGCACGGTGAAGTGCACGTTGCCGGGGATCCAGTCGGCGAGCTTCTCGCCCTCGTCGGGCGTCACGTTCGTGTCGTCCTCGCCCTGGAGCACGAGCGTCGGCACGGCGACCTCCTCGGCGATCGCCTCCAGGTCGATCGTCGCGACGTCGTCGAACCACGCGCGACCGAGCGGCATGACCTGACCGGTGCGCGCGTTCGGGATGGAGACGTGGCCGGCCGTCTCGAGCTCCTTCATCTGCTCGGGCGGGATGCGGTCGAAGTGCGACACGGCGTTGAGGCACGCGAGGCCCGCGATGCGCAGGTCGGTCGCCGCGCGCATGAGGGCGACGCCGCCGCCCATGCTGTGCCCGACGGCGAAGACGGCCGCCGCGTCCAGCCCGCACGCCTCGGCGACCTCCTCGGTGCCGAGCTCGTCGAGGATGCGCCCGAGGTCCTCGACGTGGCGCGTGACCGTCTGGCGCTCGAAGAGGTCGAGCCGGGTGAACTCCTCGGGCTGCGTGTCGCCGACGCCGTTGTGGCTGAAGTCGAAGGTCACGACGGCGCGGCCCGTGCGCGCGAGGCGCCGCGCGAGGTGCGGGAACATCCCCCACATGCGGAAGCCCTTGAAGCCGTGGCAGATCACGGTCGTGGGCAGCGGGCCGTCGGGGGCGGCGGGGTGGTGGACGTCCACGGCCATGGTGAGGCCGTCGGCGCACGCCACGCGGGTCGACCAGACGGACATGCCGGGCGGGCGTTCGGTCATCGGGGCTTCCTCAGGACGACGAGGCGGCGGGTCTCGCCGGAGCGGTGCGGGCGGGCGTCGTACTCGCCGACGACGCGCTCGACCTCGAGGTGCGCGCGAGCGGCGAGGCCCTCGAGCTCGGCGCCGGTGAACAGGCGCACGGACTCGTGCCAGCTGCGGACGGTGCAATCGTTGCGCACGTAGCGGATGGACTTCTCGACGCGCTTGCCGTCGGCGGTGATCGCGCGCTCCACCTCGACGACCGCTTCGTCGACCATGTCGACGCTCTGGGGGACGAGGTGCAGCCGGATGGTCTCCGGGTCCATGAGGTCGAGCAGCAGGCCGCCGCCGGGCGCGAGGACGCGCGCGAACTCGCGGAGCGTCGCGGCGTGCTGCTCGTCGTCGTCGAAGTACCCGAAGGACGAGAAGAGGCAGCTCACCGAGTCGAAGGCCCAGTCGCGGAAGGGCACGGCGCGCATGTCGGCGCGGACGGTGCGCAGGCCGCGCGCGGCGCACTCGCGCGTGAGGTCCTCGGAGAGGTCGAGGCAGGTCACGTGGCAGCGCTCGGCGCGGAAGGCGGCGGAGTGCCGGCCCGTCCCCGCGGCGACGTCGAGCAGCCGGGCGCGCGCGCGGTCGTGGCGCAGCAGGGAGAGCGCGCCGCGCGCCTCCCGGGCGGCCGCGGCATCGTCGCGATGCCGGTAGACGTCCAGGTAGTCGGCGCGGAAGGCCTCGACGTACCAGGGTGAGTCGTTCATGGGGTCATCGTAGCAGTCGGGGCGGGCGGGAGGACGGGGGCGCGGAGCGGCGCGCGAGGGGTCGGCGAAGGCGCGGCCCCGCGCACGGCGGCGGTCGTCGCGACGCGGCGCGTCACGGGTCCTCGGCGTCGCGGGCCGCGCGCCAGGCGGCCTCCATCTCCTCGAGCGTCGCGGCGTCGGCGGGCGGCGCGCCGTCGGGCGCGCGGAGCCGGCCGGCGAGCGCGCGCTCGACCGCGGCGAAGCGTCGCCGGAACTTCTCGAGGGTGCGCCGCAGCGCGAGCTCCGGGTCGACCCCGGCCTTGCGCGCGACGTTCACGGCGGAGAAGAGGACGTCGCCGAGCTCGTCCTCGACGCGCCGCCGCGCGGCGTCGGCGGCTCCGGTGGCGGCCCCGGTCTCGGCAGCGGTTTCGGAAGCGGCTCCGGTTGCGCTTCCGGCAGCGGTTCCGGATGCGCCTGCGAGTGCGGCTGCGGCGTCGTCCAGCTCCCCCACCTCCTCGCGCAGCTTCTCCAGCGCGCCCCGCGCGTCCGGCCAGTCGAAGCCCACCCGCGCGGCGCGCTTGCCGAGCTTCCGCGCGGCGGTGAGTCCGGGCAGCCCGGACGGCACGTCGTCGAGCACGCTCGGCGGCTCGCCGTCGCCCGCGCGCTCCGCCTTCTCGCGCGCCTTGCTCTCGTTCCAGGAGACGAGCGCCTCGTCGGCGTCGGCGGCGTCGCGCGGCCCGAAGACGTGCGGGTGGCGGCGCACGAGCTTCGTCGCGATGCCGGTCGCCACCTCGGTGAGGTCGAAGCGGCCGTCCTGCTCGCCGATGCGCGCCGTGAGCAGCACGTTCATGAGCACGTCGCCCAGCTCCTCCGCGACGTGGCGGTCGTCGCCGGAGGCGATGGCCTCGACGGCCTCGTACGCCTCCTCGACGAGGTTCGGTGCCATGGACTCGACGCTCTGCTCGCGGTCCCACGGGCAGCCGTCCGGGTCGCGCAGCCGCCACACGACGCCGAGCAGGCGCGCGAGGCGCTCGAGGGCTGCGGCCTCGGTCGCCGCGCGCGCGGCGCCGAGCTCCGCGGCGAGCGCCTCGTGGTCGCGCTCGGGCCAGGGACGCGCGGCGTCGTCCGGGGAACCGGCCCGCGCGCCGGACGCTCCGCGGCCGCCCTCACCCGCGTCCGGCGTCGGGCCGTTCACGACGCGGCTCCTTCGCGGAAGGGCGCGAGCTCCTCGCGCAGCGCGTCGACGAGCGTCGCGACGACGGCCTCGCGGTCCGGGCAGCGCTCGCCGAGCTCCGCCTCCATGGAGGTCATGACCTGCGCGTCGAAGCCGCACGGCCGGATCGCCGCGAAGTGCGCGAGGTCCGTGCGGTGGTTGAGCGCGAGCCCGTGCCAGGTCACCCAGCGGTCGGCCGCGACGCCGATGGAGACGAGCTTGCGCGTGCCGCCGATCCACACGCCTGTCGCGCCATCGCGCCGCCCGGCCTCGAGCCCCGAGGCGGCGAGCGTCCGCAGGCCGGCCTCCTCGAGCGCGCGCAGCCAGCGGTGCAGGTCGCGCGCCCCGGGCGCGAGCGCGACGATCGGGTAGACGACGACCTGGCCGGGCCCGTGGTACGTCGCCTCGCCGCCTCGCTCGACCTCCTCGACGGGGAAGCGCCGGTCGAGGACCGCCTCGCCCTTCGTGCCGCGGCCGACGGTGACGACCGGGTCGTGCTCGCACACGAGGAGCGTGTCGGGCGCGGTGCCCGCGCGGCGCGCGGCGACGGTCTCCTTCTGGAGCGCCCACGCGTCCCGGTACGCGATGCGCCCGAGGTCCCGGACGGCCAGGTCGCCGGCCGTGGTCACGCCCACGTCAGCGCGCGGCGGCCGGCTTCTTCGCCGCGGCGCCGCCCCCGGGCTTCGCCGGCGGCACGTAGATGTGGATGGCGTGTCCCTCGACGACGTGCGCCGCCTCCATGAAGGTCTCGGCGAGCGTCGGGTGCGGGTGCACCGTGAGGCCGATGTCCTCCACCGTGCCGCCCATCTCGATGCACAGCGCGGCCTCGGAGATGAGGTTGCTCGCCTCGTGGCCCACGACGTGCGCGCCGAGCAGCGTGTCGTCCTTCGCGTCCGCGACGAACTTCACGAAGCCGTCCGGGTGGTTCGCCGCGAGCGCGCGGCCGTTCGCCGCGAACGGGAAGCTGCCGACCTTCACGTCGCGGCCCTCGGCCTTCGCCTGCTCCTCGGAGAGGCCGACCGACGCGATCTCCGGGTCGGTGAAGATCGCCGCGGGCATCGCCTTCACGTCGAGGCTCACGTTCTTGCCGGCCATGACCTCGGCGCAGACCATGCCCTCCTTGCTCGCCTTGTGCGCGAGGTAGGGCGGGCCGATGACGTCGCCGATGGCGAAGATGTCCGGGTGGCTCGTGCGGCACTGGTCATCGACGGTCACGTGGCCGCGCTCGTCGAGCGTCACGCCGCAGCCCTCGAGGCCCAGCCCGGCGGTGTTCGGCCGGAAGCCGATGGCGACGAGCACCTTGTCGGCCTCGACGGTCTTCTCGCCCTTGGGCGTCTCGATCGTCGCCGTGCCGTCCTTCGCGACCTTCGTGACCTTGCTGCCGGTGAGCACGGTCATCTTGCGCTTCTTCATGCCGCGCCGGACGACCTTGACGAGGTCCGGGTCGGTGCCCGTGAGCAGCCCGTCCATCATCTCGACGATGGTCACGTTGCTGCCGAGCTTCGCCATGTAGGTGCCGATCTCGCAGCCGACGATGCCGCCGCCGATCACGAGGAACTCCTTCGGCGGCTCGGTGAGGTCCAGCGCCTCCTTCGCGGAGAGCATGCGGTCGCCGTCGATCCTCAGGTGCGGCAGGTCGACCACGCTCGCGCCCGTCGCGACGAGCACCTGCTTCGCCGTGACGGTCAGGTCGCCCTTGCTCGTCGAGACCTTGATCGTGTGCGCGTCGACGAAGGACGCCTCGCCGGCGATCGTCTCGATGCCGTTGCGCTTGAACAGCTCGCCGATGCCGCCGGTCAGGCGCTTGACGATGCCGTCCTTCCACTCCTTCATCTTGCCCATGTCCACGGTCACGCCGTCGACCTTGATGCCCATGGTGTCGGCGGACTTCAGGCTCTCGACGAGCGAGCTCGCGGCGATCATCGCCTTGGACGGGATGCAGCCCCAGTTGAGGCACACGCCGCCGATGCGCGCGCGGTCGATGACGAGCACCTGCTTGCCGAGCTGCGCCAGCCGGATCGCGGCGACGTAGCCTCCGGGACCCGCGCCGATGACGACGACGTCGGCGGACTTGGCTGCCTGGCTCATGACGGCTCCTGGGATCTCTCGTTCGGTGGTGCGGTGGGATGCCGCGCGGGGCGCGCGCGGTTCAGAGCGGGAAGGCGCCCTCGGCCTCACCCTCGGCGCTCTCGCTCGCGACCGTCGCGGCCTGCTCGCGCAGCGCGTCCGTGGGCTTGTCGTAGACGTCGGTGAAGAGCGTCCACACCTCCGGCGGCGGGCTCGCCTCCGCCGCGGCGATCGCGGCGTTCACGGCCTGCTTCGCCTCCTCCTCGATCTGCCGGTCGAGCTCCTCGGTGACGAGGCCCTCGAGCTCGAGGTAGTTGCGGTAGCGGCGGACGGGGTCCTTCTCCATCCACGCGGCGTGCGTCGCGGCGTCGCGGTAGCGCGTCGGGTCGTCGCTGCTGCTGTGACCCTCCTGCCGGTAGGTGATGGCCTCGATGAGCGTCGGGCCGCCGCCGGAGCGCGCGCGGTCGACCGCCTCCTTGGTGGCGCGGTAGACGGCGAGCACGTCGTTGCCGTCGACGGCCACGCCGGGCATGCCGTAGGCGACGGCCTTCACCGCGATGCCGTCGCTCGCGGTCTGCTTGGAGAACGGCACGCTGATCGCCCACTGGTTGTTCTGGCAGACGAAGACCGCCGGCAGCTTGTGCACACCCGCGAACGTCAGCGCGCAGTGGAAGTCGGTGCTGCTCGTCGCGCCGTCGCCCATGTACCCCATGACGACGGTGTCGTCCTTGCGGATCTTCGCGCCCCAGGCCGCGCCCATGGTCTGCGAGATCTGCGTGCCGATGACCGAGCTCAGCGAGACGAAGCGGTGCTCCGCCGAGCTGAAGTGGCACGGCATCTGCCGCCCGTGCGTCGGGTCGAGCGCGCAGCCCACGAGCTGCCCCATGTACTTGTCCATGGGGTAGCCGCGCATGAGCAGGACGGCGCCCTCGCGCAGCGCGGGGAACACCCAGTCGCGGTCCTCGACGGCCGCGCCGCTGCCGACCGTCGCCGCCTCCTGCCCGCGGCACGTCCCGTAGAAGCCGATGCGCCCCTGCCGCTGCAGCGCGAGCATGCGCGTGTCGATCGCGCGGGTGCGCACCATGTGCTTGTACAGCCCGACGAGCTCGTCGCTCGTCAGCTCCGGGAGGAGCGACTTCTCGATCTCGCCCGAGGGGCTCAGGATCTGCAGGACGGCGGCCTCGGTCACGGGGTCAGCTCTCCAGCAGCATGAGCGCGGGGTTCTCGAGCTGCTCCTTGACGCGGTTCATGAAGTACGCGCCGACGGCGCCGTCCACGACGCGGTGATCGAGGCTCAGCGACAGGTACATGATGTCGCGGATCACGATCTCGTCGTCGACGACCCACGGCCGGCGGCGGATGGCGTGCACGCCCATGATCGCCACCTCGGGCACGTTGATGATGGGCGTCGCGAGCAGGCCGCCGATGTTGCCGGCGTTCGTGATGGTGAACGTGCCGCCGCCGACGTCCTCGGGCTTCGTCTTCCTGTTCCGCGCGCGCTCGGCCAGCTCGAACATCTCCTGGCTGTTCTGGAGCATGCTCTTGCGGTCGGCGTTGCGGATGACCGGGACGATGAGGCCGTCCGGCGTGTCCACCGCGATGCCCATGTTGATCTCGCCGTGGTAGACGAGCTCCTGCGCCTCCTCGTCGAGCGAGGCGTTGAGCAGCGGGAACTCCCGCAGCGCCGTGCACGCCGCCTTGATGATGTACGGCATGTACGTGAGCTTGACGCCCTTGTCCTCGGCGACGGGCTTCGCGGCCTTGCGCGTCTTCACGAGCTCCGTGACGTCGATCTCCTCGACGTACGCGAAGTGCGCGGCCGTGTGCTTGCTCACCCGCATCTGCGCGGCGATGCGCTTGCGGAGGCCGCGCAGCGGGACGCGCTCGTCGCCCTGGAGCTCGGTCGGGCTCGGCGCCTTGACGGCCGGCAGCGGCGCGGAGGGCGTCGCGGGACGCGAGGGCGCGGACGGCGCCTGACGCGCCGGCGCGGACGTCGCGGGACGCGCGGGCGGCGCGCCCTGACCGGCGCGGCGCACGTCGTCCATGGTCACGCGGCCGTTCGGGCCGGAGCCGTTCAGGCCGCCGATGTCGAGGCCCATCTCGCGGGCGAGCCGACGCACGGCGGGCGCGGCGCGGACGCGGCGCGAACCGTCGGCGCGGTCGGGCAGGCCGGTGTCGGCGAGCGTCGTCGCGCGCGCGGCGGGCGCGGGCGCCTCCCTGACGGCCGTGCCGCCGGACGCGCCGCCCGAGGACGCCGCCCCACCCGCGGAGGCCGCCGCGGGCTTCGCGCCGCCGTGGCCGTGTCCGCTCTTCGGAGGCGCGCCCGAGGTCGACGCGAGCACGAGGAGCACGTCGCCCACGGGCACCGTCGTGCCCTCGGCGTGCAGCAGCTCGTGCACGGTGCCGTCGACGGGCGAGCCGATCTCGACGGTCGCCTTGTCGGTCATGACCTCGACCATGGGCTGGTCCTCGGTGACCGAGTCGCCCTCCTTCACGAGCCACTTGGTGATCTCGCCCTCGGCGACGCCCTCGCCGATGTCCGGCAGGGAGAAGTCGATGAGCTCGCCGCTGTCCGAGGAGGCGCCGGAGGAGGCCTCCTGCTTCGCGGGCTTCTTCGGCTCGCTCTTCGCCGCGGCCTTCGGCGCGTCACCGCCGCCCGAGCCGCCCGCGGCGTCGGGCACCTCGTCCTGGAGCACGATGATCACGTCGCCGACGGGGATCGTGTCGCCCTCGCCCGCCTTGATCTCGAGGACCTTGCCGGTCACCGGCGAGCCGATCTCGACGGTCGCCTTGTCGGTCATGACCTCGACCATGACCTGGTCCTCCTCGACGGCGTCTCCGGCGGCCACCTTCCAGCTGGTGATCTCGCCCTCGGCGACACCCTCGCCGATGTCGGGCAGCTTGAACTCGATGCGTGTCATCTCTGGCAACTCTCTCCGTCGCGTGCCGCGCTCGTCGCGCGTGCGGTGCAGTCCTGGAAGCTCTCGGGCGCCGGCCGTCGCGCGGCCGCGCCGCGGTCAGAAGGTCATGACGTCCTCGACGGCCTTGAGCACGCGCTCGGCGTGCGGCATGTAGACGTGCTCGAGCGTGAACGGGAAGGGCACGTCGAAGCCCGCGACGCGCCGGATGGGCGCCTCGAGGACGTCGATCGCCTTCTCGGCCACGATCGCGGACAGCTCGCTGCTGTAGCCGCTGAACTTCGGCGCCTCCTGCAGCGTGACGAGCCGGCCCGTCTTGGTGACGGATGCGATGAGCGCCTGCTCGTCGAGCGGCACGAGCGTCCGCAGGTCGAGCACCTCGCCCTCCCAGCCCTTCTCCGCGGCCAGCGCGCAGGCCTTCATCGCGACCTCGACCATCGCGCCGTAGCAGGTGATGGTGAAGTCCGTGCCCTCGCGGCGCACGGCGGCCTTGCCGATCTCGACCACGTAGTCGTCGTCCGCCGGCACGTCCTGCTTGGGCGCGCGGTAGATGCGCTTCGGCTCGAGGAAGATGACCGGGTCGGGGCTGCGGATGGCGGCCTTGAGCAGGCCCTTCGCGTCGTAGGGGTCGCTCGGCACGACGACCGTCAGGCCCGACGTGTGCGTGAAGTACGCCTCGGGGCTCTGGCTGTGGTAGTGGCCGCCGCGGATGCCGCCGCCGTAGGGCGTGCGCACGACCATCGGGCAGGTGAACTGGCCGCCCGAGCGGTAGCGCATCTTGGCCATCTCGCTCGTGATCTGGTCGAAGGCCGGCCAGATGAAGTCGGCGAACTGGATCTCGGGCACCGGCTTGAGGCCGTAGAGCGCCATGCCGATGGCGGCGCCGATGATGCCGGACTCGCTGAGCGGCGTGTCGATGACGCGCTCCTCGCCGAACTCGTCGACGAGGTCCGCCGTGCAGCGGAAGACGCCGCCGTTGACGCCGACGTCCTCGCCGAGCACGACGACGTCGTCGTCGGCGCGCATCTCCTCCTTGAGGGCGTCGTTGACGGCCTGGACCAGGGTGATTTCGGGCATGTCTCTCGTTCCTGTCGGCCGCGGGTCGCCGCGGCGCTGCTGTGTGGTCGTCTGCCTGTGGTCGGGTCGTGCGGGGCGGACGGGTCGGGCGGTGCGCGGCGTCGTGCGCCGCGCCCGCGCGCCCCGGCCGGCGCCGCGGTCAGAGCGGGAAGGCCGCGTCCGGGTCGGGCTCGTGCCCCGTGCCCTCGTCGCGCACGAGCTGCTCGTACTGCTCGCGGAGGAACGGCGGCACGTTCGCGAACACGTCCGTGAACATCGTCTCGAGCGACGGCTGCGGGGCGCTCTCGCCCTTCTTGACCGCCGCGTTGATCTCCGCCTTGAGCTCCGTCTGCAGCTCGGCCTCCTGCGCCTCGGACCAGAGGTCCTGGTTCTCGAGGTACTTGCGGAAGCGCAGGATCGGGTCCTTGGCCATCCACGAGTCGGCCTGGTTGCCGCGGTAGCGGGTCGGGTCGTCGCTGCTGCTGTGCGGGCCGCGCCGGTAGGTGAGCAGCTCGAGGAGCGTCGGGCCGTCGCCGGCGCGAGCGCGCTCGGCCGCCTTCTTGGTGGCGTCGTACACGGCGAGCACGTCGTTGCCGTCCACGCGGATGCCCGGCATGCCGTAGGCCGCCGCCTTGATGGCGAAGGTCTCGGAGGCCGTCTGCTTCTCCTGCGGCACGCTGATCGCCCACTGGTTGTTCGTGCAGAGGAACACGCAGGGCGCGCGCGCCACGCCGGCGAAGTTCATGCCGGAGTGGAAGTCGTTGCTGCTCGTGCCGCCGTCGCCGAACATCACCGCGGTGATGCCGTCGTCGCCCTTGAGCTTCTGGGCCATGGCGGTGCCGGCGGCCTGGATGATGTGCGTGCCGATCGGGCTGCTGATCGAGACGAGGTGCTGCTCCGCGAAGGCGTAGTGCACCGGCATCTGGCGGCCGAGGCACAGGTCCGCCTCGTTGCCGAAGCAGTTGGCGACCATCTTGTCGATGGGCACGCCGCGCTGCAGGAACAGGCCCGGCACGCGGTAGCTCGGGTAGACCCAGTCCTGCGCCTCGAAGGCCATGGCCGTGCCGACCTGCGCGGCCTCCTCGCCGGTCGACGGCACGTAGAAGCCGATGCGTCCCTGGCGCTGGAGGTTGATCATGCGCTCGTCGAGCAGCCGCGTCTGGAGCATCGAGCGGTACATCCCCACCAGCTCGTCGGCGGACAGCCCGGGCTTCTTGCCCTTGAGCGCCTTGCCGCTCTCGCTGATGACCTGCAACAGGTCCTGGCTCATGCGTTCCTCCGGTGTGTGTGCGGTGCGGACGCGTCGTGCGCGTCGCGTGCGGCGTCGTGTCCCGCGGAGCGCGCGGCCTCGCGGCGGCGCTCCTCGAAGACGGCGCGGATGGCGAACTCGCCGGCGCGGTAGCTGCTGCGGACGAGCGGACCCGACGCGACGTAGCGGAAGCCGAGCCCCTCGCCCTCCTCGCGCCAGCGGTCGAACTCCTCGGGCGTGACGTAGCGGTCCACCGGGTGGTGCCGCTTCGTCGGCGCGAGGTACTGCCCGAACGTCAGGAAGTCGACGTCCTCGGCGCGCAGGTCCTCCATCGCGGCGCGCACCTCGTCGTCCGTCTCGCCGAGGCCCAGCATGAGCGACGACTTGGTGAGGCGCGTCGGGTCGAGGCGCTTCACGCGGCCGAGCAGGTCGAGCGTCTGGCGGTAGCCGGCGCGCGGGTCGCGGACGGGGTGCGTGAGGCGCTCCACCGTCTCGAGGTTCTGAGCGACGACGTCCGGCGTCGCGGCGACGAGCGTCGCGAGCGCGGCCTCGTCACCGCGGAAGTCCGGGATGAGCACCTCGACGAGCGTGTCGGGGTTCCGCTCGCGCACGGCGCGGATGACGTCGGCGAAGTGGGACGCGCCGCCGTCCGGCAGGTCGTCGCGGTCCACCGACGTGATGACGACGTAGTCGAGCCCCATGAGCTCGACGGACTCCGCCGACTTGCGCGGCTCGTCCGGGTCGAGCGGACGGCCCAGGCGGTTCGTCTTCACGGCGCAGAACGAGCACCCGCGGGTGCAGGTGTCGCCCAGGACCATGAGCGTCGCGGTGCCGCCGCCCCAGCACTCCTCGACGTTGGGGCAGCGGGCCTCCTCGCAGACCGTCGAGAGCCCGCGCTCGCGGAGCTGGGTCTTGAGCGCCACGTACTCCGCCCCGCCCGGCGGGCGGATCTTCAGCCAGTCCGGCTTGGGACCGGATCCGGGCAGGAGTCGGGGAGTCGAGGTCTCGGACATGGAGGCTCTGGGATCCCGGGCCCCGGCGGCCGCCGGAACACGGGGTGCTGCGGGCCCTGCGAGGACGCCGGGGAGGCGTCCGGAGCGGACCCCTTCGCCCGCGGGAGCGGGTCGGAGGCCCTCGGAATGCCGTCTCCGGCGGACTCGGAGCGGCCCCGTACCATAACCCACCCGAGCCCCCCGACGCGACGGTCGAGATCGGCCGTGAAACCGGGCTTGCGGGTCGGATTCGGGGGGATCCGGGGACGGGGACGGGCACGTGGACGAGACGTGAACGCGGACGTGCACGGCCCACGTGGACGTGTACGGCCCTCGTGCACGGCCGACGCGGACGTGCACGGCCCTCGTGAACGGCCCACGCGCACGTGCACGCCTTCGCGGACGCGGACGGCGGTCGAGGGCGGCGACGGGCTCGTGGCCGGCCCACGAGCGGTCCCGAGCGAGCGAGCACGGCCGGACCTCCCGGGCGCCGGGGAGGCCGGAGCCTCAGCCCGGACGCCGGGGATCCCCGCGCCACCGTGCACGCCCGTCGCCCCCGTCGCGCCGAGCCGCGCCGTCGTTCACCGGGGCGTGGGCCGTGCACGTGGGCCCTACACGTGGGCCGTGCACGTACACGTCGGCCGTGCACGTCCGCGTCGGCCGTACACGTACACGTTCACGTCTCGTCCCCGTGTCCGTCCCCGTGTCCGTCCCCCGGAGCCGGAGCCGTGCCTCACCGCCCCGGTGCGTCCCGCTCGTCGACCTTCCCGTTGCCGTCGAGGTCGCAGCGCGCGGCGATCGCGGCCCAGCGGCGGTGCTCGCCCGCGTCGACGGCCCCGTCGCCGTCCACGTCCCAGCGCACGAGGAAGTCGCCGAGCACGCCCTCGCCGGCGACGTCGTCCAGCGGGTTGTTCTGCGCGCGGTCCAGGAAGCCCTGGATGCGATCGAGCGGGACGTCGCGCGCGGCGACGCGGCGGTCGCGGTTGCCGCCCGTGAGCACCTGGTAGAGGAACGGGCGGCGCTCGTCGAAGCCCATGCGGCCGAGCAGCTCGAGGAGCGCCTCGAGGTCCATGTAGTGGAGGCTCGGGAGGCGGCGCTCGCCGAGGACGACCAGCCAGGGCCACTCGTTCCAGTCGACGAGCTTGTCGCCGTCGACGTCGAAGAACTGCACGACGTTGGCGCCGAGGTCCATCTCCTTGCGCGAGACGCGGCCGTCGCGGTTCCTGTCGAGGCTCGGCGGATCGGCGGTCGGGTGGCGCGGCCACTCGAGCGGGTCGAGCGCGCCGTCGGCGTTCGCGTCGAGCAGGTCCCAGAAGACGCGCTCGAGCTCGCCGCGCGAGAGCTTCGCGTCGCCGTTGGCGTCGTAGTCCGGCGGGTGCACGTGCCGCACCATGAGCGCGAGCGGCTCGAAGGACGCGATGCGGAAGCCGCGCTGCAGCCGGTCGAGCATGACGTCGTACGCCTCGTTGTCGACGGAGCGCGGCGGCAGGCTCGAGAGCAGGACGCCGCCCGGCACGGCGCGGTCGCCGAAGGCCTCGCGCACGTCCTCGCGGCGCCGCCCGCCGTCGTCGAGCGTGCCGAGCACGTCGCCGGGCACGGAGAGCACGCGGTGGATCTCCTCCACCGACAGGTAGCGCGCGCCCTCGTGGCTGATGTCCTTGAGCTGCCGGCCCGTCGGGTCCTGCATGCGGTCGAAGGCGAAGGCCTCGACCGCCGCGTCGCTCACGGGCGCGATCGGCGTGAAGTCGACGAGCGTGTTCGGCTCCTCGGTGTCGTCGACCTCGAACACGGCGAGGCCGACGTCCGTCGACACCATGAGCCGGTGCGTGAGCGCGGGCGGGTTGAACGAGCGCGCGAGCGTCGCGCCGGTGATCGGCCCGGCACCGTGGTTCTCGCGGGTCGCGACGCGCGGCTCCTTCGGCTTCGTCACGTCGATGAAGAGGTACTCGCCGACCTCCTCGTTGCGCGTGCCGACGACGTACGCGACGTCGCGCTCGACGGTCGGCACGAGGCCGGTCGTGTCACCGAGCTCGAAGCGGCTCGAGACGACGACGTCGACGGCGCGGCGGTCGTCGGCGTAGTTGTCGCCCACGGCGGAGAGCAGGACGATCGCCTCGGGCTCCGTGACGTCGAGGATCGCGATGCCGGCGCTGCCGTTCGCGACGACGGCGACCATGCGGGCCGGCGTGCGGTCGCGCGGCCCCTGCGGGCGGCCGTACTGGAAGAACGCGTCGACGGCCTCCGCGTCGTCGTCGCCGGACTCTCGGTGGTTCACGCGCACCTGCCCGACGATGCGCGGCCGGCTCTCGACCGACACGTCTGCGACGACGAGCCCGCCGGGACCGTCCGCGACGTAGACCTTCGGCCAGCGCACGCAGAGCCCGCGCGCCTCCTCGGTGACGAGGTCGCTCACGAGGCGCGGGCGGTCGCGGTCGCTCACGTCGACGAGGCGCACACCGCCCACGCCGTTGGCGATGAAGAGCCGCCCGCCCTCGAGCACGACGTCCCGCGCGTCGCCCGCCGCGACGAAGGACCGCACGCGAGGGAACGCCGGGTTGCGCACGTCGACGAGCGCGACGCCCGCGCGCTCGATGACGACGAAGGCCGTCTCGGCGTGCCCGTCGACGGGGTCGCTGTCGAGCACGACCTTCCGCGCGCCGCCCAGCGGCAGCCGCGCGAGGTACACGCTCTGCGCCGGGTCCTCGCGGTCGAGGAGCATCGTCTCGATGCCGCGCTGCCCCACCGCGACGACGAGCCCGCGCGCGAGGCTGAACGCGCCGCCGCCCTCGCTGCCCGTGCCGAGCCCCCACGTCGCCGGGCTGCGGTGGCACTCGAGGCAGCTCCGCGCGGCCGGCTGCGTCGTGTGCGTCTGGTGGTGCACCATCGTCATGCCGGAGAGGCCGGCGGCGGTCTCCGGCAGCCCCTGGTCGATGCGCAGGCTCCCGTCGGCGCCGTGCACCGTGCCCATGGTGCTGAAGCCCACCATGTACGGCGCGATCATGCCCTCGGGGTTCACGCCCAGCACGAACTGCCGCAGCGTCGCGAAGACGCGCTCCTGCGTGGACACGACGCCCGGCGTCACGTCGCCCTCGATGAGGTCGAGCTGGCTGAACTGCTCGTTGCGGTCGAAGTGAAAGCCGAAGAAGTTCGTGTTCCAGCCGCTGTGGCAGGCGTAGCACTCGAGGCGCGCGTGGTCGCCCGTCATGGCGCGCGCGGCCCGCGGGTTGTAGTCGAGGTGGTCCGGGTCGACGACGTCCTTGGCCTGCTTGACGCGCAGGCTGCGCCCCGACGCCTTGCCCTTGAGCACGAAGAGGTCGCCCTTGCGCTCGAGGTTCTCGACGACGCGCCCCTTGGACGTCCGCAGGTCGGTGTACGCGTCGGGCGTGCCGTGGCAGCTCGTGCACTCGATCTCGACGGCGTGCTCCATCGCGCCGTGGATCGCGCCGTCGCCCATGACGTCGCGCGAGGTGTGGCAGTCGATGCAGTCCATGCCGGCCGCGTGGTGCACGTCCGGCGGCGTGAGCAGCGGGTCCTCGATGAAGAACTGGTTCGCGATGAGGCGGTCCGTCGTGCCGGGGATGTCCGGGCCGGCGGGCATCTGCGGGTAGAGCTGCGCGAGCCCGCGGAAGCCGTTGCCGATGGAGGCGTCGCCGACGTGGCAGCTCACGCAGGTGGACGTCGGCGGCGCGACGGTCATCGCGTGCGTGATCGGGTGCCCCGGCTCGAAGCGGTCGATCGTCGGGTCGCCGCTCCTCGAGAGCCCGTCCTCCGCGTAGGGCACGTGGCAGGCCGCGCAGCCGCTGCCGCGGTAGAGGCCGTCCTGCCCGAGCCGCCCCTCGACGGCGAAGCCGTCCGACCAGAGGTGGCACTGCATGCACGCCTTGCGCGGCAGGTCGGCGAAGTGCCCGGAGAGCGTGTCGTCCGCGGCGTCGACGCGCAGCCGAGCGATGGGGATGAGCCGGTCGAGCTCGTGCGCGTCGACCTCGTCCGGGTCGTCCGCCTCGACGCCGAAGATCCCGTACACGGCCTCGCGCGTCGCGTTGACGCCGTTCTCGTAGAGGCCGTCGTTGAGGTGGCCGGCCGTCGTGCCGTGCAGGCTGCGCGGCAGCTGGTCGACGACGCGCCGGTGGCAGCCGCCGCAGGCCTCCTTCGCGACGCGCAGGTCGCTCGGGTTGCGGAAGCGCGAGGCCGCCGGGTCGAACGCCTCGTACATGACGCGCTCGTCCTTGGGCCAGCCGATCCGCGGTTCGACGTGGGCGCGGTCCTTCGTGCGCGCGGCCGGGTCGCCGCCGTGGCACTGGGTGCACGTGAGCGGCTCCCACGGGTGCATCTCCTCGATGCCCGCGTGGCAGTCGAGGCAGCCCTCGACGGCCGGCGCGACGACGGGGAGGGCCGCGCCGGCCGGTGCGACGCCCGCGACGCGCGGAGCTCCCGCCGCCGTTCCCGCCGGGCGCACACCGGCGAAGAGCGCCGTCGCGAGGACGACCGCGACGAGCGCGCCGAGGGTCCGGCCGCCGATCACCTCAGGCGAAGAGCCCGGGGATCACCGAGCCGGTGCGCCCTCCCATGCGGACGCCGAAGAGCGACGCGATGGTCGGCGTCACGTCGATCGAGCGGATCTCGCGCGTGTCGACCTTGCCGCTCTTGAAGTCCGGGCCCCACGCGACGAGCGCCACCTTCATGAGCTCGTCGCTGTTGTCGCCGTGGTCGAGCCCGCGGCGCGCGTTGAAGTCGCGGTCACGCCCGAACTCGGGCAGCACGAGGATCGCCGTGCTCTCGGCGAGCTCCGGGTCGCCGCGCACCGCGTCGAAGAGCTTGCCCAGCTCCTCGTCGTTGCGCCGGATGACCGTGACGTAGTCGTTGAAGGAGCCGTGCGCGACGTCCGGGTTGCGCAGCGTCACGCCGAGCAGCTTCGGCCGGAAGATGCTCATGAGGTTGCGCGCGACGTGCATGGCCTTGGCGTCGCTCGCGCCGAGCCCCGTGATCTCGCTGGCGCCGCCGCGCAGCTCGTCGAGGATGAAGCTCTCGATGCGCGCGGTCGTCTCGGCGCTGTTGCCGAAGTCGCCGCCGTCGATCGTCGGCAGCGGCGTGCGCATCGCGCCGCGCAGCTCGCCGAGCACGGCCTCCGACTTCGCGTCCACGCCGCGCAGCCCGCCCTCCCCCACGACGAGGTCCTTGAACTCGGCGTTGAAGATGCCCTCGCCGCCGATGAGGTTCGCGGCGTAGCGGCTGCCGTAGCCGGGCGCGGTGCTGTACGCGTAGTTGGTCTCCTGGTCGGAGCCGGACGTGCTGAGCCAGACGTCCGCGGCCGAGAGCCCCGCCTCGCGGCGCAGCACCTCGAACACGGTGGGCTCGACGGGCCGCGAGTTCTCGCGGATGCCGAACACCTCGAAGCTGCCGGAGATGATGGACACCGCGGCGCCGTAGTGGCCGTTGTTGCGCACGCTCGTGTTCGGGAAGACGACGCCTTCCTCCGCCATGCGCATCATGTTCGGGACGTTGTCGCTGAGGATCGTCTCGCGGCTGCGCACGCCGCCGCCGAACACCACGAGGATCACGCGCTTGGTCTTGCGGGCGCCGGCGAGGACGGGCGCCGGGAAGAGCGCCGGCGCGCCGAGGGCCGCGCCGGGCAGCAGGGCGCCGGCGGCCAGGGCGGCGCCGCCCCGCAGGAGGGCGCGGCGGTCGAGCGTGCGGCGGTCGGGTGTGCGGCGGTCTCGGGTCGGGCGGGCCATCGGCTGTCCTCCGGCGGATCGGGACGGGGAGACGGGAGCGATCGTACCGCGTCCGTCCGACGATCGGGGCGCGCGGGCCTTACCGGGCTCCCGTCGACGACCCGCCGATCAGTAGTACTGGTACTCCTGGTGCGTGGTGACGGCCCGGACGAGCAGCTCCGGCTCGCAGTCGCACTGCTCGTAGAGCGTCGCGAAGGCCTCGAGCTCCTCGGGCACGGGGTCCCGGCCCAGGAAGCGCAGGAAGACGTCCCGGACGAGCGGCCGCGCGTCGACGGGGTCGCGGCGCGGCGGGTAGCCCGGGCCGGCGGCGCCCAGGAGCACGCGGGCGATCACCGAGCGCAGCGGCCCGGAGTCGGCGACCGCGGCCAGCGCGGTGCGGTGCCGCTGCATGGTCTCCTGGTCCGGCGGCCCGCCCGTGAGGTCCACGTAGAGGCCGCGGATGAACTGCCGGTCCGACTTCGGGCGCAGGCTGAGCAGGCGCCGCGCGTAGGCCTCCGAGCCGAGCCACTCGCGCACGAGGTCGGGGAAGCCGGCGGGGTCGTCGCGCAGGCGGTCGGCCCACCCGGCGGCGTCGCGCCGCGGCGGATCACGACCCACGAAGCGCCGGTACTGCCGCTCGACGATGCGCAGCGCGAAGTCCTCCTGCGAGCACGCGATGCGCACGACGTCCGCCTGGCTGCGCCCCTCCATGCCCCAGAGGCTCGCGCGGTTGCCGTCGTACATGCGCTTGCCCGCCTCGAGGATCGCGGGCTGCGACTGCACGGTCACGCCGAGCAGCTGCTCGAACACGACGCTCACGAAGGTGTCGTTGCCGGGGTTCGCTCGGTTGAACGCCGAGCTCGACGCGATCGTGCGCACGGCGTCGAGCAGCTGGAGGTCGCCGCGTCGCAGCCGCTGCGGCAGGCGCTCGCCGTCCGGCGGGTCCTCGGGTCGGAAGTTGTCGACGAGCAGGAAGTAGTAGAGCTCCTCCTCGTACCACTGCTCCCAGAACTCCTCGCTGCCGCAGAGGCTGCGCAGGAGCACCGACGTCCGGCCGAGCGACGCGAGCTCGAGCTCGTCGGCGGTGGGCGTGCGGCCCAGCGTGTCGAGGTAGAGCGCGCGCACGTGGCGCGGGACGGCCGTGTCGAGGACGGCCTCGCCGCCGTCCGACGCGTCACCCGCCGGGACGGTCGGCGCGAGGGTCAGGAGCGCGAGGAGCAGGCCGGCGGTCCGCATGCCCCCACTCTACAGGTCGGGCCGCGGCCGGTGACGGGGTCAGCTCGCCCGCGGGGGCCCCGCCGCCCAGGCCTCCACGGCGCGCGACACCGCGTGGTCGCCGCCGAAGAGCGCGTGCCGCCCCGCGCCGTCGATCGCGAGCACCGCGATGCGGCCGCGCGCGGCGCGCCAGTCGGACTCGCCCACCTCACCCTGGTCGTCCTGGAGGCGCGCGTGCCAGCCGGGGAAGCCCTCGCTCGGCTCGGGCGCGCAGAGCACCACGGCGAGCACGCGGCGCGCGCGGCGCGGCAGGTGGCGCAGGTCGAGCTCGTGCACGAGGCGCAGGAGCCGCTGCCGGACGTCCGTCACGGAGCGCGTCGTCGCGTCGAGCCCGACGAGCTGGAGCTCGCCCTCCCAGCGGAAGTGCCAGCTCGGGTCGCCCAGTGAGTTGTCCGCGCCGACGGGCTCGCGCAGCGCCTCGACGACCTCGCGCAGCCGCGGATCGGCGGCGTCGTCGACGGTCGACGGCGGCGTGCGGGAGAGGATCGCGCGGCGCGCGCGCCAGCGGTCGAGGAACATGGCGGGAGTGTACCCCGCGCGGGGCGGGATCCCAGGCGGCGCGTGCCGTCAGCCGCGGCCGCCCGAGGCGTCGCGCACGTGGTCGAGGAAGGCGTCGACGGCCGCGCGCAGCGGGCCGAGCCGCGCGTGGAAGAGGTGCGTCGCGCCGGCGATCGGGTGGAGCGCCACGTCGACGCCCGGGCCGTCCGTCGCCCACGCCGAGACGCGCCGCGCGGGGACGAGCTCGTCGTCCTCCGCCCAGACCACGGCGAGCGGCACGCCGAAGTCGCCCGTCTCGGGGTAGCTGTAGTAGTTGACGGGCGGCGCGACGGCGAGCAGCGCGCCCACGCGCGGGTCGCCGAGCGCGGCGGACAGGCCGACGAAGCTCCCGAAGGAGAAGCCGGCGACGAGGAGGCGGCCGTCGAGGTCGGGGGCGGCGTCGCCGGGCGGCGGCGGCGCCTCGTCCGGGAGCGCCCCGGCGGCCAGCCCGGCCGCGAGCTCAAGCGCGGCCCGGACGTCGTCCACCTCGCCGTGGCCCTCGTCGTGGACCCCCTCGCTGCCGCCCGCGCCGCGGAAGTTGAAGCGCACGACGTGCAGCCCCCGCTCGCGGAGCGTCCGGGCCAGCGTGAACACGACCTTGTTGTCCATGGTCCCGCCGTGGAGCGGGTGCGGGTGGCAGACCACGGCCGCGCGCAGGCGGCCGGCCGTCGGCGGGCCCTCGGGCGGGTCGTGGAGGCCGCGCAGGACGCCGGCGGAGGAGGTGAGCTGGATGGCGGGCACGGGGGCGCCGTGGTAGCAGGTCCCGCCCGCGGTTGGAAGCGCCCGCGCCCCCGGGGAGAGCTGTGGAGAGCGGCCGCCGCAAACGCCACATTCGCGATCCGCGGGAACGGTCGGTCCGCGGCGGACCGCCACGGGACGGGCGCTCCGCGCGGGATCCGCGACGCCTCATATGAGGCATCGGAGATCTGTGGAAAACCTGTCGACAACATCCCGAGCGAGGCGTTGGCGGACCGCCGACCGGCGATAGACTCGCGCCTCCACCACCTGGCGGTTGGCGGATCCGAGCGGCCGGTGAACGGATCCGACGGCGGCGCCCGACCCCGGGCGCGCGCCGGGTCGCGACTCCCGATGCGCGACCCGCCGAGCCCCCCCGGCCCGGAGCTCCTCCCCATGACGACCCGGCTTCCCGCCCTGCTCGTCCTCGCCGCCGCGAGCCTCCCCGCGGCCGCCCAGAACCGCCCCATCGACCTCGACTCGCTGCGCTCGGCGGGCACCCGCATGGACGGCGCGATCGCCGGCGGCTACGCCGGGCGCGCGGTGGCCGGCGCGGGCGACGTGAACGGCGACGGCATCGACGACGTCCTCGTCTCCGCCTGGGACACGGGCATCTTCGCCCCGCCCGGCACCGTGTACCTGATCTACGGCACGCAGTACTTCCCGCCGCAGACGCTGGGCCTCGCGTCCGCCGACGTCGTGATCACGGGCGTGCAGAGCGGCGACCGCGCGGGCGCGTCCCTCGCGGGCGTGGGCGACGTGGACGGCGACGGCTTCGACGACTTCCTGATCGGCGCGGACGGCCACGACCGCACGGCGGGCGCCGCCGACTCGGGCCGCGCGTACCTCGTGTACGGCGGGCCGTCGCTCCCGGCGACCCTCTCGCTCGGCGGTCTCGCGGGCGGCGCGGGCGTCGTCTTCGAGGGCGCGGCGGGCGGCGACCTGACGGGCGTGTCCGTCGCGGGCGCGCGCGACGTGAACGGCGACGGGCGCCCGGACCTGCTCCTCGGCGGCACGGGCGCCGACCCGCTCGGCCGCAACCAGGCGGGGCACGTGCACCTCGTGTACGGCTCGAACGCGTTCCCCGACTTCGTGGACCTCGCGGGCTTCGGCGCGTCCGACGGCGTGCTCATCCAGGGCGCGGCCGCGGTCGACCACCTCGGTCAGTCCGTGTCCACCGCGGGCCGCTTCGACGGCGACGGCTTCGACGATGTCGTGCTCGGCGCGGACGACGGCAACAGCGGCGGCCCCGACTCGGGCACGGCCTACGTCGTGTTCGGCGGGAACGCGCTGCCGGCCACCCTCGACCTCGCGTCGCTCGGGAGCGCGGGCGTCGTGCTCGTCGGCGACGGCGCCACGGACTTCACGGGCCAGTCCGTCTCGGGCGGCGGCGACGTGAACCGCGACGGCCGCGACGACGTCGTCGTCGGCGCGCCGGGCTACGACGACACGGGCACCGACGAGGGCCGCGCGTACGTCGTGTTCGGCAGCGCCTCGCCGCCGACGAGCATCGACCTCGGCGCGCTCGGCGCCGCGGGCGTCACGCTCACCGGCGTCGACGGAAGCGACGAGACGGGCTGGGCCGTCGCGATGGGCGGCGACATGAACGGCGACAAGCGCGACGACGTGCTCGTCGGCGCACGCCAGGGCGACCCCAACGGCGGCCAGTCCGGCGAGGTCTACCTGCTGCACGGCTCGAGCGCGCTGCCGACGTCCATCCCGCTCGACGCGCTGTCCTTCCGCGGCGTGCGGCTCGACGGCACCGATGCGGGCGACCGCGCGGGCGACGCGCTGGCGTTCGTCGGCGACTGGAACGACGACGGCTTCGAGGACTTCGCCGTCGGCGCGCGCTTCGCCGGCGGCAACACCGGCGAGGTCACCGTCGTGCAGGGCGCGTGCAACATGCTCAACGCGAACGGCCCCACCGGCGAGGGCCAGACGTTCGTGCTCACGGCGCACGGCACGCCCGGTCGGCAGACGCTCCTGCTGTTCGGCGCGTTCGTGCTGCCGGCGCCGGCCGCGACGGGCTTCGGCCCGTTCTGGCTGGGCAACCCCTTCTACTCGTGGCAGGTCAAGACGATGGACGCCGTCGGGCAGTGGAACGTGCCCATCACGGTGCCGTCCGGCATCGGCCTGTCGGGGCTGACGGTCTACTACCAGCTGTACGAGGACCCGTCGCCCCCGTTCTGCGACATCTCCCAACTGCTCGCGACACCCGTGCCGTGAGCGGTTGACTTGCAAAGGAAGTGTGCCGGTCGGCCGGGGCGTGCGCATCGTCCCCGGACGACCGATCCCACGGCGGACCCGGGGTGACTGGCGACACCCCGGGCCCGCCGTCTTTGCTCCGGGAGGCGCGTCCGCGCGCGGTCAGGGCGTGAGCGCGCGCAGCAGGTTCGAGATCGCGACGCCGCCCGGCGCCGCCGGGTCGACCACCGCGGCCTGGAGCCACAGCTCGACGCCCGCCGGCGTGTCGTGCGGCATCGTGAACGGGAGCGACCACGCGCCGCGCCCCGTGTGCACGGGCCGCGTCGCGACCGCGGGGTTCGCCTGGAGCACGCCGCCGAAGAACGGCACGGGCCGGACCGACGGGGAGAGGAACAGGAGGCCCGCGGCCGCCGACGCGACGTCCGTGAGCGCGAGCGCGCCCGAGGACAACGGCGCGAGCGAGCCCGTGCCGGCCAGCCGGGGCGCCCCCGCGCCGCCGGGCAGCGCGCCGCCCTGGTCCGTCCACGGCTGGAGCCCGAGGTCGAACACGAACGCGCGACCGCCGTCCGACCCGGCGAGCACGACGGAGCCGTCCACCGCGACGTCGGCGCCGAGCGTCACGCCCGCCGTCGGCGGCGTCGGCAGCAGGAGGTTCTGCTCCTGCCACGCCGCGCCGACGCGTCGGAACGCACGCGCGGAGCCGGAGAGCGGTCCCCCGGCGTCGTCGAACACGACGCCCGCCACGGCGACGTCCCCCGAGAGCCCCACGGCGAACCCGAACCACGCGTCGGCCGACGTGCCGTGCCCCCCCACGACCTGCTCCTCGACCCAGCCCGTCGGGCCCGTGTCGCGGAACAGGATCGCGGCGCCGGCGCCCGACGCCGCGCCGTGCAGGCCCGCGAGCACGGCGTCGTCGTCGAGGTCGACGTCGAAACCGAACTGCGTCCCCGGCCCGGCGCTCCGGCTCTCGAGACGCTGCTCGAGCGTCCACCCGCCGCCCTCCTCGCGGTAGACCCGCACGCTGCCGCCCCCCGGTCGCAACGTCTCCATCGCGCCGATCGCGAGCAGCCCGGGCGCGAGGTCCACCGAGTGACCGAACAGGTCGCCGGTGGACGGCACGGGGTCGACGAAGGTCTCGGCGTGGACCCAGGACGAGCGCACGCGTCGGAAGAGATCGACGCGTCCGGAGTCGAACGCGCCCGGGATGAAGTCCGTGAACGGTGAACCCACGAGGAGCCGGTCGCCGTCGATCGCGACGCTCCACCCGAACTGACCCTGCGGCTCCACGACGGGGCTCAGCACGACGTCCTCGACGACCCACGAGCCGCCGTCGTGCCGGAACACGATCACGCCGCCGCCGTCGGCCGTCGCGTCGACGTCGTGGAACGGCACGCCCGCCGCGATGCGCAGGCCGTCGGTGGCGAGCGCGCCCGGGAACCCCTCGCCCGCGAAGCCGGGGGGCGCGGTGATCACCTGCTCGACGAGCGGGCCCTCCGGCCCGTCGCGGAACACGAAGAGCGTCCCGTCGCCGAGACCCGCGGCGCCCACCACGGCGAGGTCGCCCGAGAGCGCCACGGTCCCGCCGAACGCGTCGTCCGGGGACAGCCCGCGCGGAGTCAGCTCGACGACGGCCTGCGAGGCACCGACCGGCGCCGCGGCGAGCGCCGCGCAGACGACCGCGGCGCGACGGACGGAGGCGATGCTCTCCCGGACACGTCGGACCATGCTGCGCTCCCGGCCCCCGCCGCCGGCGACGAGCGTATCACCTGCCGCGGAGCGCGGTGCCGTCAGTCGGCGAGCAGCGCCAGCGAGCGCGAGGTGCCGAAGCGCGTCGCGCCCGCGGCGCGCAGCGCGAGCGCGTCGGAGCGGGACGCGATGCCGCCTGACGCCTTGACGCCGAGCCGGCCGCCCACCGCGGCGTGCATGCGCGCGACGGCCTCGACCGTCGCGCCGCCCCGGCCGAAGCCGGTGCTCGTCTTCACCATGTCGACGCCCGCGAGCTCGGCGAGCAGCGCGCCGGCGATCGTCTGGGTGCCGGTGAGGCGGTCCGTCTCGAGGATGAGCTTCACGCGGCACGGCCCGGCGTCGCGCGCGGCGGCCACGACGGCGGAGACGTCGGCGACCCAGGCCTCGAGCCGGCCGCGCTCCCACGCCGGGTCGTCGGGGCCGGCGCCTGGCGCGCCGTCGGCGGCGATCGCCTGCTCGAGGAGGCCCGCCGGCGCGACGAGGTCGAGCTCGGACGCGCCCGCCTCGACGGCGAGCGCCGCCTCGCGCGCGCGGGCCGCCGTCTGGCCGCAGCCCAGCGGGAAGTCCACGACGCAGGCCACGGTGACCTCGGGCGGGCAGGACGTCGTCGCCGTGCGCAGCCGCGCGCCGTGCACGCAGACCGCGCCGAAGCCGTGGCGCGCCGCCTCCTCGCAGAGCCGCACGACGTCCGCGTCCGTCGCCGTGGGCTGCAGCAGCGTGTGGTCGACGAGCGGCGCGAGGTCCTCGTCGGGGTCCGCGGGCGGCGGCGGCGGCGCGTCCGCGGCGAGCAGCTCGAAGCCCTCGGCGAGGCGCGCCCGCACGGCGGCGACCTCGGCGGTCAGGCGGGCGCGCGGCTCGTCGGGTCCTGCGGCCGCGGCGTCAGTCACGCGAGCGTTCGCCGCGCCAGGCCTGCATGCCGCCCTCGACGTTGAACACGTCCACGTAGCCGCGCTCGGCGAGGAACTTCGCCGCCGCCTGGCTGCGCCCGCCGCCCGCGCAGATCACGTAGAGCGGCGTGCCGTCGCGCGGCACCGCGTGGAGCTGCTTCTCGAGGTCGTCGACGGGGACGTGCGTCGCGCCGGGGATGTGGCCGCCCTGCCACTCGTTGTCCGTGCGCACGTCGAGCACGCAGAGCTTGTCGGGCCCCTCCACCTTCTTCTGCAGGTCGGCGGCGAGGATGTTCCGGAAGAGCCGGCCGTCGCGGACCATGTGCGCGTCGACGTGGTGGCCGTTCGCGACGCGCGCGAGCAGCTTGCGCAGCGTGTCGACCGCGCCCGTGAGCTCGACGACCTCGTCGCGGGCGGCCGACCCGAGGCGCTTGGCCTCGAGCAGGCGGCTCTCCATCTCGGCGGCGCGCGAGCGCGCGGACCACGCCATGAACAGCGCGACCGCGGCGACGACCCAGAGCAGGATGTCCATCGGGCACCTCCGTGCGTGCGAGCTCGCACGCTGCCCCGCGCGCGATCGGCGGAGGAGTCTACCGAACGGCGGTCCGGGCTTCGCGGGCGCGTGCTAGCCTGCCCGCCATGCCGCCCCCGCCCACCGGACAGCCCGATCCGAAGCGGATGCGTCGGGCGCTCATGCGCTGGTTCGACGGGAACCGGCGCGACCTCCCGTGGCGGGGCACGCGCGACCCGTGGGCCGTCCTCGTGAGCGAGGTCATGCTCCAGCAGACGACGGTCGCGGCGGTCACGCCCTACTACGAGCGCTTCCTCGCGCGCTGGCCGACGCCGGCGGACCTGGCGGTCGCGGAGACCGACGAGCTGCTCTCCGCGTGGGCGGGTCTCGGCTACTACCGGCGCGCGCACATGCTCAAGGACGCCGCGGCGGTGCTGGCCGACGAGGTGCCGGGCGACGCCGCGGGCTGGCGCGCGCTCCCCGGGGTCGGCGACTACACGGCGGCGGCGGTCGCGTCGATCGCGTTCGACGAGCCCGTCGCGGCGGTCGACGGCAACGTCGAGCGGGTCGTGAGCCGGCTGTGGGCGATCGCGGGCGACCCGCGCAAGGCGGCGGGGAAGCGGGCCGTGCGCGAGGCCGCGCAGGCGCTGCTCGACCCCGAGCGGCCCGGCGACGCCAACCAGGCCGCGATGGAGCTCGGCGCCACGGTCTGCAAGCCGCGCAACCCGGACTGCCCGCGCTGCCCGCTGCGCTCCGGCTGCCGCGCGCTCGCGCTCGGCGAGCCGACGCGCTTTCCCGAGCTGCCGGCGCGCGCGAAGACGACGCCCGTGGCGCGGCTCGCCGCCGTCGTCGTCGCGCGCGGGAAGGTGCTGCTCGCGCGCCGCGACGAGGCGCCCAACGCCGGCTTCCTCGAGCTGCCGCACGTCGACCTGCCGTCGGAGCACGTCGACGCGTCCGGCGCGCCGCGCGCCGCCGCCGGCGACCTCGGCGCACGCCTCGCGACGCACCTCCGCGACGCGCACGGCCTCGTCGTCCGCGTCGGCGAGCCGCTCCCGCCCCACCGTCACGCGATCACCCGCTGGCGCATCCGCGTGCATCCGTTCCGGTGTTCGCTATCCTCGGGCCGCGTCGCCGCGCCGCTCGCCTGGACCTCGCCGCGCGACGGACGGCCGACGACCACCGCGACGCGCCGCATCCTCGCGGCCTCGCTGCCCGAGCTCTTCCGGACGGAGTCCCCAGCACCATGACCGCCGTGGCGAAGGACGACCTGGCCGCCCTGCGCGAGGGCGCCGCCTTCTGCAGCCCGGACCAGCGCTTCCTCGTGCGCGCGACCGGCGCGGACGTCGTGACCTGGCTCGACCGCCTGCTCAGCCTGCCCGTCGCGGACCTCGCGGCCGGCGGCGTCGTCGACGCCTGCCTCATGGACGGCAAGGGCAAGCTGCGCACGGACCTGCGCGTCGTCGCGCCGGGCGCGCCCGCGGACGGCCTGCTGCTGGACCTGCCGCTCTCGCACCGCGAGGCGCTGCTGCGCCTGCTCGACATGTACGTGATCAAGGAGGACGTCGCCTTCGCGGACCTCTCGACGGAGCTGCGCTCCGCGAGCCTCGTGGGTCCGAAGGCGGCGGAGGTCCTGCGCGCGGCGGGCGTCGAGCCGCCGGAGGCCGGGCGCGTCGCGTGCCCGAGCGAGGACGTGTTCGTCCTGCCGACGATGCTCGCCGCGGCGGGATACGACCTCTTCTTCGACGGCGCGGTCGGGCGCGACCTCGTCGACGGGTTGTTCGCGGCGGGCGCCGTGCGCACGGACGCCGCGGCGCTGCGGGTCGCACGCGTCGTCGACGGCGTGGCCTGGTTCGCGGACGACCTCGCGACGGACGTCATCCCGCTCGAGGCGAACCTCGACGCGCGCGTCTCCATCCACAAGGGCTGCTACCCGGGACAGGAGGTCGTCGCGCGCATCCTGAACCTCGGGCAGGTGGCGCGCCGGCTGCTGCGGCTGGCGGCGGACGGCGAGCACGCGCTCGAGCCCGGCACGGAGCTGGTCGACGCGGACGGCAAGGCCGTCGGCACGCTCACCTCCTGCGCGCACGACCCGGACACGGGCCGCACGCACGCGCTGGCGTTCGTGAAGCGCAAGGGCTGGGCCGAGGGCACGACGCTCACGGCGGGCGACGCGACCTTCACCGTGCTCGGTCCGTCGGCGGGCTGACACGTGCGCTCCCGTCACGGCGCGCATCCGCCTCCGACGACTCCCGGACGACGCCCCATGCGCTTCGACCCGCCCCTCGAGCACGCGACGCTGCTGCGTCGGTACAAGCGGTTCCTCGCGGACGTCGAGTTCGCCGACGGCACGCGCGCGACGGCGCACTGCACGAACACCGGCCGCATGACCGGCTGCTGCGAGCCGGGCTCGCGCGTGCTCGTCGCGCGCGCCGACAACCCGGGGCGCAAGCTCGCGTGGACGCTCCGCGGCGTGAAGGTCGGGCGCAGCTGGGTGTCCGTCGACACGATGATGCCCAACCACGTCGTGGCCGACGCGCTGCGACGCCGGCGCATCCCCGAGCTGGCCGGCTACGACACGGTCGCCACCGAGGTCCGCTACGGCGAGGAGCTGCGCAGCCGCATCGACGTGCTGCTCACGGACTCGGCCGGCGCGCTCCCGCCGGCCTACGTCGAGGTCAAGAACGTGACGCTCCGCGACGGCGACCACGCGATCTTCCCCGACGCGGTGAGCGCGCGCGGCGCCAAGCACCTCGACGAGCTGGAGCGCGAGGTCGCGCGCGGCCACCGCGCGGTGCTGCTGCCGTTCGTGGCCCGCGCGGACTGCACGCTCTTCGACGCCGCCCGCGAGGTGGACCCGCACTGGGCCGACACGCTGGACCGCGCGACCGCCGCTGGCGTCGAGGTGCTCCCCTGGCGCGCGCGCCTCGACCGCCGTGCCCTGCGCCTCGAACGACCGCTGCCGTGGGCGCGGCGGGCGGGATCCGGGCAACACGCCGTTTGAAATCGCGTTCCCGTGGTCCAGAATGGGCCGACCCCGGAGGGCGGTCTCCATGCTGTTGAAGGACAAGTCGGGCGTGGTCTTCGGCGTGGCCAACAAGCGCAGCATCGCGTACGCATGCGCGCGGTCGGCCAGCGCCCAGGGTGCGCGGCTCATCCTCACCTACCAGAACGAGCGGCTCGAGAAGGCGACGAAGGAGCTCGCCGACGCGCTGCCCAACGAGGCGATCGCGCTCGAGTGCGACGTCTCGGACGAGGCCGCCCTCGACGGCGCCTTCGCGCAGATCGCGGACCACATGCCGCAGGTGGACTTCGGCGTGCACTCCATCGCCTTCGCGCCGCGCGAGGAGCTCGAGGGCCGCTTCACCGACACGACGCGCGCCGGCTGGACCAAGGCGCTCGACGTGAGCGCGTACTCGATGACGGCGATCACGCGCCGCATGGAGGCGCTCATGCCGGAGGGCGGCAGCCTCGTCACGATGACGTACTTCGGCAGCGAGAAGGTCATGCCCCGCTACAACGTCATGGGCCCGGCGAAGGCCGCGCTCGAGGCGAGCGTGCGCTACCTCGCCGCGGACCTCGGGCCGAAGGGCATCCGCGTCAACGCGATCTCCGCCGGACCCATCCGCACGCTGGCCGCCAGCGGCGTGTCGGGCTTCAGCCAGTTCCTGGACATCGCCAAGGAGAAGTCGCCGCTGCGCCGCAACACGAGCGCCGACGAGGTCGGCGACGCGGTGGTCTTCCTCGCGTCCCCGCTCTCCCGCGGCATCACCGGCACGACCATGTGGGTCGACTGCGGGTACCACATCATGGCGCTGTAGGGCGCGCGTCGCCCCGCGCGCGCGTGAAGCCGGCCCCTCAGTCGCCCGCCGACCGCAGCTCCAGCGCGCGCAGCACGACGACGGCGTCCGCCACGTCCTCGCGCGCGATGAACTCGAGGAGGTGCTCGCCGTCGCCGAGCCAGCGCGGACCGAGGTCCGTGACGACGTGGCGGCGCGTGGGGCGCCAGCCGTCGAGCGCGGGCGGGTGGCGCTCGCCGTCGATGAGCAGCTCGAGGAGCAGGCCGTCCGGACCGGGCTCCCACGAGAGCGCGAGGCGGTGCGTGCCGGCGCCGTCGGTCGTGAAGACCGTCGTCCAGCGCACGCCCGTGCCGTCCACGGGCAGCACGACGCGGCGCTCGCCGTCGGCGTCCTCGCGCGCGAGGTCCTCGACGGGCTCCGCGTTCCGCGACCACGCGAGGTCCGCGAGCGGGACGACGACGGCGTCCGACGCACCCGCGGCCGCCAGGCCCGCCCCCCACGCCCGGCCGAGGCACGCGGCGAGGATCAGCACCACCATCGCGGCCGGCACGCGAACGATCATCCCGTGAGCAGCGCGCGCTCCGGGTCCACCGGGCGCGGCGCGTAGGCCGAGATGTCGAGGCGCGGCGGGCGGCCCGCCACGAGGTCGCTCACGAGCGCCGCGGTGATCGGCGCGAGCAGGATGCCGTTGCGGAAGTGGCCCGTCGCGAGGGCGAGGCCCTCGACCTCCGGCACCGCGCCGATGTACGGCAGGCGGTCGGGCGTGCCGGGGCGCAGGCCGGCCCAGTCCGTCTCGACCTCCATGTCGCGCGTCGCGGGGAGCAGGCGCGCCGCGAGCACGCGCAGCCGGTCGAGCGCCTCGCGCGTCGTGATCGCGTCGAAGCCGGCGTCCTCCATCGTGCTGCCGACGAGGATGCGGCCGTCGCGGCGCGGCACGAGGTAGCAGTCGCCGTCGTTGAGCGTCGGGCCGAGCAGCCCGGGCGGCCCCTGCAGCAGCAGGATCTGGCCGCGCACCGGGCGGACGTCGATCTCCACGCCGAGCGAACGCGCGAGCCCGCCGGACCAGGAGCCCGCCGCGAGCACGACGACCTCCGCGTCGAGCACCTGCCCCGTCTCGAGCCGCGCGCCGGTGACGCGTCCGCCGCGACCGACGAGCGCGTCGACCGCGACCTCCGAGATCACGTCGACGCCGAGCTGCTTCGCGCGCCGGAGCACGGCCGCGCACATCCGCGGCGAGCGGACCCGCGCGCTGTGCGGCTGCCACGCCGCGCCGACGACCTCCTCGCCGAGCCCGGGCTGCAGCGCGTCGAGCGTCGCGCGGTCGAGCCGCTCCACCGCGAACGCGAGCTCGTTGCGCCGCCGCGTGTGCTCCGCGACCTGCTCCGTCGAGAAGCCCACGCCCTCGGGGTAGAGCATGCCGAGGTTCTCGTGTTGCGGGTCGATGCCCGTGTGCTCGACGAGCTCCGCGACCCAGTCCGCGTACATCGCCTCGGACGCGTGGCACAGGCCGATGAGCCCCGGCGGGTACTTCCACGGACTGCTCGGCGTGAGCAGGCCGGCCGCCACCCAGCTCGCGCGCGAGCCGGGCCGCTCGCGCTCGACGACCTGCACGAGGTGACCGTCGCGGGCCAGCGCGCACGCCGCCGCGAGCCCCTGGATGCCGCCGCCGATGACGAGGGTCTGCATGGGAGCGTTCTAACACATGGGAAGAGAAGGCAGTCGCGGGCGCGGGGGTGGCGGCGGTTGGCACCGGTTCCGCAAGCGCATCCGCACTCGCGGGCGCTGCCGCAGTCGCGGGCGCAACCGCTGCCGCAGGCGCGACGGCAACCGCAGCCGGATCCGGAAACGGACCTCGCCGCGCTTCGCGCGGCATCGCCCGTCGGCAGCACGTCGACATCAGCACGGATGCGGAACCGGCTCCGGCTCCGGCTCCGGCTGCGGCAGCGCACGCGGAAGCGCATGCGGCAGCGCCCGCGGCTGCCCATGCGGCTGCCCCCACGGTCCTCCCCCGTCCTGCCGTGTCTCCTTCCCTGGAATCGAGCGGGTCCCTCGCGGGCGTATCCCACTCGATTCCAGGAAAGGAGTCACTCCATGTTCGACGCGCTCGAGATCGCTCTCAGGATGGTGGCCTCGCTTCGCTCGCCGTTGCGCGAGTTGCAGCGGAAGGATCCCGATCTGCACCGCCAGGTGCGGCGGGCTGCTGCGTCGGTGACGCTGAACCTCGCCGAGGGTCGTCGGCGGACCGGTGGTGACCGGGTGCACCTCTGGCGTGTCGCCGCCGGCTCGGCGGACGAGGTGCACAGTGCGTTGCGGACCGCCGTGGCACTCGGTGATCTGCGCGAGGAGGACCTCGCGGAGTGCTTCGAGCTCCTCGACCGCGTGCTCGCGATGACGTGGAAGCTCACGCACTGAGCGAAGAAAGCACCCGCCCCGGCGGATCGACCGCCGGGGCGGGCTTCGCGTTGAATCAATGCGTCATGCGCCAGAGCATGCCGCGCAGGCGGTCGAGCGTGGCGTGCGCCGCGACGGTGTCCGCGTCCGTGGTGTCCCGCAGCCGGACGGCGACGTGGAGGATGAACTGCACCTCCTCGGTGGAGCCGAGCGCGACGCGCCAGAGGTGGCGCTTGTCCTTGCCGGCGCGGGCACGACCTTCGGCGATGTTGAGCGAGATCGAAGCGGCGGCGGTGCGCAGCTGCGTGTACAGCCGCGAGTCACGAGCACGGATCTTCTCGAGCGGAACGCAGAGATCCTCGAGCAGCTGGTACGAGGCGTCGAGACAATCGAAGCGAGTCATGTCGGGAGCCTTCCTTCTCGGGGCGGATGAGGTTGTTTGCCCGAGTCGGACAACCTCATCCGCCCCGAGAAGGGAGGCGGAAAGACCCCGGTGGCCGGTGGCCGGTGCCGGCTACCGGTACTCCCCCACCGTCGAGCGGAGCCGAAGGCGATCGCGGCACGGCTGCGAGGCGGGTCGCGCATGCACCCGAAACGCCAGTGCGTTTTCGCCCGGAGCCGGAGCCGGAGCCGGAGCCGGAGCCGGAGCCGGAGCCGGAGCCGGAGCCGGAGCCGGAGCCGGAGCCGGAGCCCTCAGCCGGCTGCCCCCACCCGCGCCGCCCTGCTACGCTCGCCCCCATGTCTCCCCGCCCCACCCCGCCCGGCGCGCATCACGCCACCGACTTCGTCCACAAGCTCGCGGCGCACCTCGCCGGGGACGTGCGGGTCGAGGGCTTCTGGCTCGAGGGTGAGGACGAGTCGATCCAGTGGCCGCCCTACGAGCACCTCGACCTGCACTTCGCGGTGCCGGAGCCGGCGATGGAGGCGGTGCGCACGAGCATGGCCGCGTTGTTCGAGGCGATGGACGTCGTGACGGACTTCAGCCAGCAGGAGGCGCCGCTCAAGGGTTGGGCGGGGTCGGCGGTGCTGTCGGACGGGACGCCGTTGACGTACCGCGTGGAGCGGACGAGCCAGGTCGGCAAGGTGCCGCGTCGGGCGGTGAACATCCTGCTCGACCGCAGCAACGGCCTCATGTTCCCCGGGCTGAGCCTCGGCGGCTGAAGGCGGCTGAGCGACGCGGCCGCAGCGCCTAGTCCAGGTCGTCCTTGTCGTGCGCGACGGTGACGACGGTGTGGATGCCGCCGCGCACCATGAAGTCGCCCTCGACGACGATGTGGAGCGGGTCGAGCAGCGCGACGAGGTCGTCGAGGATGCGGTTGGTCACGTCCTCGTGGAAGTGGCCCTCGTCGCGGAACGACCACAGGTAGAGCTTGAGCGACTTGAGCTCGACGCAGAGCGCATCGGGCACGTAGTCGATGCGGATCGTCGCGAAGTCGGGCTGGCCCGTCTTCGGGCAGAGGCACGTGAACTCGGGGCACTCGAAGGCGATCTCGTACTCGCGGCCGGGCCGCGGGTTCGGGAAGGTCTCGAGGTCCTTGCTGGGGCTGCTGGGCATGGCGGCGGAGTGTACCGGTCGGCGCGGCGCGGGACGAGCCGGCGTGCGGCCCGGTGCGCGCTCCCCTGTCGCGGATCGCCGCGGCGCCGTCGGGAGGGCGCGCGGGAAGCGCCCCCCGACCCGGTATAAGGAAGCGCATGGGCAGTCCCCCGCTCGTCCGCGTCGTCGTCGACCACGAGGTGATCCGCGAGGTCGTGCTGCGTCCGCCGATGACGTTCGGGCGCGCGCTCGACAACGACGTCGTGCTGGACGACGAGGCGGTGAGCTCGCACCACGGGCGGGTGGAGCGGGTGCTCGGCCGTTGGCGCTACCTCGACTGCGGCAGCGTGAACGGGACGCGCATCGCGGGCGGCGGTCGGCTCGGGCCGGAGGAGCGCGTCGACCTGGAGGACGGCGCGCAGCTCATGCTGGGCGACACGGTGCTCGACTTCCGGCTCGGGGAGCCGGCGCCGCCGCCGGTCGCGACGGACGACATCGAGGCGACGCTCGAGACGGGCGCGGGCGACGAGGCGGTCATCGACGCGCTGGACCGGGCGTCGATCGATCCCGGGAGCGTGCCCGCGGACGACGCGTCGGGGTCGGACGTCGAGCCGCCCGTCGACCGGGCGCCGCGGCTCGTCGTCGTGACGGCCGACGACGTGAGCACGCACTTCCTGCACGGCGGCCGCGCGGTGCTCGGGCGCGCGCCGGACTGCGACGTGGTCGTCGACGATCCGTCGGTGTCGGCGCACCACGCGGAGGTCGTGTGGAGCGACGGGCGCTGGGTCGTGCGCGATCTCGGGAGCACGAACGGCACGCGGGTCGGGCTCGCGCCGGTCGTGACGGAGCGCCCGCTCGTGCACGCGGGGCACCTCATCCTGGGCGAGGTGGACCTCATGTTCGTGCAGGACGACGCCGACGGCCCCGGCGCCGACGACTTCGTGCGGCGGCTGCGGCGCAGCGGGCACCTCGACCGGCAGGCGGCGAAGGCGTCGCTCGACGCGCACGCGCGGAGCCACCGGAGCATCGAGGAGATCCTGCTCGAGGGCCGGCACCTCTCACCGGGCCGGCTGCACGAGCTCCGTCACGACGCGCTCAACGCGTCCGGGCGCGGGGGCCGCGAGTCGGGCCTCGTCGGCTGGGTGCTCATGGCGCTCGCGCTCACGGCGATCGCCTGGCTGCTCCTGCGCTGAAGGCTGCGCGCCGGTCTAGAGGTACCCGAGCGCCTTGAGCTTCGCCGTCGCCTCGTTGTCGCCCGCGTCGCTCGCGAGCTTCGAGCAGGTCTGGATGATCGGCATGAAGACGTCCTTCTTGGAGGCGTACTTCTTGGCGCCGGCGTCGAGGACGGTGACGGCCTGCGTGTACTCACCGGAGTCCATGACGTAGCCGCCGACCTGCGCGTAGAGCTCCGCCTTCACCTTGCCGGAGTACGCGCCGTCGAGGCGCGCGAGCTCTTCGGCGGCCTCGTCGCCGCGGCCCAGCTTGCCGAGCGCGAGGAGGCGCAGCTTCTCGACCTTCCAGGCCTTGGCGTCGCCGGCGTTCTCGCTCTTGCAGCGCTCGAGCAGGCCGGGCGCCTCCTGGAGGACCTGCTCGAAGGAGCCGGCGTCGTAGGAGGTCTGGAGCCCGGTGAGGGCGTCGTCGAGGCTGGGCGCGCCGCAGGCGGCGGCGAGGAGGCAGACACCGAGGACGAGGGCGGTGAGGGACTTCATGGTCGGGGGCTCCGGGGTCGAGGCGACGGAACGGGTGGCGGGTCGCAGACGTTGGGTCGACCGGCGGCGGGTCGTCGCTGGAGGCGGGTCGCCGGGCCGGTGTCGGGCGGCCCTCGCGGGCGGCCCCCCGCGCGCGGGCTCCGGCGTCGGCCCGGGGGCCGTCGTCGCGCTCCGGCGGGGTCGGAAGGATACGCCACGACGGGACGGGCGGGAAACGGCTCCGCGCACGACTGGCCGACCCGGCTGGGCGGGCTAGGCTGGGGTGCCCCCGCGCGGCGCTCCCCGGCCCGGGCCGCCCGCCCCGGCTCCCCCGGACCGACCGGCACGCCGCCCCGCCCACCGGGGATCGCCCCGCCACGAGGCCGGAAGCGGCCGGAACGGACCCCCGGAGCCCCGGAACGAGGTCGGATCGGGATCCGGGCTTGCGTTCCCGGAGCGAGCCTGTATGTTTCTGCACTCTGATCGGAGTGCGATTGGAGTACGAATCGCACTCGATCCGGCCTCCAGCCGGAGCCTCGACCGGCCGATGGAGGCCTCTCGCCCCGCCCCCGCGAAGCGCCCCGCCATGAAGGACCCCAAGGTCACCGTGAAGATCCCGCGGCCGCTCTACGAGCGCATCCAGCAGGTGATCACCGACTCGGGCTTCAGCTCCGCCACGGACTTCATCGTGTTCGTGCTGCGCGACCTCGTGGGCGACCGGGCGCTCGAGAAGACCGACCCCGAGGCCGGGGTCGCGCGCAACAACTTCACCAACGACGAGCTCGCCGAGATCCGGCGCAAGCTCGAGAACCTCGGATACCTGTAGGTCGCGTCCCGCGCGCGCCTGCCCAACCACGCCAGGAGACTGCAGAGAGATGATTCCCGCCCACGGTGGCCGCCTGATCAACCGCATCGCCCAGGGTGAGCAGCGCGAGGAGCTCCTCGCCGCCGCGAAGAACGCGCCCTCGCTCACGCTGAACGCCCGCGAGGTCTCCGACCTCGAGATGATCGCGATCGGCGCGATGAGCCCGCTCGAGGGCTTCATGGGCAGCGCGGACCTCGACAGCGTCGTCAAGAACTGCCGCCTCGCCAACGGCGTCGTCTGGCCCCTGCCCGTCACGCTCAGCAGCAAGGGCGGAAGCTTCGCCGCCGGCGGCCTCATCAAGCTCGAGGACGAGTCGGGCGCGCTGCTCGGCGTCCTGCAGCTCGAGGAGACCTACGCCTACGACAAGGACACCGAGGCGCAGGGCGCGCTCGGCACGACCGACGACAAGCACCCCGGCAAGCAGTACCTGAACGGCCTCGAGGGCGACTACCTCGCCGGTCCGGTCTGGCTGCTCGAGATGCCGAAGCACGCCTTCGCGAACGACTACCGCCTGACGCCCCGCGAGACGCGCGTGCTCTTCAAGCACAAGGGCTGGAAGACGGTCGTCGCGTTCCAGACGCGCAACCCGATCCACCGCGCGCACGAGTACCTCACCAAGTGCGCGCTCGAGATCGTCGACGGGCTGCTCATCCACCCGCTGGTGGGCGAGACCAAGAGCGACGACATCCCGGCGGAGGTGCGCATGAAGTGCTACACGACGCTGCTCGACGGGTACTACCCGAAGGACCGCGTCGCCCTCGCCGTCTACCCGCAGGCCATGCGCTACGCCGGTCCGCGCGAGGCGATCTTCCACGCCCTCCTGCGCAAGAACTACGGATGCACGCACTTCATCGTCGGCCGCGACCACGCGGGCGTCGGCGACTACTACGGCACCTACGACGCGCAGGAGATCTTCGGCCAGTTCACGACCGAGGAGATCGGCATCACCCCGCTCATGTTCGAGCACTCCTTCTGGGACAAGGTCGCCGGCGCGATGGCCAGCAACAAGACGGCCGCCGCCACGAAGCCCGAGGACAAGGTCTTCCTCTCCGGCACCAAGGTGCGCGAGATGCTGAGCAACGGCGAGCGCCCGCCCGTCGAGTTCACGCGTCCGGAGGTCGCGGACATCCTCATCGACTCCATGGCCAGCAAGGCCTCGGTCTGACCCCCGCCTCTCCAGCCTGACCTCGCGAGGAACCTGAGATGGGCCTCTTCGACATGTTCAAGAAGCCGCCGCGGAACGTGCAGCCGCCCAAGCCCCCGGGCGGCGGCGCGGCGCCCGCGATGGGCGCGGCCGCCCGGCCGGAGCCCAAGGCCAAGAACAACTACATCGTCGTCATCCTCGACTCGTGCCGCTTCGACTCGTTCATGGCGGCCAAGCCGAAGAACATCGCGAAGCTGACCGAGGGCAACGTGGAGTGCCGTTACAGCTACGCCAGCTGGACCGGCCCCTCCCACTACAACCTGCTCATGGGGCTGCTGCCCCACGTCAGCCCCCAGCACGAGTTCGCCTCCGAGTACTACAAGGAGGACTTCCTTAACTACAACACCCGCTTCGGCACGGAGGGGATGGAGTTCGGGAAGCTCGTGCCGTCGCTGTGGATGCCCGAGTACCTGCGCAACGAGCTGGGCTACACGACCCACGCCCGCGTCTCGCTGCCGGTGCTCAACAGCAAGACCGGTGTCAACCGCGCGTTCGACAGCTTCCAGCTGATGGACAAGCACAACGACATGATGGCGATGCTGCCCACGCTCCACTTCGACGACGAGCGGCCGTCGTTCCACCTGCTCAACGTGGGTGAGACGCACTACCCGTTCGTGAAGCCGGACGAGGACCCGAGCAACTGGCCGCGCATCAGCGGCGTGCACGGCGTCTTCAAGCACCTCGACAAGCAGACCGTCGGCGGCAAGCTCATGAAGGACGAGGACGCCCCGAAGTTCTTCGACCAGGACAAGCTCGACAAGCTCCGTGACATGCAGATCGACACGGTGCGCTACCTGGACGAGGTCGTGTTCCCGGCGCTGTACGACATGGTTCCCAAGAACACCTACATCACCGTGACCGCCGACCACGGCGAACTCTTCGGTGAGAGCGGCTACTTCGGGCACGGCCCGATCATGCACGAGAAGGTGTTCCAGGTGCCGTTCCTCGAGGGCAAGATCCGCTGAGCCCGGCTCGGCGCGCGCCCGTCCCCCCCACCGCCCGCCGGGGCCGTCCAACAGGCGACCCCGCGGGCCCGTCAACCCGACTCATCGCACAACGGAAAGGCATTCCCACATGGCCCACCACACCGGCTTCACCATCTGGTTCACCGGACTCTCCGGCGCCGGCAAGACCACCCTCGGCAAGAAGATCCAGAAGATCCTGCTGAAGCGCGGCATGAACGTCGAGCTGCTCGACGGCGACGTCGTCCGCACGAACCTCTCGAAGGGCCTCGGCTTCTCGAAGGAGGACCGGGACACGAACATCCGCCGGATCGGATTCGTCTCGAGCCTCCTGGCCCGCAACAACACGGTCTGCATCGCGGCCGCGATCTCCCCGTACCAGTCGATCCGCGACGAGGTGCGGAACATGCACGCGAACTTCGTGGAGGTCTACACGGAGTGCTCCATCGAGAAGCTCGAGGAGCGCGACACCAAGGGCCTCTACGCGAAGGCGCGCGCCGGCGAGATCAAGGGCTTCACCGGCATCGACGATCCCTACGAGGCCCCGGAGTCCCCGGAGGTCACCGTCCACACCGAGGGCGAGGGCATCGACGAGAGCGTGGACAAGATCATCCGCTATCTCGAGCTGAAGGGCCTCGCGCCCGCCGCCGATGATGGTGGGATCTCCTCCGAGGAGGAGGAGCAGATCAAGGGGCGGCTCAAGTCGCTCAACTTCATCGACTGACCGTACCCTTGCCCGGCCCCCTCCCCCGGGGGGCCGGGCGACCCTCGCAGGACTCTCCGATGCGTCGCCTGAAGGTCGCCTCCCTCGTCGCCGTCTGGGTGCTGATCGCCACCCGTCCGGCGGCGGCCTACATCGGGCCCGGCGCCGGGTTCGCGTTCGCGGGCTCGGCGCTCGTGCTGGTCTCGACGATGTTCCTGGCCTTCGGGGTGATCCTGAGCTTCCCCATCAAGCTCGTCTGGAAGCTCGTCCGCACCGGCAACCCGTTCAAGAACGCGCGCGTCAAGCGGGTGGTCATCCTGGGCCTCGACGGCATGGACCCGGGCCTGGCGACGAAGTTCATGCGCGAGGGCAAGCTGCCCAACTTCCAGAAGCTCGCGGAGCGCGGCGTGTTCCGCCCGCTCGGCACGAGCTACCCGTCGATGTCGCCGGTCGCGTGGTCGAGCTTCACCACCGGCGTCGATCCGTCGCGCCACAACATCTACGACTTCCTCACGCGCGACCCGTGCACCTACATGCCGATGCTCTCGAGCACCGACATCCGGTCCGCGAAGCGCGTGCTGAACATCGGCAAGTTCATGGTGCCGCTGCCCGGCACCAAGGCGACGATCAAGCTGCTCCAGAAGAGCCAGGCGTTCTGGAAGCTGCTCGGCGAGCAGAACATCCCGTCGACCATCCAGCGCGTGCCGATCACCTTCCCGCCGGTGCCCTTCAAGGGGCTGCTGCTGTCGGGCATGTGCGTGCCGGACCTGCGCGGCAGCCAGGGCACGTTCGGGTTCTTCAGCACCCAGAGCGCCGACGGGCACGCCGCCTTCACGGGCGGCGAGCAGACCGTGCTGCGCCGCCAGGGCAACCGCATCCGCACGCGGATCATGGGCCCGGACGACGGCACGGGCGGCAACTTCACGATCCCCATGACGATCACGATCGCCGACGACAGGAAGACGGCGCACTTCGAGATCGACGGCAGCGACCCGTTCACGCTGCGACCCCAGGAATACAGCGAGTGGATCGAGCTGTCCTTCGGCAAGGCCAAGGGCATCGCGCGCTTCTACATCACCGAGATCGACCCGGAGTTCAACCTCTACCACACGCCGATCCACATCGACCCGGAGAACCCGGCGATGCCGATCAGCCACCCGAGCGTGTACGCGATCTACCTGGCGAAGAAGCTGGGAAAGTTCGCGACGCTCGGTCTGGCGGAGGACACCTGGGCGCTCAACGAGCGCGTCATCGACGAGAAGGCCTTCTACGAGCAGGCCATGCTCATCGCCGACGAGCGCGTCGCGATGTTCAAGGACGCCCTCAAGAAGAACAAGAAGGGCCTCGTCACCTGCGTGTTCGACACGACGGACCGCGTGCAGCACATGTTCTACCGCTACCTCGACCCCGAGCACCCCGCGAACGAGGGCCGGGACACCGAGCAGTGGAAGGACGCGATCGCATCCGTCTACCAGCGCATGGACGCGATGGTCGGCGAGATGTGGGACGAGCTCGTCCGCGACGACACCTGCTTCTGCGTCATCTCCGACCACGGCTTCACGAACTTCCGCCGCGGCGTGAACCTCAACGCCTGGCTGCGCGACAACGGGTACCTCTACCTGAAGGACGACAGCGGCCTCTCCGGCGACTGGTTCGAGAACGTCGACTGGAGTCGCACGAAGGCGTTCAGCCTCGGCCTCACCGGCATGTTCATCAACCGCAAGGGCCGAGAGGCCAGCGGCATCGTCGAGGAGGGCGAGGAGTACGAGAACCTCAAGCAGGAGCTCATCGAGAAGCTCCGCGAGCTGCGCGACCCGAAGGACGACCGCAAGGCCATCCTCGACGTCTTCGCGGCGACCGACTTCTTCGACGGCCCGTACCGCTTCGACGCGCCGGACCTCATCATCGGCTACGACGGCGGCTTCCGGAACTCGTGGGACTGCGCCACGGGCGCCGTGCCGAAGGACGTCTTCAGCGACAACGTGAAGAGCTGGAGCGGCGACCACTGCGTCGACCCGCGCATCGTCCCGGGCGTGTTCTTCTCGAACATGCCGCTCAACACCGAGACGCCCAGCCTGCTCGACATGGCGCCGTCGGTCATGAAGCTCTTCGGCCAGAAGCCGGCGCCCTACATGCAGGGCAAGCCGATGTTCGCCGAGCCGGGCGAGACGCCCGTCACCGGGCCGCTCGACCCGACGACCCTCAGCCAGTCGGGCTCCGCGCCCGGCGCGCTCATCTTCCCCGACGGACGCCCCGGAGCCGCGCCGACGCGCGAGCCCGCCGGCGCCCCGCAGGCCGCCACCGCCGAGGACCACCAGTGATGGGCTCCCGCCTCCCGTCGCTCGCGACGGCGTCGTTCGCGACCGTGTCGCTCGCGCTGTCGCTGTCCGCGCCCGCCGCCCTCGCCGCCGACCCGACCGGCGAGCCCGCGCTCGACCCGGCGACCGCCGCCGCCACGCTCCCG
>JAUIEF010000201.1 GCA_030428785.1 bacterium
GAAACCGCGCCGCCCCGCGGGTACCGTCGGGCCGCGGCGGACCCGCCGCGCGCCATGCTGACCGACGCGAACGCCATCCTCGTCCTCGCCATCGTCATCGTGGGCGGTCTGCTCGCGGGGCGGCTCGCGAAGCGCGTCCGCGTCGCGGGCGTGACCGGCCAGATCCTGCTCGGCGTCGCGATCGGGCACTCGGGGCTCCACCTCTTCCCCGAGGAGCGCGTGCAGGCCCTCGCGCCCGTGACGCAGCTCGCGCTCGGGCTCATCGCCGTCGTCGTCGGCTCGCACCTCAACCTGCGCCGGCTGCACGGCGCGCGGCTGCGCCTCGGGCTGCTCCTGCTCGCCGAGGCGACCCTCACGCCGATCGTCGTCTACGCGGCGACGGTGCACGTCGGCGGCACGGACTGGCGCAGCGGCCTGCTGCTCGCGGCGCTCGCCATCTCGACGGCCCCCGCGACCATCGTCGCGCTCGTCGGCGAGACGCGCTCGCGCGGCGTGTTCACGAAGACGCTCGTGGGCGCCGTCGCGCTCAACAACATCGCGTGCATCATGCTCTTCGAGGTGGCGCACATGGCGGCGCGCATCGGGCTCGAGCCCGGGCACACGGCCACCGCCCTCGAGTACGCCGTCGCACCGCTCCGCGCGCTCGTCTTCGCCGCGCTGCTCGGCGGCGGCGTCGGCACGGCGCTCGTCCTGCTCACGCGACACGTCATCCGCTCCGACCAGCTCGCGACGATCTCGCTCGTGTGCGTCATGCTCGTCGCCGGGCTCGCCGACATGCTCGGGTTGTCGTCGCTCCTGTCGTGCCTGTTCCTCGGCGTCACGCTCGCGAACCTCACGCCGGACAAGGACGAGATCGTCGAGAGCGCCTTCGTCGGGCTGCGGCAGGCCATCTTCGGCGTGTTCTTCACGCTCGCGGGCATGCACCTCGACGTCGATGCGCTGCTCGCGAGCGGCGGGCTCGTGCTCGTCGCGTTCGGGGCGCGCGCGGTGGGCAAGGTCGCCGCGGGACACGTCGCGTTGCGCGCCGCGGGCGCCACCGAGAAGGTGCGCCGCAACATCGGCATGGCGCTCGTCCCGCAGGCGGGCGTGGCCGTCGGCCTGCTGCTCCTCGTGAGCGACGACCCGGTCATGGCGCCCATCTCGTCCGGGCTGCTCGCCGTGGGCCTCGCGGTCGTCACGCTCAACGAGCTCGTCGGGCCGTTCCTCGTGCGCGCCGCGCTCGTGAACGCGGGCGAGGCCGGCCAGGACCGCGACCGCATCCTCGAGTTCCTGCACGAGGAGAACATCGTCACGGACCTCGACGCCGACACCAAGGAGGACGCCATCGAGCAGCTCGTCGACGTCCTCATCCGCACGAACCGTCTCGACGCGGACCGCGAGGAGCTCCTCGCGTCGGTGTACGCGCGCGAGGCGGACGCGAGCACCTGCTTCGGCGAGGGCCTCGCCGTGCCGCACGGCATCCTCCCGACGGGCGACCGCATCGTCGGCGCGATGGGCCTGTGGCGGCAGGGCCTGGACGTGCCGACGCCGGACGGGCGATCCGTGCACTGCATGGTCGTGCTCGCGACGCCGGAGACCGAGCGCGACCGCCACCTCCAGGTGCTCGCCGCGCTCGCGAAGGCCATCGGCACGGACCCGAACCGCCAGCGCCAGCTCTACGCCGCCGAGAGCCCCGCGCACGCGTGGGAGATCCTCCACGCGGGCGACTCGCACGAGTTCAACTACTTCATCGAGGACTGAGAGCGGCGGTCAGCCCCCGTCCCAGCCGCGGTCCATGCTCGGGCGGAGCTGGAGGTCCACGAGCGCGCGGAGCAGCGGCTCGACGACGAGGGCCGCGGCGCGCTGCGCGTCGACGGCGAGGTCGTCGAGCTCGCGGAGCAGCGGCTGCTCGACGGAGTCTCCGAGCGCGCGCTCGAGCGGCGCGACGGGGGAGCGCGGCAGCTCGTGCAGCGGCGGTCCGACGAACGCGACGGGTCCGGTCGGCGACGCGCCCGGGACCGACGACGCGGGGACGGCGTGCGGCGGGGAGGGCGCGGCGGTCGGCGACTCAGCGTCGACGAGCGGCACCTCGGTCGTCGCCGGCGACGTGGCGTCGTCCCGCAGGAGGAGTACGAGGCACACGGTCGCCGCGAGGGCGAGGAGCGGCCCGACGACGACCGCGCGGCGCGACGCGGGGCCGACGCGCGCCTCGCTCGCGGATCGCGCCGTCTCGCGCTCCACGGTCGCGAGCACGCGCGGCACGACGTGCGGCGCCGGTCCTTCCCGTCGCGCGGCGGCCTCGCGGCGGAGCGCGTCCTCGAGCGCGCTCGTGTCGTGCGGGTCCCTGGGTGTGCTCATCTCACGCCCTCCTCGCGGACCGCAGCCGGTCCGTCTCCTCGTCCGCGCGCTCGAGGTGCTCGGCGAGCGTGCGCCGCGCGCGGTGCAGCAGGACGCGCACGGACGCCGCGTCCCGGTCGAGCACGCGCCCGATCTCCCGCGGCGCGAGGTCCTCGGCGTAGCGCAGCCACAGCGCGTCGAAGGACTCGCTCGCGAGCAGCCGCCGCGCGAGGTCCCACAGCTCGCCGCGGTCCTCGGCGGCGCACAGCGCGCTCGCCGGGTCGGGCCGCGGATCGAACGCGACGGGCAGCTCGTCCGACGACGGCGCGTCCGCTCGGCGGCGGTAGAAGCTCGCCGTCTGGCGTCGCGCGATCGTGTAGAGCCACGTCGACACGCGCCAGCGGTCGTCGTAGCGGTCGAGGTGGCGCCACGCGCGCACGAAGGTCTCGTGCACGAGCTCCTCGGCGTCACCCGCGCTCCGCGTGCGCAGCCGCAGGTACTGGTAGAGCGGCTTCTGGAAGCGACCCACGAGCGAGGCGAAGGAGCCCGGAGCGCCCGCGCGCGTCGCGCGCACGAGCTCCTCCGGGCTCCGGCCATCCTCCGGCGACGTGCGGTCGCGGTCGCTCAATACCAGCCGTCCCCGCTCTTCTTCTTGGGCTTCGCGGGCGCGCGGCGGTACTCGTCGGCCTCCCCGGCGTCGCCGTCGTGCGCGCGGTGCCGACGGCCGCCGGCCGCGTCGCGCGCCATCTCGATGAGCCGCGCCGTCGGGTGGTGCGCCTTGACCGTCACGCTCGGTCCGTCGGCGGTGATGCTCAAGCCCTGCACGAGCGGCAGCAGCGGGCGGGCCTCCTCCTCCGACTGCGCGACGAGCGTGAGCAGCGCGCTGCCGCCCTGGAGGATCGTCGCGATCTGGTTGGCGTCGGTCGCGTTCGGCGCCGTCACGCTCACGCGCACGAACGCCTCGTCCTGGAACTCGCCCGCCTCGACGACGGCCGACTGCACGAGCTGCGCCACGCGCGACGAGGGGTCGATGTCCTCGAGCCGCGAGAAGCCCTCGCGCACCGCGACGAACGCGAACGCGCCCGCGGAGGGCGAGGCGCTCGCGCCGAAGTCGCCGTCGTCGTCCGCGAGGCTCGCGGACTCGCCGCGCAGCACCGCGAGGCCCTGCGCGACGCCCGCCGCGTGGGGCGACGCGACGAGCAGGCGCTGCTCGCTGCCGGCGCGCCGCGCGAGGTAGGTGTAGACCGCCTCGTCCTCGTGCTCGTCCTCGGACCAGCGGTCGACGGACACGCCGTCGAGGTCGATCGTGCGACGGAACGCCTTGCCGGCGACGTGGTCGAGCGCGCGGTCGAGCGCCGCGTCGCCCGCGACGAGGATCACCGGGCGCTCCGGGTCGTCGGCCGTGCCGTACACGGTGACCGACGCGATGTCGCGGCGCGGGTCGAGCCCGAGCTCCCGCTGCACCTCGGCGAAGTCGTCGTCCGACGACATCGCCTCGTCGAGGAGCACGCCGAAGCCCGACGCGAGCAGCCCGCGGATGTCCACGTGCACGACCCAGTCGGCGTCCGCCGACACCTGCGCGCGCTTGAGTCCGTCGGGCGCCGCGACGGGCGCGGGCGGGTCGACCGCGGGCGCGGTCAGGAGGGCGACGGACAGGAGGGGGGTGAGCAGCATGGCGGGATCTCCGGCGAGCACGGGCCAGTGGGTCGCCGTGCATACGCCGGGTGTCCGGCCATCGTTACCGGATCCCCCCGATCCGGGGTCCGCGTCACGCGCGGGTCACCGTTGCCACGTCGTGGTCATCGGTCGTCGCCGTCGCGCGCGTGCGCGAGCGGTCGACGGGACCCGCCCCGCGGGAGCGACCGGCCGCGGGCGGTCGCTCCCGTGGAGGGTCGCCTCAGAGGCGCGCGGCGACCGTGTCCCAGTTCACGAGGGCCCAGAAGCCCTTGAGGAACGCGCCGCGGTCGTTGCGGTGGTCGATGTAGTACGCGTGCTCCCAGACGTCGCAGGTGAGGAGCGGCGTCTTGCCGTCGCGCAGCGGGTTGCCGGCGTCGTGCGTCGACACGATCTCGAGCCCGCCGTCGGCGTTCTTCACGAGCCAGGCCCAGCCGGAGCCGAAGTGCGTCATCGCCTCCTTGGTGAACGCGTCGCGGAACGCGTCGACGCTGCCGAAGGCCTTGGTGAGCGCGTCCGCGACCTTCGCCGGGGGATCGCCGCCGCCGTCGGGCGACACGCAGTTCCAGAAGAAGGAGTGGTTCCAGTGCTGGGCGGCGTTGTTGAACAGCCCGCCCTCGGACTCGCGCACGAGCTGGTCGAGGTCCGTCGTCGTGTTGCCGGCCTTCTCGAGCAGGTCGTTGAGCGTGTTGACGTACTTCGCGTGGTGCTTGCCGTGGTGGAAGGACAGCGTCTCGGCGCTCATGTGGGGCGCGAGGGCGTCCGGGGAGAACGGCAGGGTGGGCAGTTCGAAGGCCATGGACCCTCCTTGGGTGGTGTGTGGGGGCGATCGGTTCGGACCCCGGATCATGGGACGCACGCCGGAGGATGCAAGGACCGTGCCGCGGCGCCGGGAGCGCGCGCGGCCCCGCGAGCCGCGCTCCCGCCCGTGGCACAATGCACAAACTCGCGGGCTCGTCGTGCCTCGTCCGTGATGTGCCGCCGCTCCGGAGACGCCCACCTGACCCGCAGATCCGGCATGCTCGTCGTGGGCTGCCTGCTGCTCCTGGCGGCGGGGAGCGGCCCGCTGCTCGGCCGCCCGGGGTGGGGCGTGTCGTGGATCGGGCTCGCTCTCGGGGCGCTGCTCATGCTCCTCGCGCTCCTCGGCGACGCGGACCGTCGCGGCGGCCCGCCCGCCCGGCGCTGAGCCCGTCCGGCACGGGGCTTGCACAGGGAGAGGGAGGATGACCGCCGTGACGTCGGCGGTCCGCCCCCGTCACCCCGCGAGGAGATCCCATGACCATGAAGAGCCTGCACCGCCTCACCGTGATGACCGCCGCCGGGACGCTGGTCCTCGTCGCCTGCTCCGGCGAGGGCTCCGCGACCGCCGCCGAGGACGTGGAGGACGCCGTCGCCGCGACGGAGACCACCGTCGAGGAGGCCGGCGAGGACCTCCGGCGGGACCTCGCGCGGACCGCCGAGTCCATGAAGGAGTACGGCTACGCCCGGCGCGACGAGCTCGCCGACGACCTGCGCGAGGCCCGCGACGCCCTCGGCGACCGCCTGGACGCGCTGCGCGACGACCTCGCCGACGCGGCGACGGACGGCGAGCAGGCGCTGGAGGAGCGGGTCGCCGAGCTCGACGCCGGGCTGGAGGATCTCGACGCCCGACTCGATGAGCTGACCGCCGCCTCCGAGGAGGCGTGGAGCGACGCCCGGGACGGCGTCCTGGACGCCTTCGAGGAGCTCGATCGCGCCCTGGACCGCGCCGCGGATCCCGCGACCGGCTGACGACGTGTCCTGGTGGTGTTCCGGGAGAGCCGGTAACCTGAAGGACCGAGCGGCCTACAGGAGCGCGGGAGGATCAGCCCGCGAACCGTCCTGGCGGGCCGGCTCCCCCGAACACCCTCCGACCGCGGCCGCCCCCGAAGGCCGCGCCGAGTCCATGAGACACCCAGGCTCGCTCCGCACCCGGAGCCGCGCCGTGCGCCGCGCCCTGCTGGCGTGCGCGCTCGTCGCGCCCGCAGCCGCCGCGCAGACGACGTGGCAGCCCGAGCACGACAACGTCCTGCTCATCGTGGCGGACGACGTGGGCCTCGACCGCGTCGAGGCCTTCGGCCGGAGCCCGACGTCGGGACCGACGCCCGTGCTCGACCTCGTCGCCGACTACGGCGTGCGCTTCGAGCGCGCCTACGCGGCGCCCGTCTGCTCGCCGAGCCGCGCGTCGCTCCTCACCGGACGCTTCGGCTACCGCACGGGCGTCGGCACGAACATCACCTTCGACGGCGGCGACGCCTTCGAGCTCTCGCCGGACGAGCTGACCCTGGCCGACGCGCTCGCGCCGACGCACCGCACCGGTGCGGTCGGCAAGTGGCACCTCGGCACGCGGCTCGGCTCCGGCTACCGCCACCCGGTGCGCTGCGGCTTCGAGGTCTTCACCGGCAGCAAGGAGCAGCTCGGCGGCATCTACTCGCCGCCCGGCGCGTACTTCGGCTGGGAGAAGAGCGTCGCGTCGCCGCAGGGCGACGTGCAGTACGGCGCGACGGCCTACTCGACCACCGACCACGTGGACGACGCGCTCGCCGTCATCGACTGGTTCGGCCCCGCGCCGTGGTTCGTGCAGGTCTCCTTCAACGCCGCGCACACGCCCTTCCACGTGCCGCCGGACGACCTCACCACCATCAAGGCGACCGGCGCGTCCATCGAGGCCATCAAGCACCGCGCGATGGTCGAGGCGATGGACCGCGAGATCGAGCGCCTACTGCTCGGCATCCCGCGGCCCGTGCTCCGGCACACGTGGATCATCTTCGTCGCCGACAACGGCACGCACGGCCAGGCCGTCTCCGACAAGGACCTCGAGTTCAAGTCGAAGGGCACGCTCTACGAGGGCGGCATCGGCGTGCCGCTCATCATCGTGGGCCCCGACGTCGTCGGACTCGGGCGCTCCGTGGACTCGCCCGTCAACACGACGGACCTCTTCGCGACGATCCTCGACATGGCCGGCGTCGAGCTCCCCGAGGACGAACGTCCCGAGGACTCCGTCTCGCTCATGCCGCTGCTGCTCGACCCGTCGCACCCGCCGGTGCGCGAGCACGCGTACGCCGAGTTCTTCGAGCCCAACGGCCCCGGCCCGTGGACGCGCACCGAGCGCGCGATCGTCGGCGACCGCTACAAGTTGCTCGAGCTCGTCGACGCGGGCGGCGCGCGGCTGCTCGCGATGTTCGATCTGCTGCAGGACCCGAAGGAGTCGGTGAACCTGCTCGCCGAGGGCATCCCGTACCCGCTCATCGGCGTGTACACGGAACTCCTCTCGGCGCTCGGGCAGCACACGCCGGACGTCCCGCAGCCCCCGCACGACGGGCCGACGGGCGCGCGCCTCGACTACTGATCGCGACGCGCGCCCGCTTCGCGGTCCTGCGGACCGCGGGGTCCGTCCCCGTGGGGCGGCCTACTGCACCGCCAGGTCCATGAGGTTGGACAGCGCGTGGATGTTCAGCGACGCGTCCAGGTCGGCCGCGATGGCCTGGACCGTGAGGCCCGACGCGCCCGCGGGCACGACGACCGGGAGGCTGACCTCGCCCGCGACGAACGGCTGGAGGCCGCCGACGAACACCGGCGGGATGGGCGACCCGTTCAGCCCGAGCACCGCCACGAGCCCGAGGTCCGTGCCGCCGCGGATCTGCACGTCGATGCCCTGGCCCTCGGCCGGCGCGACGTCCGTCGCCGTGAGCTCGAGGAACGACGGGCCGATCGTCTCGACGGCGAGCAGGTCGCCGCCGTCACCCGCGTCGTGGATGCCGAGCACCGCGTTGCGCGTCACCGGCGGGCGCGGGCTCGTGAACCCGAAGTTGTAGAGCGTGCCGAACTCGAGCGGGCCCGCGACCTTGTGGCCCGGCAGGAACACGCCGGGGAAGGTCCACGTGAGGCGGTTGTCCGCGGTGGAGACGGTCCAGTCGTTGCCGGCCTGCGCGTCGATGTCGTGGAAGTAGTAGCTGTGGGAGTTGCCCACGACCGGGAACTGGATGGAGTCGACCTTGCGGTCGAGCGTCCAGTTGAAGAGCGCGTACTCGTAGCGCCACTGCCCGTTGCCCAGGTCGGTGGCCGTGCCGCTCAGCACGACGTTGCCGTCGTCGGGCGCGAGGCCCGCGACCGTGCGGACGTCGCCCCAGCGGTTCAGCAGCGCCGGGCCCTCGACGAGCGGGTTGCCCGCGCCGGGCGTCGTGAACTGCCACGAGAACCCGTTCCAGTTCATCGTGCACTCGCGTGACCCGATGTTGTTCACCTTGTCCTGGTCGCCCTTCACGAGGTACATGGCCTCGTAGAAGTAGCGGGCGCCCGGGTTGCCGAGGTCGGAGTCGAAGGCCTCGAGTCGGTGGTCCACCGGGTTGAGGCCGCTGCCCGTCGTGCTCCGGACGCAGTCGACGGGCGTGCCGTCGAAGTAGCTGCCCAGGCAGGTCCAGGTGCCGCGGTCGGCGTGCCACTCGTCGCGCGGGCCGAGCCAGAAGCGGTCGGCGTTGTTCGACGACCCGTAGGTGTCGGAGCAGCCCACGCCCAGGAAGGTGCCCGGCGACGGGTTCTGGCACGGCGTGCACTGGCTGTTCGACAACGCGAAGAAGCCGTGCTTGATCCAGCTCACGCCGACCTGCTCGAAGCGACCGTTCGCCTCGCGGAAGAGCTGCATCGCGATGCCGGGGTGGTCCTCGTTCATCGCCTGGAGCCAGGTGACGTTCACGTTGCCGACGTTGCAGCTCGTCGTCGCCATGGAGAGCCCGGCGCGACCGTTCGGGAACGTGCCGACGCGCCCGACCTGGTTGATGCCGCTCAGGATGCCGAGCTTGACGTCGAGGAAGGTGCCCGCGCCCGCGCCCGCCGTGTCGCCGCCCTGGAAGGGCGTGAAGATGTTCTGGCCGTGCGGGTGCTCCCACTCGCCGGTGTACTCGACGACGTCGGCCTCGACCTTGCCGTAGCCGAGGATCATGTCGGTGAGGTCCGGGCGCCCGAGCGCCGCCGCGAGCCGCTCCGTGACGATGAGGTCCCACGCCTTGACGCGGAGCTGGTCGGGGAGCTGGTGCCCGCCCGTGCTGCCGCCCGACGTCGGGTCGCCGCCGCCGTCCGGCGGCTGGTAGCCCTGCCCGTCGAGGAAGTAGACCTTCACGTAGCAGAGCTTGAAGGCGTCGAAGTCCTTGTCGTGGTGCGGGCTCAGGAAGAAGTAGTCGGGGTCCTGCTCGCCGCCGGGGCCGTCGTTGCGCACGACGTTCGGCGCGATCGAGAAGTCGTGGAAGTCGACGCCGAGTCCGCTCGCCGTGTCCACGAGGAAGAACCCGCCCGACACGTCGACGGAGCCGCCGAGCACGCCGTAGGGCTGGAACGTCCCGTCGGGGTTGCGGAGCGCCATGAGGTCCGACTCGGGCTGGATCCGGAAGCCGAGCAGGTCGCCCTCCTGCTCCTCGATCTCGGGGTCGC
>JAUIEF010000202.1 GCA_030428785.1 bacterium
GGCCTCCATGCTCACGGGGGTCGACCCCTCGCGGCACGGCATCGTCGGCAACGGCTGGTACTTCCACGAGCTCTCCGAGGTGCTCTTCTGGCGGCAGTCGAACCGGCTGCTCCAGGCGCGACCGGTCTGGGAGACGGCCCGGGCGGCCCGTCCCGGACTGCGGGTCGCCAAGATGTTCTGGTGGTTCAACATGTACTCGTCGGCGGACGTCGCCGTGACGCCGCGGCCCGAGTACCCGGCCGACGGACGCAAGGTCCCCGGCGTCTACACGACGCCCCACGACCTGCGCGCGCGCCTCGAGGCCCGCCTCGGCCCGTTCCCGCTCTTCCGGTTCTGGGGGCCGGCGGCGGACATCACCTCGACGCGCTGGATCACCGACGCCTCGCTCGACGTGCTCGAGCACGACCGCCCGGACCTCCTGCTGGCGTACCTCCCGCACCTCGACTACGTGCTCCAGCAGCAGGGGCCGGACGGGCCGGACGTCGCGGCCCACGCGGCCCTCGTCGACGCGGAGGCGGGTCGGCTCGTCGACGCCGCGCGCGCCGCCGGGATGGAGGTGCTCGTCGTCTCGGAGTACGGGATCGGCGCCGTGAGCCGCCCCGTGTTCCCGAACCGGGCGCTGCGCGAGGCCGGTCTGCTCACGGCGCTCTGGCAGGCGTCCGTGGGGGAGACGCTCGACGCCGGGGCCAGCCGGGCCTTCGCCGTGTGCGACCACCAGGTCGCGCACGTGTACGTCGCGGACCCCGCCGACCGGCCCGGCGTCCGCCGGCTCCTGGAGGGCCTCGAGGGCGTCGCGCGCGTGCTCGAGGGCCCCGAGCGCGCCGCCGCGGGGCTCGACCACCCGCGCGCCGGCGACCTCGTCCTCGAGTCGACGCCGGACGCGTGGTTCGCTTACCCGTACTGGCTCGACGACGCTCGCGCGCCCGACTTCGCGCGCACCGTCGACATCCACCGCAAGCCCGGCTACGACCCGGTCGAGCTGTTCCTCGACCCGGCGCTGCCGTCGGCGAAGCTGCGCATCGCGCGACGGCTGCTCGCCCGCAAGCTCGGCTTCCGCAACCTGCTCGACGTCATCCCGCTGGACGCGTCGCTCGTGCGCGGCAGCCACGGCCACCGCCCGACGGACCGCGCGCTGTGGCCGGTGGCGATCGGCACGCCCGGCGTCCCGCGCCCCGCGTCGCCGACGCCGCGGCACGCCGACGTCCACGACATGGTGCTCGGCACGCTCACGGGCGACGACGTGCCCGCGGCGTCCGCGCGCGCGGCGGAGGGCGCGGCACGATGAACGGGACGCGCATGGCCGTCGTCGGCGACGACCGCGAGCACGCCGTGGCGAGCGCGGAGGCCGCCGGCTTCGAGGTCGTCGGCCGCGCCCCCGACGTCGTGCTCTGCCACGGCGGCGACGGCACCCTGCTGCGCGCGGAGCGGATGTTCCCGGCCGTGCCCAAGCTCCCGGCGCGCATCGGTCGATCGGCGCGGCTCTGCGAGCACCACGAGCTCGGCGTGATCCTCGGTCGCTTCCGTTCCGGCGAGCTCGAGCGGTCCGAACTCACGATGCTCGAGTGCCGCCTGGGCTCCGCGTGCTTCGAGGCCCTCAACGACGTCGTCCTCCGCAACGACAACCCGGCGCTCGCGCTGCGCTTCCGGCTGTACGTCGACGGCGAGGAGGTCGGCGCCGAGACGACGGGCGACGGGCTCGTGCTCGCCACGCCCTTCGGCAGCACCGGCTACTTCGCGACGATCACGCGGCGCAGCTTCGAGCACGGGCTCGGCATCGCGTTCAACAACTGCACGCGCCGCGACCGCGAGCCGCTCATCGTGCCCGGCGAGAGCGTCGTGCGCGTGGAGGTCACGCGAGGTCCGGGCGTGCTCGTGAACGACAACGACACGCGCACCGTGAACCTGCGGCAGGGCCACGCGTTCGAGGTGCGTCGCGCGGACCGCCGCGCGGTCGTGCACGGGCTCGACGCGCTCGCCTGCCAGGACTGCTTCCGCTACGACGAGCTGACGTTCAACCCGCACTAGCGGGCGGGGGCGCGGAGGCGCGGGCGCGTCGTCCGGGCGCCCGCGACGTCACCAGTCGAACATGTCCTCGACGTCCTCGGGGTGCCGCTGCTGGGGCGACGAGCTGTCGGCGGTCTCCTTCTCCTTGGACTTCCCGCCCTTCTTCGTCGTGCGCTTGGCGCCGCCGGAGCGGGAGGAGCGCTTGCGGCCGCCGCCCGAGCCGTCACCGGACGCGCGCTTGCCGCCGGACTTCGCGCGGGCCTTCTTGCGCTCGCCGCGGCCCTGTCCGGAGCGTCCCCGGCGACGTCGCCCCGAGCCGCCGGATCCTGATCCTGCGTCGTCGTCACCGCCCTCGGTCTTGCGCTCGGCGTCGTCCGCGGCGGGCTCCGCCTTCGCCTCGCCGTCCTGGGCGGCGCGGCTGCCCGAACCGCGTCGGGAGCGGCGCCGTCCGCCGCGGCGTCGACGTCGCGGTCGGTCGCTCGTCCGGTCGTCGGAGTCGTCGTCGGCGGACCCGCCGGTCTCGGCCGGCTCGTCGGTCGTCGCGTCCGCGGGCTCCTCGGCGCCCTCGTCGCGCGGGGCGGGGCGCCTCCGCGAGCGGGGCGCGGGGGTGTCCTCGGTCTCCGCCGGCTCGGAGTCCGCGGCGTGCGCCGCCTCCGCGCTCGCCTCCGCGAGCGGCGCCGTGGGCGCGCCGTCGGTCGAGGCGAAGGACGCGGCCTCGCCCTCATCGGGTGTCCCGATGACCTTGCGGAGCAGCGCCCGCACGCGTCCACGGAGTCCGCGCCGTGCCTCGGTCGGCTCGGTCGCGGCGCCGGTCGACGTGGCCGCGCGGGGCGCGGGGCGCGCCGGCGCCTCGTCCGTGTCGCCGGCGGCCGCGGGCTCGGCGTCGTCCGACGGCTCGTCGTCCGCCGGGCTCCCGTCCGCGTCCGCCTCGCCCGCGGTCGACGTCCCGCGCCGACCGCGGCCGCCGCGACCGCGGCGGGACCGCTTGCGGCGGGGCGCGCCGTCTTCGTCGGTCCGCTCGTCGTCGCGAGCCTCGCCGTCGTCACGGGCCGTGTCGTCGTCGGTCGGGGCGTCCTCGCTCCGGGGGTCGTCGTCGCGGGCGCGTTCGCCGTCGTCCGACGACCCGCGTCCCCGTCCTCCGCGGCGCCGGGAGCTCGAGCGCCGACGACCGCCGCGGCGGCGTCGCTTCCGGGGCCGGTCATCGCCGTCGTCGCTCGCGGCCTCCTCCTGCGCCGGGGCGCCGGGCATCTCGTCGACCCCGCGCGCCTCGACGAGGCGCAGCGCCCAGCGTGCGTGGCACTCGTCGTCGGCGAGCCCCGCGAGGCAGCGCACGTAGAGCAGGTCGATGGCCTGCACCGTCGTCTCCCGCGCGAGGAAGTCCGCCATGCGGAAGCGCCGGCCGCGTCGCGTGCGCTCGAGCCGCGACTGGTTGAGCAGCATCTGCGCGGCGGTGGAGACGTCGCGCCGCGGGATGTTCATGCGCTGCGCCGCGGGCGCGAGGAGCTCCCGGGCGGCGAGCAGCGGGTCGACGCGCTCCTCGCCCTCGAGCTGCTCGCGCCACACGTCGTGGAAGAGCATCGCGAGCAGGAAGGCGTTGCCGACGCGACGCTGCGCGCGATCGACGCGGTCGAGCGCCTCGCCCAGCCGGACGAGCGCCTCGGGGCGGTCGCGCCAGTGGTCGGCGAGCTCCGGCATGAGCTGTTCGAGGAGCCCGAACTCGAGCAGCATCTCGAGCGCGCGCCCGGCCCGGCCGCACGTGAGCAGCTTGTAGATCTCCTCGAGCACGCGCGGCGGCGCGCTGCGCGTGATGAGCTCCGCGTGCTCGCGCATGGCGGCGTCGAGCCCGGGCTCGAGGTTCAGTCCGAGGCGCGCCGTGAACTTCACGGCGCGCAGCATGCGCACGGGGTCCTCGGCGAGGCGGATGGCCGGGTCGCCGATCGTGCGCAGGATGCGGTGCCCGATGTCCTCGACGCCGCCGACGTAGTCGATGACCTCGTCCGTGAGCACGTCGTAGAGCAGCGCGTTGATGGTGAAGTCGCGGCGGACCGTGTCCTCCTGGGCCGTGCCGTACTCGTTGTCCCGCGTGATGAGCAGGTCGTCCGAGTCGGCGTCGCGGTCGTCGTCGCCGCCGTCGCCGTCCGAGTCGCTCTCCGACGGGTTCCGCCGGAAGGTCGCGACCTCGATGATCTGCTCGCCGAAGTGCACGTGCGCGAGCTTGAACCGTCGCCCGATGACGCGGCAGTTGCGGAACACGCGCCGGATCTGGCGCGGCCGCGCCTCGGTCGAGACGTCGAAGTCCTTGGGGATGTGGCCGAGCAACAGGTCCCGGACGCACCCGCCGACGAGATAGGACTCGTAGCCGGCCTCGTGGAGGCGGCGGACGACGGAGACGGCCTTGGGGTCGAGGCTCGCGGGGAAGATGATCGTGTCCGCGTGGCGGACGGGGTCTTGGCTCATCGAGTCGTGCGCTCTCGGTAGGTGACGGCGCGGACCCGGTCGATCCGCCCCGTCGTCTCGTCCTCGAGCGCGCTGCCGACGAGGGCGCCGGCGCAGCGGTCGAGGGTGGCACGCAAGGAGTCCGGTGTGGTCCCGCTGGCGGCGAGGACCGGGACGGGTGCGACCGCCCGGCTCACCTCGGCCAGCTCGTCGAGGTCGACGGGGGCGCCGGTGGCGCGCCCCGTGACGAGGACCGCGTCGGCACCGGCGCGGGTCGCCAGGTCGGCGGCCCGCTCGACGAGCGGTCTCGAATCGAGGGACGTCGCGTGCTTCACGTCGACGTCCGCGAGGATCATCACGTCGTCCGCGCCCAGCGCCGCGCGACGTCGCAACAGGACGTCGGCGCAGCCCTGGACGAGCCCCTGGTCGGTCACGGCGGCCCCGGCGAGCACGTTCACCCGCACGAAGGACGCTCCCGTGGCGACGGCGATGCCGAGCCCGGCGAGGGCGTCGTTGCGCAACACCTGGACGCCGACGGGGATCTCCACGGCCTCCCGCACGGCACGCGTGACCACGGCCATCGAGGCGATGGTCTCGGGAGCCGCGTCTCCGGCGGGGAAGGGCACATCGTGGAAGTTCTCGACCAGGAGGGCGGTGAAGCCCGTGTCCTGGAGCAGGGTCGCGTCCTCGACGACGCGGCGGACCACGTCGTCGATCGGGACGCGCGCCCCCGGGGCCCCGGGCAGGGCCGGCACATGCAGCACGCCGATCAGCCACGGACGGGGACAGGCTCGCAGGGAGGCCACAGCCGTCTGGGCTGTCTGGACACCTTGCACACTGGGGATTATGCGGTCCGGAGTGCCCGGAGCAAACGGCCAATCCGCCTCGTCTGGGGTCCGGCCATCCGCTATCGTCCCGCATCTCCGTGACGCGCCTCTCCGCCAGCCCCGACGACTCCCTCACCCTGGTCGGCTCCCCGGGCGGGGTGGAGGTCCACCTCCTGCGGACGAGCCGCTTCAAGGCGGTGCACCTGCACTGGCTCGTCGAGGCCCCCCTCGACGCCGGCCGCACCGCCCGCGCCGTCCTGCCCGACCTGCTCACCCGGGCGACGGCCACGTACCCGGACCTCGCCGCGCTCTCGGCCCGCTGCGAGGAGCTCTACAACACGGACCTCCTCGCGTCCGTCACGGCGCACGGCGGACGCCAGGTGCTGCGGTTCGGTGCGGAGACCATCGCCGACCGCTACTCCCTCGACGGGCCGCTGCTGCCGCGGGTGCTCGACCTGCTCGCCGAGGTGCTCCACGCGCCGCCGCTCGTCGGCGGGCGGCTCTGCGCCGAGCACCTCGCGCAGGAGCGCACGAATCTCGCGCGGGCCATCGAGAGCCTCGCCGACGACAAGCCGCTCTACGCGTACCGCCGGCTCGTCGAGACGATGCACGCGGGCGGGCCGCACGCGCAGCACTCGTGGGGCGAGGCGTCGGTCGCGCGCGCGCTCGACGAGCCGGACGTGCACGCCGCGTGGGACCACGTGCGGGAGGCCGCGCCCGTGCGGCTCATGATCGTCGGCGACGTGACGCCCGAGCAGGCGCACGAGACCGCGCGCCGGCTGTCCGGCGTCGAGGCGCGCCCCGCGCCGCGCGCCGCCGGCCCGCCGCCCGCGCTCCCGGATCGCGACGTGCAGGTCGTCGAGGAGGAGCAGCCGCTCGCTCAGAGTCGGCTGTGCCTCGGCTTCCGTCTGCCGCGCGAGCGCCTGCCCGGCGCCGCGTGCACCGTGACGTCGCTGGTGTTCGGCGGCGGCTCGCACTCGCGGCTCTTCAAGCGCGTGCGCGAGGCGGACGGCATGGCGTACGGCTGCAGCGCGTCGGCGCTCCTCGACAGCGCGACGCTCGTCGTGCAGGCCGGCGTCGACGACGAGCACCTGGACGCCGTGCGCGACACGGTCGTCGAGGAGCTCCTGCGGCTGGGCCGGGACGGCGTCGACCGGGAGGAGTTCGAGCTCTCCGTGCGCGCGCAGCGTCGCCGGCTCGTGGCGCTCGCGGACTCGCCGGCCGGCCTCATGGGGCTGCGGCTCGCGGGGCTCATGACGGGGCGGGCCACCGACCCGGCCCGCGCGCTCGCCGAGCTCGACGCCGTGACGCCCGACGACGTCGCGGCCGTCGCCGCCGGCTGCCGCCTCGACACCGTGTACGCGCTCCGAGGGAGGACCCCGTGAAGCTCGAGCCCCTCGCGAACGGCCTGTCCGAGCCGGTGCTCGCCGGCGACTCCTGCCGCGGGCTGCGCGTCCTCGTGAACCCGCGGCCCGACTCGGCCGGCACCTTCGCGGCGCTCGGCACGAACTTCGGCTCCGTCGACCGCGTGGGCGACGCGCGCGGCGTCCCCGTGCCGGAGGGCCTCGCGCACTTCCTCGAGCACAAGCTCTTCGAGGACGCGCAGGGCGACGTCTCGGACCGCTTCAGCGTGCTCGGAGCGTCGACGAACGCGATGACGGGCTTCTGCGGGACGACGTACCTCTTCTCGACCACCGACGCGCCGGACGCGTGCCTGCGGCTGCTCCTCTCCTTCGTGCAGGACCCCTGGTTCACGGACGAGCTCGTCCGCAAGGAGCAGGGGATCATCGCGCAGGAGATCCGGATGTACGACGACGACCCGGACTGGCGCATCTTCTTCGGGCTGCTCGGCTGCCTCTACGAGAAGCACCCCGTGCGCGACAACATCGCCGGGTCGGTGGAGTCCATCGCCGAGATCGACGCCGCGACGCTCCGCCGCTGCTACGACCTCTTCTACCACCCGCGCAACATGTGCCTCACGGTGTCCGGCGCGCTCGACCCGGAGGTCGTCGCGGCGATCGTCGAGGAGGACCAGGCCGCGCGCCCCGAGGACCCGCTCGCGCCCCACGTGCGCGGCACGTCGGACGAGCCGCTGCTCCCCGTGCGCGACCGTCACGAGGAGGAGCTGGCGGTCTCGCGCCCGCGCTTCCTCATGGGCGTCAAGGAGACGGTGCTCGGCGGCGGCCCGCTCGACGTCGCGCGGCGACAGCTCGCGACGCGCATCGTGCTCGACGCGCTCTTCGGACGCGCGACGACGACCTTCGAGTCGCTCTACGCCGACGGCCTCGTCGACGAGAGCTTCTCCGCGTCGTACTCGGGCGAGCCGGGCTTCGGCTTCTCGATGCTCGGCGGCGACACGGACGACCCCGAGGCGCTCGAGGCGCGCCTGCGCGAGACGCTCGTCCGCGCGCGCCGCGACGGGCTCGGCACCGACGCGCTGAAGCGCGTGCGCCAGAAGATCTACGGCCAGCTCCTGCGCTCGCTCGACTCCACCGAGAACGTCGCCTTCGGCCTCATGACCGACCACTTCCACGGGCTGCAGCCGTTCGCCGCGCTGGACCTCGTGGAGCAGATCACCGCCGAGGAGCTCGACCGGCGGCTCGCGGAGCACTTCCGCGAAGACGCCTTCGCCGTGTCCGTGGTGAGGCCGTGCGCACGCTGACGCACCGCGTGCTCGTGGGCGGGACCGCGAGCGGGAAGAAGACCGTCGCGGCCGCGCTCGCGCGGCGGCACGGCGTGCGCCCGCTCTCCATGGACTCCATGAAGGTCTACCGGGGCATGGACATCGGCACGGACAAGCCGCCGCGCGCGCTCGTCGACGAGCTCGACTGGGGGCTGCTCGACCTCGCGGGCCACGACGAGGTCTACTCCGCCGGGCGCTGGGCGGAGGACGCCCGGTCCGCGGTGGACGACGGCGACGGTCCGGTGCTCTTCGCGGGCGGCACGCCGCTCTACCTGCGGCTGCTCCTGCGCGGTCTGTTCCCGGGCCCGCCGGGGGACGACGTCGTGCGCGCGGAGCTCGAGGCCCTGTGGGCCGCGGCGGGCGAGGACGCGTTCCGCCGCGAGCTCGCCGCGGTGGACCCGGTGCTCGAGGCGCGCATCCTGCCCGGCGACAAGCGCCGGCTCGTGCGCGGGCTCGAGGTCCATCGGCTCACGGGTCGGCCGCTCTCCGAGTGGCAGGCCGAGGAGACGCGGCCCCCGATCGACGGCCGCTTCGTCGTCGCCGCGCTCCGCCACGCGACGGCGCACCACGAGCGCCGGCTCCGGGAACGCGTCGGCCGCATGTTCGACGACGGCCTGCTCGACGAGGTGTCGATGCTCGCGTCGCGCGCGCCCTTCGCCAAGGAGGCGGGCCGCGCGATCGGCTACGCCGAGGCGCTCGCCGTCCTCGCGGGAGAGCTCCCCGAGGCGGACGCCCGCGAGCGGGTCGCGGTCCGCACGCGGCAGCTCGTGCGCAAGCAGCGCATCTTCCTCGCGAGCTTCCCGGAGATCCGATGGGTCGACGTCGCGCCGGACGAGGACGCCGACGGCGTCGTGGCGCGCGTGGAGGAGGCGCTCGAACTCGGTTGACGGCGCCCGTCGGGCTCCGTGCGCACGACGACGCCCGGGAGGCTAGCGCCCGGCGGGCGCGGGCGGACCCTCGACGTCGGCCTGCTCGGCGCGCGCCTCGATCTCGCGCAGCGCGAGCTCGACGTTCTGCCGTGTGCGTCCGAACGGCAGCTCGCGGAGCGCGCGGCGCAGGTGCCCGGCGACCTCCGCGTCCTCGAGCTCGCCGCGCTCCAGCCAGGCCTCCATGAGGATGTCGAGCGCGAAGCCGTCCGCGGGCGAACGGCGCAGCAGGTCGCGCAGCACCTCGAGCCCCTCCTCGGTGCGGCCCTGGAGGAGCACGACGCGCGCGTGCACCGCGAAGATCTCGGGCGCGAGCCGCGCGGGCACCGGCGCGGGCAGGCCCTCGACGGCCGCCTCCGCCTCGGCGTACTGCCCGGCGACCATGAGGTCGACGGCGAGGGAGAGCGCGAGGTCCGCGTCGCCCGGGTGGCGCTCGGCGCCGCGGCGTCGCAGGGAGCGCGCGGCGGCCTGGCGCTCGGGGCGGAAGCCGACCTCGTCGGCGAGCGCCTGGCGGGCGCCCGCGCCGCGGTCGAGGCTGCGGTC